>DXCN01000009.1 GCA_019115985.1 Candidatus Rothia avicola | reverse complement strand
CACGCCGCCAGCGTTCGTCCTGAGCCAGAATCAAACTCTCCGTTGAAAAAATGAAGTAGTTGATGATCCTGGTCTCTGATTGTTAGCGAACCATTCACCACGGGGTGGTGTGGTTCAAGCTGACGAATCTGAAACCATATGATTATCAAATTCTGCAAGAAACCCTTGGTTTCTCACATTGTTATATAAATATTTGGTATCAGTTCAAGACCATAATCACTCCAGGACCGTTGTGGTCTTGGTATTGTGATGATGGACGATAAGAATGTTATTTATAACATTGGTACGCTATTGAGTTTTCAAGCAACAAACCGCATTCTCAACCCTAGCCAAATATTGGCCGGTGTTTCGTATCGGTCATTCTCAGTTTTTTGTGTTACCCGCTTGGGCAACTCATTCAGTCTATAATGCTTTTTCCATCATCGCAACTCGTTAGAGCGTGACGATAGCCACAAGCTCTTTTCTTTACTTCAAAGCCTTAGCTTCAAACCCGAAAACCAGTTCAATCAACTCTCCCTGGGAGTCTTTATCGACTCAACCTGTGGTGCACTATCCGATTATTTTTCGCTTCTCGGCCGGTTCCCCGTGCCTCAGCGACTCGTTATACTTTACGCAGTTTTTTTGGAGTATGCAACCCGAACAGGGCTCTTTTTCCCTCAAAACACCACTCAAAGCCACACAATCAAAGGTATTTGCCCTGGTAAACAGCGGGTTAAATTTTCTCAAAAATATTTTGAAAAAATTTTCTAGCCTCGCAGAACCTCACCCTGCCCTACCTCCAATTTCATTCGCTTTCACCGCTCTGACCAGGGTAAATAGCTAAATAACTGTTCTTGCTGAGGTATATCTACAAGGTAAAGGAAAAGTAGGCTCGCAGCGAAGCTGCTGGCACCGATGAAGTGAGCGAGTGCGAGCGCGCGAGCACACAAGAGCGAACGAAATCCGCCGTTAGGCGGGGCGTGAGGGTCAGGCTTACGCCTATTCCGCCCGCAGATTATTTTCCTCGCGCGCTCGGAATCTGCTGGGCTCCATCCAGCGCGAGCCTGCTTTTCAACAACAGAACTTACTGGGCAACCTCAACAACTGCCATGTTCTTCTTGCCGCGGCGAACTACCGCGTACTTGCCGAGAAGCAGGTCGGACTCAGTGAGGGCGGCGTCCTCGCCCTGTACCTTGACGTTGTTGATTGCAGCGCCACCTTCCTTGAGGGTGCGGCGGGCCTCGGACTTAGAAGCAGAAAGGCCAGTCTCGGTCAGTACAGTCACCATGTCTAGCTGGTCAGCTGAAAGTACCGCATGGGGCAGCTCGGCGGTAGCGGCCTTGAGGGTAGCCTCGTCCAGGGTAGCGAAATCGCCCTTGCCGAAGAGAGCCTCAGAAGCAGCGATTACCTTTTCGGTAGCCTCAACACCGTGTACCAGAGAGGTCACCTCGTAGGCCAGGGTCTTCTGGGCTAGGCGCTTGAAGGGCTCTTCTTCAACAGACTTCTGCAGGGCAGCAATTTCGTCGCGGGTCTTGAAGGTGAAGACCTTGAGGCGGTCAGCTACGTCAGCGTCAGCGGTGTTCAGCCAGAACTGGTAGAAGGCATAGGGTGAGCACATCTCGGGGTCAAGCCAGATAGCGTTACCCTCAGACTTACCAAACTTGGTGCCATCAGAGTTAGTAATGAGCGGGGTACCCAGGGCGTGGACAGATTTACCGGTGACCTTGCGTACCAGCTCGGTACCGCTGGTCAGGTTGCCCCACTGGTCGGAGCCACCGCACTGAAGGGTTATGCCGTGGCGGCGGTTAAGTTCCAGGAAGTCATTGCCCTGCAGAATCTGGTAAGAGAACTCTGTGTAGGAGATGCCCTCTTCAGAGTTCAGGCGCTTAGCCACGATTTCCTTTTTAATCATGGTGCCCACGCGGAAGTTCTTACCGATTTCGCGCAGGAAATCGATGGCAGATAGTTCGCTGGTCCAGTCCAGGTTATTAACCATCTGGGCCCCGTTCTCACCCTCAAAGGACAAGAAACGCTCAATCTGGCCGCGCAGACGGCTTACCCAGCCCTCAACGACATCGCGGGAGTTGAGCACGCGCTCAGAGGTCTGGCGGGGATCACCAATCAGGCCGGTAGCACCGCCGACCAGGCCGAAGGGGTGGTGGCCAGCCAGCTGCAGGCGACGCATGAGCAGCAGCTGGACCAGGTGCCCCAGGTGCAGGGAAGCTGCGGTGGGGTCGTAACCGATATAGAAGTTTACGGTCTCTTCAGCCAGCACCTTCTCAAGGGCTTCTTCATCGGTGCTGACGTGCACAAAGCCACGCCACTTCAATTCCTGCCAGATATTCTCGAAGGAATCATCGTTGTGCTGAGCTGCAAGAGTCTCTTCAGACACGGTTACTCCATGGTTAGTAATGAACAAAAAGCAGTGGCAAAGCCACCTCTACAAAGGTACCAGTTCACCGCGGGGACGGGCAGCGGGCGCTTCCGGTGTTCTCTGATCGAGAGAAAGAGAAAGGACGCCCTTCCCCCGTCTCCCTGCCCGCGGGCAGGAAAGGGGGTGGGAGCGTCCTTACGCTACGGATTCTCGTGCAGCTACTCGGTAGGAGCGATGCCCGCAGGCAGGTCACGAGAAGCGAGCAGGTGCAGGCGCTGGGTGGGGCGGGTCATGGAAACATACAGGTCGCCCACCGAACCGTTAGCTGCACGCACCAGGTCGGCAGGCTCAACGATAATCACGGTGTCGAACTCCAGGCCTTTGGCTTCCCAGGGAGTCAGAATCAGTACCTGGTGTTCCAGGGCAGAGGCCGAGGTGCCCAGCTTACCTTTGTGCTCGGCAGCAATCGCCAGGGCGGTCTCGCGGTAGCGTTCCTCGCTGACAATCACGCCGATAAGGCCACCGGCGCCCTGCTCCAGCTCATCACTGACGGTGCTCACCACAGCCGGGTAGAGGCCGTCCTCACCCACAATACGGGCGGACGGCGCCCACCTGCCCTCGCGCACAGCGCGGGGGGCTGAAATCTCCAGGCCGGCAGCGCGGGCAACCGCAACGGCGGCATCCGAAATCTGGGCGGGGGTGCGGTAGTTGACGGTCAGCTCGTCCAGGGTGAAGCGCTCCCCCACAAAAGGCTCAAGAGCCTGCGCCCAGGACTGCGACGCTGCCGCCGAAGACGCCTGCGCAATATCGCCAACAATCGTAAAGGACTTCATGGGGCAGCGGCGCATGAGCAGGCGCCACTGCATGGGGGAAAGCTCCTGGGCCTCGTCAACTACCACGTGCCCGTAGGCCCAGGTGCGGTCGGCCTGTGCAGCGCGGGCAGCGGTCATACGCTCACCGCGCTCCTCGTTCAGCTCGGCAATCTGCTCGGCGGTGACCACGCCGTCCACGCCCATATCGGCCAGCTGCTGGTCCACGTTCTCCAGGGCCTTACGGGCGTTTTCGAGATTGGCCTGGTGGGCCGCCTCGGCGCGGGCAGCGGCTCCGGCACCGGCGACCTTGGAAAAATCACCGAGAAGCTCGGCGGCTTCATCAAGCAGGGGCACATCGGATTCGGTAAAGGGCAGGTTCGCTGCGCGCGCCAGGACGTCCCGCTCAGCGTCGGTGAGGACGCCCGTGGTTGCGCTCTGCAGGTACTCCGGCTTTGAAAACAGCGAGCGCACCAGGGTCTCGGGTGACAGGGGCATCCAGGCGAGGTTGATGGCTCGACGGACGTCCAGGGACCCGCGGACATCATCTTCAAGGTAGGGGCGGTCAACCGCGTGGCCGGCAGCGGCATCCAGCTTTTCGTTGAGCTGGGTAGTGAGCTCTTTCAGGAGCACCTTCACAAAGGTCTCGCGGGCCTCGTTGTGGGGCTTGCCGGTGGAGCGGGCGGTGGCACGGGCGTGCTTGACCATGCCGGGGGTCATCTCGATGGCGGTGGAATCCACGTACATCTTCACGGGCTTGGCCGGCACCTTCTGACGGTCGGCCACAGCCCTTTTAATGACCTCGGCCATGCGCAGGTCGCCCTTAATCTGGGCAACGGCGGGGTCGGTTTCGGGTACAGCCTTAATACCGGGGTACAGGGTAGATAGGGACGACATCACCACGCCGGTCTCGCCCAGGGAGGGCAGCACGCGCTCAATGTACCACATGAAGGAAGCTGAGGGGCCGACCACCAGAACGCCAGCGTTGTTGAGACGCTCGCGGAAGGTGTAGAGCAGGTAGGCGGCACGGTGCAGGGCAACGGCGGTTTTACCGGTACCGGGGCCGCCCTGCACAACGCGGACGCCTGCCAGGTCGGCGCGGATAATGGCGTCCTGCTCTGCCTGAATGGTCGCCACGATATCGCCCATGCGGCCGGTGCGCTTGCGGTTCAGGGCTGCTAGCAGGGCGCCCTCACCGTGCAGGTTCTCATCGCCGTCCTCAAGCAGGGTTGAATCGAGCACGTCGTCTTCGAAGCCGGTGACTTCGCGGCGTTCTAGCATCAGGTGGCGGCGGCGGCGCACACCCTGCCGGTTGAAAGCGGTGGCCTGGTAGAAGGTACCTGCTTCGGGGGCGCGCCAGTCAATGAGCAGGCGCTCGTGGTCTTCGGTTGCCAGACCGATACGGCCGATGTAGCGGATAGCCTCGTCGTCGAGGTCAAGACGGCCAAAAGCCAGGCGGTGGTCAACAGCGTTGTACTGGGCCAGGCGGTCTTCATAGTGCTGGGCGTAGGCGTCACGCTCTGAACGGTTCTGGTGGCTGCCAACAGCCTGGTTCTTGCGGGTGCTCTTGAGCTTTTTCTCGTTAATCTCTCGGAGCTCATCAAGGCGGGCGTACAGCCTGCCCACGTAGGCTCGTTCACCTGCCAGCTGAGCCTCGTAGGCTTTTTCAGCGGCAGTCTGCTCACCGGTTGCGGTTGTGTTCTCGGTCAAGAGGGAACCCTTCATCGCGGAAAATTCAAGCCCTCCATTCTACCCGCACAGCAGAGCAAAAAGAAAGGACGCCCGCGGCAGCTCTGCCGGGCAGGGCACCCAGGCTTTTATTCGCTGCTTATCAGTAGTGGTATCTGCAGGCGGCAATCAGTTCGAAAGCCCAGCAGAAGTAAAAGACCCCGGTTTTTGTGCATCTACCCCAGGTAAAAACCGGGGTACATGCACAAAAACCGGGGTACTACGCGCAGGGCAGTCTCTACTCGGCGACCAGCGACAGAGCCTCCAAGCGGTGGCCAGCCAGGATCTCGCGTCCGCCCAGGCCCTCAAGCTCCAGGAGCACGCCAATACCGGCAACCTTCAGGTCAGCCATCTCCATCAGGTGGGTGGCCGCCTCGAGGGTGCCGCCGGTAGCCAGCAGGTCATCCACAATCAGCACACGGGAACCTGCCGGGATATCGTCCTTGTGAATCTCAATCGCGGCCTGGCCGTACTCCAGAGAGTATTCCTTCATGTAGGTATCGCGCGGCAGCTTACCAGCCTTACGCACGGTCATGACGCCGGTACCGGCAATGTAGGCGATAGCCGAAGCCATCAAAAAGCCGCGCGCTTCAACGCCAGCTACGATATCGAACTGACCCTCAAAACGCCGGGCAAGCTCTTCCATCGACACCCGGAAAACCTGCGGGTTAGCGAACAGGGTGGTGACGTCGTAGAAGAGGATGCCTTCCTTGGGGTAGTCCTGAATCTGCGCGCAGGCAGCGGGGATCTGCTCCTCAAGGGGCAGGGAAGAATCAACGGGCTTAATCATGCTTTTAGCCTAGCTGATGACCTGGGGGCGGGCCGCGAAAGCACGCGCAGGTTCTAGCTCACTCTTGAGTGCTTCCAGCTGGGCAGCAACAGCGGAGGGGGCGGTGCCGCCCTGGGCGCTCCGAGAGTTCAAAGACCCTTCAACGGTGAGCACTTCGCGGACGCCCGCGTGCAGGGCAGGTGAGATAGCCAGGTAGTCCTCGTCAGTCAGGTCCCACAGCTCGCAGTCCTTTTCTTCGCAGACGCGCACAGCTTCACCGGCCAGTTCGTGGGCCACGCGGAAGGGCACGCCCTCGCGCACCAGCCACTCGGCCACGTCCGTGGCCAGGGCAAAGCCCTGGGGAGCCAGCTCCGCCAGACGATCGGTGTTGAAGGTGAGGGTGGCAATCATGCCGGAGACAGCGGGCAGCAGAACTTCAAGCTGGTCGATAGCGTCAAAGACCGGTTCCTTATCTTCCTGCAGGTCGCGGTTGTAGGCCAGGGGCAGGGCCTTCAGGGTAGCCAGCAGGCCGGTGAGGTCACCGATGAGACGGCCGGCCTTACCGCGGGCAAGTTCAGCGATATCGGGGTTCTTCTTCTGCGGCATAATCGATGAGCCGGTGGAGAAGGAGTCATGCAGGGTGACGAAGGAGAATTCCTTGGTGGCCCAGAGAATAATCTCTTCAGAGATGCGGGAGAGGTCTACCGAAATCATGGCGGCAATCCAGGCGAACTCGGCGTAGACATCGCGGGAGGCGGTGCCGTCGATGGAGTTGTGGGTTGCGGAGTTGAAGCCCAGGTCAGCCGCTACAGCTTCGGGGTCCAGCCCCAGGGAAGAGCCCGCGAGCGCCCCGGAGCCGTAGGGGGACACAGCGGCGCGCTTGTCCCAGTCCAGCAGGCGGTCAAGGTCGCGGGAGAGGGCCCAGGCGTGGGCCAGGAGCTGGTGGGAGAGCAGGACGGGCTGGGCGTGCTGCAGGTGGGTGCGGCCGGGCATGGGGGTGTAGGGATGGGCCTCGGACTGGGCGATCAGGGCGTCAATGGTATCCATGACGCCGGTGGCAATGATAGAGGCGTGATCGCGCAGGTACATGCGGCCCAAAGTGGCAATCTGGTCGTTGCGGGAGCGGCCAGCGCGCAGCTTACCGCCCAGTTCGGCACCGGCTCGTTCGATGAGGCCCTTTTCGAGGGAGCCGTGCACGTCCTCGTCCGACTCGGCCGGGGTGTAGGCACCAGAACGGACGTCGGCTTCGAGCTGGTCAAGGGCAGCAATCATGCCGGTGAGCTCGTCGTCGGTGAGCAGACCGGCCTTAGCCAGCACACGGGCGTGGGCGCGGGAACCTGCAATATCGTAGGGAGCTAGACGCCAGTCGAACTGGGTTGACTTCGACAGGGCGGCAAGAGCCTCAGAGGGGCCGCCTGCGAAGCGTCCGCCCCAGAGAGCGCCATCGTTGGTACCGTGCTTTTCAGCTGACATAGTTTTACCTTTGCGGGGTTGGGAAAATCGTGCGGGGTAAGGCAAAAGCCGCCCGCCGGCGTCCTTACCTTCTCGTGGGGTAAGGACGCGCGGGGTTGGGCGGCTGAAGCGGGGCTAGTTTTAGAGGCCCAGGCGCTGGTCGCGGGCTGAAGCGACCTTAGAGGACATGCCGAACAGCTCAATGAAGCCGCGGGCCATGGACTGGTCGAAGGTGTCGCCCTCGTCGTAGGTAGCCAGGTTGAAATCGTAGAGGGAGGTCTCTGACTTACGGCCGGTAACAACGGCGCGGCCACCGTGCAGGTCCATACGGATATCGCCGTTGACCATCTTCTGGGTGTCGTTGATGAAGGCGTCCAGGGACTTCTTCAGCGGTGAGAACCACTGGCCGTCGTAGACCAGTTCGGTCCAGCGCTGGCCAACGATCTTCTTGAAGCGGGCCTGCTCGCGCTCGATGGTGACGTTTTCGAGTTCCTTGTGGGCAGCCATGAGGGCCATAGCGCCGGGAGCCTCGTAGATTTCGCGGGACTTGATGCCGACCAGACGGTCTTCAACGATGTCGATGCGGCCGATGCCCTGGGCACCTGCGCGACGGTTCATGATCTCGATAGCTTCAAGCGGGGTAACTGCCTGGCCGTCGATAGCAACGGGGATGCCTTCCTTGAAGGAGATGACGACGGTGTCGGGGGTGGGGGCGAAGGTGGGGTCGTCGGTGTAGTCGTAGACGTCCTTGGTGGGCCGTTCCAGATGTCTTCAAGGAAGCCGGTTTCAACAGCGCGGCCCCAGACGTTCTGGTCGATGGAGAAGGGGTTCTTCTTGGTGGTGACGATCGGCAGGTTGTTCTTTTCCGCGTAGTCGATGGCCTTCTCACGGGTCAGGGCCAGGTCACGCACGGGGGCGATGCACTTGAGCTCGGGACCCAGGGTCTGGATACCGACCTCAAAGCGGACCTGGTCGTTACCCTTGCCGGTGCAGCCGTGGGCAACGGTAGTGGCACCGAACTGCTTGGCTGCTGCTACCAGGTGCTTGGTGATGACGGGGCGGGACACAGCCGATACCAGGGGGTAGGCGTCCATGTAGAGGGCGTTGGCCTTGAGGGCGGGCATGCAGTACTCGTTGGCGAATTCATCGCGGGCATCTGCTACGTAGGCTTCAACGGCACCGCAGTCGAGGGCGCGCTGGCGGATGGTCTCGAGGTCCTCGCCGCCCTGCCCTACATCAACGGCAACGGCAATAACTTCTGCGCCGGTTGCTTCGCCAATCCAGCCGATGGCAACTGAGGTATCTAGACCGCCTGAGTAGGCCAGGACGATGCGCTCTTTCATGGTGCTCCTTGATATACGACGTTGTGGGGCGAGGTAGCCCCACAGGTTTTATAAATAATTATGCACACTCAGGCATAATTATGCAAAATGTATCAGTCAGTGATACGCGCTACTATCATCGCGCGCCGCCCCAGAACCGGCAAGAGAAACGCGCACCCAAAATGAAAAAACCTTACAAGCCAGAGCCCAGCCCCGAGTCCACTACGGAGCAGGCTACTGAAGAAGCGGCCCCGCTGAAGAAGCACCGGCTGAAGAGGCACCTGCCGACGATGACGACTTTGATGATGACGGCGCTGGCTGGCTCTATCGGTAAGAAGGCTTACCGCATACACGCAGCCTAACCTAACCGGCGAACGGTAGAGGCTCTCCCCTAGTCTTCCTGGGTGAGGGCCTCTGCCAGTACCCGCTTCAAGATTTTGCCGGTGGGCCCCAACGGTAGCTCCCCTTTGAAAACATAGCGACGCGGGTACTTGTAGGCGGCAAGTTCGCGGCGGGCCAGCTGATCGAGGGACGCGGTCAGCTCGGCCTGCTGTGAAGCGTCCAGGGGTTCGCGCGGCACCACTACCGCCACAATTTCTTCGCCCACAGTTTCAGAGGGCTGCCCCACCACGGCTGCCAGCCGGACAGCGGGGTGGGTGTAGAGGACGTCCTCAATTTCCCGCGGGTAGACGCTGTTGCCGTTACGCAAGATCATGTCTTTGAGGCGGTCAACGATAAAGATATTTCCCGCCTCATCGAGCCGGGCTACATCACCGGTGGCAAACCAGCGGCCCTTGAGTACCGCGGCACTGGCCTCGGGACGGCCCCAGTACCCAGCCATGACGTTGGGCCCGGCAACCCATAGTTCACCCGCTTCACCGGTAGCCAGCGGCTGGCCCTGCCTATCGACCACTTTCACCTCTACCCCGGGTAGGGCCCTGCCGACAGAACCAATCACCAGGCCGTACTCAGCCCGGTTGAAGGACACAACGGGTGCAGTTTCGCTCAGGCCGTACCCTTCGTAGATGGGGAAGGCTACCAGACGCTCAATATCGGCGTGGACAGAGGCGGGCAGGGCAGCCCCGCCCGATATGCCGAAGCGGACGCGCCCCCGCAGCCTATGTGCCAGGGCAGGGTCAGTGCCCAGGTAGCTGGCTAAGGCACTGTACATGGTGGGAACCCCAGCAAACACCGTAACTCCGGCAGTGGCGCACAGCTGGGCTGCCCCACCCGGGGTGAAACGCGGGAGCAGGGCAATGGCGGCGCCCGCTGCAAGTACCGCGTTCATCGATACGGTCTGCCCAAAGGCATGGAAGAAGGGAAGGCCCCCGAAGATAACGTCGTCTGACGTGAAACCAAAGACATCAACACAGGTCAGGGCATTGGAGAGCATATTGGCGTGGGTGAGGGTCGCCCCCTTCGGGGCACCGGTGGTTCCCGAAGTGTAGAGAATAACGGCCGGGTCTTGAGCGGCAACCGGGTGAGCCACCCAGGGGTGCGGGGTGGAAGCGTCCGCACCAAACATCGCGTCGGGCGATAGCACCTCAAGGGTAAGCTGGCCCTCCACCTCATCAAGAATCTGCTCACTCTCCTGCCCCACCCGGGTACCGGCGGCAGCAACCAGGAGTCGGGCACCGGCGTCCTGCACCTGATAGGCAGCCTCACGAGCCGACAGCAGGGGGTGCATAGGCACCACAACCGCCCCTAGCGATAAAGCTCCGTAGTAGAGCCCTACCATGGCCGGTACGTTCGGCAGGGCCAGGGCCACCCTGTCGCCGGGCACCAGGCCCCGCTCCCCCAGCCAGGTGTGGGCAGAGCCGACCAGCTGAGCCAGCTGCTGGTAGGTCAAAGACCCGCCTGCCCAGGTCAGGGCCGGGCGCTCAGAGCTAGCGCGGGCAGCAAGCAAGGCAGCCAGATTATTCTGGGAAGAGGGAGCTACGATCTGCTGGTCGTGCTTGATATTCACTAAGAGAGCCTTTCCTTGCGGGGCCTAGCTGGCCCTGCCTATTCTTTCACACCCACCCGGCCAACGCTTCTGAACGAAAGTTCTAAATAAGGTGGGCACAAGCTGTAGGGTGGTCTAGACAGGGTTGCTAAAGAGGCTCACTTTCTGAGAAAGTGAAAGTATGACAGATGCGAACCATAGCCTGACCGAGCAGGACATCGACTTCCTCAACTCGGTCTTCGACCTGGCGCGGGACAACAAGCCGGTAGCCCTCAAATCCCTGTTTGACCAGGGCATACCCGTTGACCTGACCAACGCAAAAGGCGACACCCTGCTCATTTTGGCCGCCTACCACGAGCACTCGGAGCTGGTTCAGCTGCTGATCAACGAGGGCGCTGATCTTGACCGTCTCAACGAGCGGGGCCAGACCGCCCTGGTCTGCGCGACCTTCCGTAACAATCTGCCGATTGCCCGCATGCTCCTGGACGCCGGAGCCGACGAGACCCTAGGGAGCCAGACTCCGGCCGACGTCGCCGAATTCTTCAACCTTGAAGAGATGAAGAAGCTCTTCGCCTAAAAGTTAGGGGTAGGCTACCGAGGTAGCCCGCCCCTGTTTTTAGTTTTTCTTTACCTAAGCCGCCCACTCGAGGAAGAGGGCGGCTACTTTTTCACCGCCACTGGGGTCACGGGTAATGACCATGACGGTGTCGTCGCCCGCAATGGATCCCAGCAGGGGCTCTAGCCCGGCCTGGTCGATAGCTGAGGCCAGGAACTGGGCGGCTCCCGGCGGGGTACGCAGGATAACCAGGTTGGCTGAGGCCTCGGCGGTCACAAGCAGTTCTTTGAAGAGGGAAACGAGGCGGGCGTCGGGGCCTTCCTGGGTGCTACGACGGACGGGATGGTTAGGTACGGCGTAAATCAGCCCCGACTTTTCGTCGCGAACACGCTCGGCGCCAATTTCCACCAGGTCGCGGGAGAGGGTCGCCTGGGTGACTTTGAGCCCGTCGTCGGTGAGTAGCTGGGCTAGTTCAGCCTGCGAGCGCACGCGATGGGTTTGGAGCACCTCAATGATGCGGGCTTGCCGCGCGGTTTTGGTGGAGGGAATTGCCATTGTTTCTTCTCTTTTTCTGGTCGGTTTAGCTAAGGGCTGTGCGGACGTCGGTGGCTAGGTTGGACTCGGCGAGCAGGAAGGCCATGAGGGCTTTTTGGGCGTGGAGGCGGTTTTCTGCTTCGTCGAAGACGACGGAGGCGGGCCCGTCGATGACGTCGGCGGTGACTTCGTAGCCGCGGTAGGCGGGAAGGCAGTGCAGGAAGATAGCGTTGGAATCAGCCTTATTCATGGCGTCGGTGTTGACGGTGTACGGCTTGAAGACCTGGGCGCGGGCTTCTTTTTCGCCCTCTTGGCCCATGGAGACCCAGGTGTCGGTGATGACGACGTCGGCGCCGGCCAGGGCCTGGTCGGAATCGGTGGTAACCAGGATTGAGCCGCCGGTTTCAGCTGCCCGCTGCTGGGCTTCTGCGACGACGGAGTCGGCAGGAAGGTAGCCCTCGGGGCCCGCGATACGAACGTGCATGCCCGCGGTGGCACCACCGAGCAGGTAGGAGTTAGCCATGTTGTTGGCGGCATCGCCTAAGTAAACCATGGTGAGGCCGGCCAGCTTGCCCTTGTGCTCACGGATGGTGAGCAGGTCGGCGAGGATCTGGCAGGGGTGGTAGTCGTCGGAGAGGGCATTAATGACGGGCACGCGGGAGTGCTCAGCCATCTCTTCGAGACCCGCCTGGGTATAGGTGCGCCAGACGATGGTGGAGACCATGCGGGAGATCACCTTGGCGGTATCTGAGATGGTTTCCTTATGTCCAAGCTGGGCTTCACCGGGGTTAACAATCAGGGGGTTGCCGCCAAGTTCTGCGATGCCTGCGTGGAAGGAGAAGCGGGTGCGGGTCGAGGTTTTATCAAAGATGACGGCTACGGTCTGGGGGCCCGCCAGGGGCTTGTAGCCGTAGCGGTCAGCCTTCATGGAGGCAGCCAAATCGAGCACCTGCGCCTGCTCGGCGGGGGTCAGGTCGGTGTCTTTGAGGAAGTGGCGGACCACGGTTTTCTCCTAGGGGTAGGGGCAGCGTTTCAGCTGACCTTTCATTATATGCATAGTTACTGATAGTTATGCAGTATGTGAATAGATGGATAGAAGTACACGTCGCGGACGCCCTTCTGCCGACTAACCTTCTCACAGGCTCGCTAGCGCTCGCATGTGATTCATGCCAGCCCCAGCCAGTCGGCGTACAGGGCGTCCGCGACGTGCATCTGCATTTCCATCTGCATCTACTGCTGTCGCGCCTCAGCCAGAATCGCGGGGAAGGCGGCCGTGAACTCTGCTAGTTCGGTGTCGGTGATAGTGAGGGCGGGGGCGATGCGGACGGTGCGGGCGTCCGGGGCGTTGACGATGAAGCCGGCTGCCCGGGCGGAGGTCACGAAGGCCGGTGCCAAGGGCGCTCCGGAGTTGGTGGTGTCGTCGGTGAGGACGATACCAATGAGTAGCCCCGCTCCCCTGGTTTCTGCCACACCGTCTACCTCTTCGATAGCGGCTCTGAAGGTTGAGCCGCGTTGGGCGGCTGAGTCGAGTAGGTGCTCAGCTTCGATGGTTTCGAGGGTTGCGGTGGCTGCTGCGGTGGCGAGGGGGTTGCCGCCGAAGGTGGTGCCGTGCATACCTGCTTCGAGGGTGCGGGAGTTGTCGTCACCGACCACAATCATGGCGCCGATGGGGAAGCCACCACCGAGGCCCTTGGCGAGGGTGATAGCGTCGGGCAGGTTGTCGCCGGTTAGTTCACGGGAGTGTTCGAACCAGCGGCCGGTGCGGCCCATGCCGGTTTGGACTTCGTCCACGATGAGTAGGGCGCCGCGAGCGCGGGTGAGTTCGCGGGCGCGGGTAAGGTAGCCTGCGGGCAGGGGCAGGACGCCTGCTTCCCCCTGGATAGGTTCAACGATGAGGGCCGCGACGTCGTCGGTGAGGTTTTCTTCCAGGGCTTCGAGGGTAGCCGGGATATGTTTGATGCCGGTGGGGAGGGGTTCGAAGGGCTGGCGGTAGGCGGGTTTCCAGGTGAGGGATAGGGCGCCGATGGTACGCCCGTGGAAGCCGTGATCCAGCGCTAGGATGGTGCCTTTGCCGTGGAGGTTGCCGTGGCGGCGGGCGAGTTTATAGGCGGCTTCGTTGGCTTCGGTGCCGGAGTTGCAGAAGAAGACGCGGCCCGACTCGGTGCCCAGGTAGCCCAGCAGGCGGTGGGCCAGGGAGATCTGTTGGGGGCTGGTGAAGAAGTTGGAGATGTGAGCCAGGGTTGCAGCCTGCTCGCTGACGGCTTTTACCCAGGCGGGGTGGGCATGGCCAAGAGCGTTGACGGCGATACCGCCGAGCAGATCGAGATAAACTTTCCCATCGGCGTCCGTCACGCGTGAGCCCTGCCCCGAGACCAGCACCAGGGAGGGGTCACCAAAGACACCGAGTAGCTCATCCTTGTAGTTGTTTAATAGTTGTTCTTGAGACATGGTATTTCCCGTTGAAGTTAGCGAGCGAAACAGATATTTCGCGCAGGCGAGTTTTGCGAGCGTCAGCGAGCAACTGTCTGAGCTCTAGCGAAATATCTGTGTAGCTCGCTGATTGAAGTAGTCCTAATAAGTCACCGGCTTGACCTGGAAGTCAGGGGCCGGGTGGTGCCAGGGGGTGTCATCGACGTTGTCGGGGGTGAGCTGGGTGCCGATACCGCGGTCGGTGAAGATTTCGAGCAGGGGCGAGTGGGCCAGGCGCCCGTCGACGATGGAAGCTCTGGGCACGCCCTGTTCTACGGCCTGCAGGCAGGCGCTCATTTTGGGGATCATGCCGGAGACCAGGCTGGGGAGCATCTCGCGTAGTTCGCTGACGGTGAGGGATGAGATGAGGGAGTCTTTGTCGGGCCAGTTGGCGTAGAGGCCCTCGACGTCGGTGAGGACGACGAGTTTTTCGGCCCCCAAGGCGGCGGCGACAGCTGCGGCGGCGGTGTCTGCGTTGACGTTGAGGATTTCTCCGGTGAGCCCGGCAAGCCCGTGGTTGTGTTCGGGGTACTTTTCGGGGTCGTGCATTTCGGGGGCGACGGAGGAGATGACGGGGATTTTACCGGCCTGGATCATGGACATGATGGCAGTGGTGTTTACGCCGACCACTTCACCGACGAGGCCGAGGTCAACTTCTTGGCCGTCCACCACGGTGCCGATGCGGCGGGCGCGGAGGAGCCCGCCGTCCTCGCCGCTCATGGCGACGGCGAAGGGGCCGTGGGCGTTGATGAGGGAGACGAGTTCGCGGGCTACTTGGCCGGTGAGTACCATGCGGACGACGTCCATGGCTTCGGGGGTGGTGTAGCGCAGGCCACCGCGGAACTCGCTTTCGATGCCGAGTTTGGTCAGCATGGCGGTGATTTGGGGGCCGCCGCCGTGCACGACGACGGGGCAGATGCCGATGGTTCGTAAGAAGACCATGTCTTCGGCGAAGGCGGCGCGCAGCTCTTCGGAAATCATGGCGTTGCCCCCGTATTTGAAGACCATGATTTTGCCCCGGAACTGTTGGATCCAGGGTAGGGCTTCCATGAGGGTTTTAGCTTTTTGTTGGGCGGTGTCGAAGCGGGCATGGGCGTTTTTTTGCTCTGCCATCTGGTGTTCCTTTGGATTAGCTGGAGTAGGCCGAGTTTTCGTGGACGTAGTCGTGGGTCAGGTCGTTGGTCCAGATGGTGGCTTCGTGTTGCCCTGCACCCAGGTCGATCTCGACGGTGACCTTGCGGTCTGCGGCCAGGTCAACCAGGGAGCGGTCTTGGCCGATGCCGCCGCCGGTGCAGACCTGCACTCCGTTGATGGTGACGTTGACCTTGTCGGGGTCGAAGGTGGCTGAGGTGGTGCCGACTTCGGAGAGGATGCGGCCCCAGTTGGGGTCGTTGCCGAAGATGGCGGTTTTGAAGAGGTTGGAGCGGGATACGGCCCGGGAGACTTCTTCGGCGTCCGCTTCGCTGGCAGCGCCCAGGGTGCGCACGTGGATATCGTGGCTGGTGCCCTCGGCGTCCCCGATGAGTTGCAGGGCGAGGTCCTGGCAGACCTTGGTGAGGGCTTCGGTGAAGACAGCCAGGTCGGGTTCGATATCGGAGGCGCCGGAGCTCATGAGAATAACGGTGTCGTTGGTCGACATGCAGCCGTCGGAGTCGGCCCGGTTGAAGCTCAGACGCACGGCCTCGCGCAGGGCGGTGTCGAGGTTATCGGGTGAGACCAGGGCGTCGGTAGTGATGACCACCAGCATGGTAGCCAGCCCCGGGGCCAGCATACCTGCTCCCTTGGCCATGCCGCCGATGAGGTAGGCGCCGCCCTCTTCAATTTCCACACCGATAGCGGCCTGCTTTGAGACGGTATCGGTGGTCATGATGGCTTCAGCCGCCGCCAGCGAAGAGCCGGAGCTCACGCCCAGGGAGGCTACGGCGTCCTTTGCGCCCGCGGTGAGCTTGCTCATGGGCAGGCGCTCGCCGATGAGGCCGGTGGAGCACACCAGCACGTCGCCGGCGGAGACGCCAAGCAGGTCGGCAACGAGTTCAGCGGATTCGTGCGTGTCTTGGAAGCCGGGGGCACCTGTGCAGGCGTTGGCGCCGCCGGAGTTGAGCAGGACGGCGTCGGCCCGGCCGTCGCTGATGACCTGCTGGCTCCACAGCACGGGGGCGGCGGCGAAGCGGTTGCTGGTGAAGACGGCGGCAGCGTGCTTGACGGGCCCGTCGTTGACGACCAGGGCGACGTCCTTTTTACCCTCGATGGCGCTGATTCCGGCGCGGACGCCCGCAGCGCGGAAGCCCCGGGGGAAGGTGACTCCCTGGGTGGTGATGCCTTCGATCTGGTGGATAGTGTCTGTCACGGTGCGAGTCCTTCCTGGAGCAGACCTGCGTTTTCGGGAAGCCCGAGGGCAATGTTCATGGATTGGATGGCACCGCCGGCGGTGCCCTTGGCTAGGTTGTCGATGACGCTGGTGACGATCACGCGCCCGGCGTGGGTGTCGTAGGCCAGCTGCATTTCGGCGTGGTTGGAGCCCTGCACGCTCTTGGTGGTGGGCCACTGCCCTTCAGGGAGCAGGTGCACGAACTTTTCGTCGGCGTAGGCCTGCTGCCAGGCTTCACGCAGCTGGGCCTCGGTCACGCCGGGGCGGACGCGCGCGGTTGCGGTAGCGAGGATGCCGCGGGGCATAGGAGCCAGGGTGGGCGTAAAGGAAATCTGCACCTGCTCCCCCGCGATGTGGGTGAGCTTCTCTTCAATTTCGGGGGTATGCCGGTGGGAGCCGCCGACTCCATAGGGGCTCATGCCGCCCATAACTTCGGCTGAGAGCAGGTGGGGCTTGAGGCTCTTCCCTGCCCCTGATGTACCTGAAGCGGCAACGATAACCACGTCGGTGGGTTCAAGCAGGCCGGCGGCAAAACCGGGGGCCAGGGCCAGGATGGACGCCGTTGGGTAGCAGCCGGGCACCGCAACCCGCTTGGTGCCCACGAGATTCTCGCGCTGCTTGCCGGTGGCGGTGGGCAGCTCGGGCAGGCCGTAGGGCCAGGTACCGGAGTGTGCAGAACCGTAGAACTGTTCCCAGGCGTCCGCGCTGTCAAGGCGGTGGTCTGCCCCGGAGTCGATGACCAGGGTATTCTCGGGTAGCTGGGCTGCGATCTCGGCGCTGGCGCCGTGGGGCAGGGCCATGAAGACAACATCGTGCCCGCTCAGGGCCTCGACGGTGGTATCGGCAACGACCAGGTCGGCGTAGGCGCGAAGGTGGGGGGCGAGGTCACCCAGCCGGGAACCAGCGGACGAGTGCGCGGCCACGGTTTTTACCTCAACGTGGGGGTGGGTTGCCAGTAGGCGCAGAATCTCGCCACCGGCGTACCCGGTGGCTCCTGTGACAGCTACGGTAATAGTCATAGCACCATATTTGCATGTTTTTGCATAGTAGTAAATATTTATGCACTACGTTTCGCAATGTGAACCGGCCGGTGCCAAGCCACCCACGTGCGTCCGCCCGCCCATCCCTCCCTATCCCCCGCAAGGGGACCTGAAAACCAAAAAGGGACCGCATAATGTGCGGTCCCTTTTTGAAAATGCGGTCCCCTTGGTTGTGAAGGTGAGGGGAACAGCTCAACCTAGTCGAGCACCTCGTCGCTCTTGCGCTTGCGAATCATCATAAAGGTACCGGCAACACCGGTACCAAAGACTAGAATCGCACCGGCAAGACGCAGCATGGCGCTGCGCTTCTGCGATGCAACGGTATCTTCGGTCACCGGCACCAGGCTCCCCTCTTCACCGGTGCGGGCCACAGCCAGGTGGCTATCATCGGTCTGCACCAGCAAGGCATCAACGGTCTCGGGGAAGTCAGCTCTGACAGTGCCGGTCTGGGAGCCGCGGAACTCCACGGTAGACCCCGGGTTAACCTGTGCCGGGTCAGCGATATCAGAAACGAAGGTCTTACCGGTCATAGCGGTATTATCGGGCAGAATGCCGGTGTAGATGGCAACGTTGTTATCACCCTGCAAATCGCTGGTGACCTTCTCAAAGGTGCCGGCCATCACCCAGGAGCGCCCCTCGTAGCCCTCGTTAGCGCGAGCCTCATTGAAGGTGCGCACACCGCCAATCAGCAGAATAATCGCGAAAATTGACGCGAGAATCATGATGCCGGCAGCTGCCAGCTTGGGGCCGAGCGGGCCGCGGAGTTCCTCGTAGTCTTCTTCCTCTTCTGCGAAGGTGAAAAAGTCGTCGGTGCGGTCATCTTCGTCGAAGTTGTCGTGGTCTTCGAGGTAGCGCTGATCGCTCACGGTGCATCTCCAGAGGTTGTGGGTGGTTGCCTATACAAAGGCAGAAGTCCATTCTACCGCGTCAGCCCCTAAAAGGCTTATCTGTCTCACCGACCACCCAGCCTTTTCAGCGCCACCGCCCAGAAAACTGGTCCTCTTCGCTCGAGCACCTACCTGGCACGCTGGCTGTGCAGACGAAAAAGCCCGGCGGACGCGCGTCCGCCGGGCTCTACCCGTATCTGGGGTTTGTGCGGGCCTTAGGCTCGCTGAACCGCGCCGAAGCGTTCGGCGGCCAGGGCCACACCGGCTTCACGGGCCTCGGAGGCCTCATCAGCGGTCAGGGTGCGGTCGGTGGCGCGGAAGCGCAGGGCGAAGGCCAGGGACTTCTTGCCCTCTTCGATACCGGTGCCACGGTAATCATCAAAGACGCGGACATCCTCGAGCAGCTCCCCTGCGCCCTCGGCCAGGGCAGCGGCAACGTCAGCGGCAGGAACCGCGGCATCGACGACCAGGGCGACGTCCTGGTTGGCGGCCGGGTAGCCGGAGATACCGGTAGCCTGCACTGCCTCGCCTGCCTCAGCGATCAGGGCGGTGAAGTTGAGCTCGAAGGCGCTGGTGCGCTCGGGCAGGTTGAGCTTAGCCAAAAGCTTGGGGTGCAGTTCACCGGCGTAGGCGATGACGTCACCGGCAGCGTTCTTGAGCACGGCGGTACGGCCAGGGTGGAAGGCCTGGTGCTCGCCATTGGCAACGGTGAGCTTCACGCCAGCGGCATCGGCAACCAGGAGCACGGAGTCCAGGGCATCGCGCCAGTCAAAGGCACGGGCGGTCGCCCCCGGGGTTTCATCGTGCTCAGCACCGGAGAAGAGTCCGGCGATGTGGCGGGGCTGGTCGGGAATACCGGCATTCAGGTCGGCCAGAACCTCGTCGGCGGGCTTGACGCCCAGACCGGGGATTGAGGCTGAACCCAGCTGGGGGCCGGGAATAAAGACAGAACCGGTCTCGTAGATGGCCAGGTTCTTGAAACCGCGGGAGAGGTTGCGGGAGAGCACCTCGGTCAGGCCCGGCAGCAGGGAGCGGCGCATCCAGCCCTGGGCGGAGGAGATGGGGTTAGCCAGGCGGATAGAATCCACCGGGGTACCGGCGACAGGGGTTGCCCAGAGGTTGTTATCTTCGTCGGAGACGAAGGGGTAGGCAAAGACCTCGGTCAGGCCCGATGCTGCCAGGGCGTTCAGGGCCCGGCGGCGCAGGGTCTGCTCGACGGTGTAACCGCGGCCGGGAGGGGCCACGGGCAGGGTCGAGGGAATCTTATCGTAGCCCACCAGGCGGGCAACTTCCTCGGTCAAATCTTCCTTGGCACCCAGGTCGGTGCGCCATGAGGGCACGGTAACCTCGTAGGAACCCTCGGCTACCTCAACGCTGGCGCCAATCTGCTCCAGAGAGCCAACAATCTGCTCTTCGGTGTAATCGATGCCAATGCGGCCTGCGGTGTAGTCGGCGGGCAGGGAGATGACGGTGGGCTCGAAGCTGCCACCGGCGTCCGTCACGCCCTCCTCGACGGTTGCGCCTGCCAGCTCTACCAGCAGGTCAACGGCGCGCTGGGCGGCAGCGGCCTGAATCTGGGGGTCAACACCGCGCTCAAAACGCTTGGACGCCTCAGATGAAAGCTTGTGGCGGCGGGCGGTGCGGGCAATAGAGACCTCGTCGAAACGGGCTGCCTCAATGACAATGCGGGTGGTTGAGTCAGAGACCTCGGTGGAAGCCCCGCCCATCACACCTGCCAGGCCGATAGGGCCGGACTCGTCGGTGATCAGCAGGTCTTCGACGTTGAGCTCGCGCTCTTTCTCATCCAAGGTGGTGAGCTTCTCGCCAGCTTCGGCACGACGCACGGTGATGCCACCTGCCAGCTTATCTGCATCGTAGAAGTGCAGGGGCTGGCCGGTTTCAAGCATGACGTAGTTGGAGATATCAACCGGCAGGGAGACAGAGCGGACGCCCGCCAGGCGCAGGCGGGAGGACATCCAGGTGGGGACGGGGGCAGTTGCGTCAACGCCGCTGACCGAGCGGGCAACGAAGCGGGTGGCGCCGTCCTTACCGTGAATGGGAGCGGAGTCGGTCAGGGTGACGGGCAGGCCCGCACCGTTGACAGCGGGCGCCTTGGCGGCCAGGTCGAGGACGAAGTCGTCGAAGTCGTTGCCGGTAGCGTGGCAGTATTCGCGGGCGATACCGCGAATGGAGAAGCCGTAGCCGCGGTCGGGGGTTACGTTGACTTCAGCAGCTTCGTCGTAGAGGCCCAGCAGCTCCATGGCGTCGGTGCCGACCTCGGGGTCAAGCCCCAGGGTGGAGAGCACCAGGATGCCGCCGTGGTCCTCGCCGATGCCAAGCTCCTTGACGGAGGCGATCATACCGGCTGACGTGTGGCCGTAGGTCTTGCGGGCGGTAATAGCGAAGCCGCCGGGCAGTACAGCGCCGGGCAGGGTGACAACGACCTTATCCCCGGGCTTGAAGTTGTGGGCGCCGCAGATAATGCCCTGCACGCCGGACTCTTCGATGCCCTTACCGGTCAGGGTCTGCTTCTGGCCCTCGGGCACAACGCGCACCTGGCACCAGTTAACGGTCTTACCGTTGGAGTGGGTTTCGGGCTCCATCGAGAGCACCTGCCCCACCACGATGGGGCCGGTCAGCTCGTCGGTCGGGCGGTGAACGTCTTCTTCTTCAAGGCCAACCTTGACCAGGGTAGCCATAACATCTTCGGCGCTTGCGTCGGCCGGAACGGGTGCGTATTCACGCAGCCAGGAAAGGGGTACGCGCATGGGTTAGATCTCCATCTTGAACTGCTGTGAGAAACGGATGTCGCCTTCAATCATGTCGCGCATATCCTGCACGCCGTTGCGGAACATGAGGGTACGTTCGATGCCCATACCAAAAGCGAAACCTGAGTAAACTTCGGGGTCAACACCGGCTGCTCGCAGCACGTTGGGGTTGACCATGCCGCAGCCGCCCCACTCGATCCAGCGGGGGCCGCCCTTGGCGTCCGGGTGCCAGACATCCAGCTCAGCCGAGGGCTCAGTGAAGGGGAAGTAATTGGGGCGCAGACGAATCTTTGCCTCTTCGCCGAACATGGCGCGGGCCATGTGCTCCAGGGTGCCCTTGAGGTCGGCCATGGTCAGGCCCTTATCGACGGCCAGGCCCTCAATCTGGTGGAAGACCGGGGTGTGGGTGGCATCAAGCTCATCGGTGCGGTAGACCTGGCCGGGGCAAACCACATACAGGGGCAGGTCGCGTGACAGCAGGGAACGCATCTGCACCGGTGAGGTGTGAGTACGCAGCATCAGGTGGGCGCTAGTAGGCTCCACGAAGAAGGTATCCTGCAGCTCACGAGCCGGGTGGTCAGGCTTGAAGTTCAGCGAATCAAAGTTGTACCACTCTGATTCAAGTTCGGGGCCGTCAGCAATCTCCCAGCCCATGCCCACGAAGATATCGCACATCTGCTCCTGCAGGACGCTGATGGGGTGGCGGCCGCCAATACGGCGGCGAGGAGTGTGGGCAGTGACGTCCACAGCCTCTTCAACCAGGATGCGAGCGTCGCGCTCTTCTTCCAGCTCAGCGTTACGGGCCTCAAGAGCCTTAGTCAGGCGTCCACGCACCTGGCCCATGAGCTTACCCACCTCAGCCTTGTGCTCCTTACGCAGATCACGCATCTGCTTATTAGCCAGGGTGAAGCCAGCCTTATCGCCGGTGAAATCCAGGCGCACGCGCTTAAGTTCTTCGAAGTCAGCGGTTTTTTCAGCGATTTCCTTCTGCGCACGCTCGAACTCGGCAGTGAAGGCTTCGCGGACGGTCGCCAGACCGTTCTCGGGGTCTTTTTCTAGAATGGCGCGAATGTTAGCCAGCACCTGGAAGGGTGTGGGGTTCTCAGGCACCTCGGGCAAAGAATCAGTCATCTGCACTTCTCTTCACATTGTGGGCGAAACGGGCGCTTACCGCGCCCAGGGAATCAAGACAATAGTTTAGTGCAAAAAGGTGAAGCAGGCTCGCGCCCGATGGGAAAGGAGCGGACGCTGCCCGCAGGTAAATGACCCCTAGCAGGCAGTTAGGGCGCTGGAATAACATCAACCCGTTCAAAGAAGGCACGGGCAACAGGGGTGAAGGTTAGGCCAAGCCAAGTGAGGTTGGCTAGAGACCACGTCAAGAAGCAGGCCAGGTAGGCAAGGCCCGACAGCACTAGAATGCCTTGCATTACTCGGATAACTGTGGGCACTTCTCCCCTGCTAAAGGCCAGTTGCTGTTTCTCTTTGTCGTTCATAAATCATCAGCCTCCTTTCTTTCAGGGTAACGACCAACCGGTCACGATTCAACATCATGAAGCTCGCACAGAAATGGGCCCTCCGGATCAACCGAAGGGCCCATCACAGCTAGAAATTAAGGTCTAGCGCAGAATAGTTGAAACTGACTTGTTAGCAGCGACAATAATCCACGCAATGGCAAGCCCAATGGAAATCACCAACAGGGCCATAATCGCAATCTCTGTAAAGTACATGCTCAGACTGTAAAGACCTGACGCAATTCCAATACCCGCAAAGATGAAACCGAGAATGCGCCCCACCTTCTTGCGCTTACCCATGAGCAGATAGACCAAGAGATAGAGAGCCACACCGATAACGGTTGAGATAAGCACGCTCGTTACGCTAATACCACCCAGTCCCAGCTCAGCAAATTCCGGGTCCGATGCAAAAGCATCCATCATCGGCTTGGTAATAAGCAGATAGGTAGCCACAGCCGTTAGAACATAGACAGCCAGGCTCCCCAGCAGAATCATCTGCGAGAGCTTAAGCTTCTGCTCGGCGTCGGGGGCAACCTGAGACTCAGGGCTGAAACCGGGCTGACCGCCCATATACATGGCTTGGGTATCGTTCGGTGCGGAGTAATCATTAGCTCCGTAGGGTGTCTGCGACATGTCTAAACCTCCATATAAAAATGTGTCGTGCACTACGCATCATACCGGAGATAAAAGTCAGATACCTTATATTCTCACCGAGGCGAGTTCTATTACGCTCCGCTACAGGTTAGGCGGCGCAGACGCCCGCCAGCAGCTCCTCAACGATAGGAAAGTCAGCGGGAATCCAGGGCAGCTCCAGCACCGTGGCATCAAGCTGGACCCAGCGTAACTCAGCGTGGTCTTGCAGGGCGGTGGCGCGTCCGTCCGCAATTTCTGCAAACCAGACCCGCATAGCGGCCTTTTCGTTCAGTACCCAGCCCTGGGGGTGGGGGCCAACAATTTCGGCACCGAGCCGGGCGGTGATGCCGAGCTCTTCGCGCAGTTCACGTAGTAGGGCGTCCTCGCATGCTTCGCCGGGTTCGACCTTGCCGCCGGGGAACTCCCACAGGCCCGCGAGCGCGGGCGGGGCAGAGCGCTGGCCGACCAGCAGGCGGGTGGGGGTAGCCAGGGAATCGACGATGGCCGCTCCGACCACCTGCACCGGGTAGACGGTGTTGGTGCGCTCCCCCACTAGTCACCCTTGCGGTTCTGGGCCAGGGATGAGGCAAAGAGGCAGACGCCGGCTGCCATGCCGACGTTCAGCGATTCGGCTGCACCGCGCAGGGGCACGGCCACGCGCAGGGAGGCGGCAGCTTTTTCTTCGTCGCTCAGTCCAGCCGCCTCGTTTCCGAAGAGCCACATGGTGGGCTTGGCCAGGTCGTACTTAACCTTCTTGCGGGGTTCGACGCCGTTGCGCAGGGCGAAGGCGGCGTCCTGGAGGTCATCAAGGGAGACTCGACCGTAGCCGTCCGCTGCGAGCACGCCGATGCCCTGGGCCTTGGCGTCTTCGGCGAAGTCTGGCAGGTCAATGCCCTGGATAACGGGCACGTGGAAGAGGGAGCCGGCGGTGGAGCGCACTGCCTTGGGGTTGTAGAGGTCAACTGCACCCTTGGTGGTAACGATGAGGTCAGCCCCGGCGGCGTCGGCGGCGCGCAGGATGGTGCCGGCGTTGCCCGGGTCCTGAACGCGGGCAAGGACGGCGATGAGCTTGGGGTTGATGGCGCCCTCGCCCCAGATGTCGGAAGGGGCGATGTCGTTCTGGAAGGCAACGGCGATGATGCCCTGGGGGCTGACGGACTCTGCCATGGCGGCGAGGACGGGCTCGGTCACCATGCGCATGAAGACCCTGCGGCCGGGCTCGGGGGTGGGGGTGCCGTGGACGTCTTCGAGCAGGTCAACGATGTCGGGGTGGCGGTCGAAGGCACGCTCGGTGATGTAGACGGCGTCGAGCAGGGGCTTGACCTGGTGGGCTTTGAGGGCTTCGCGGACGGCCTGCGGCCCCTCGACCAGGAAGTGCCCGGTCTTGGTGCGGGCTGCCCGGGTGGCAAGTTTAGCGATGTCTTTGACGCGGTCTGCCTGGGGGTTTTCCATGACGACGGGGGTGCTGAGGCGTTCTTTGAAGTCCATAGGGTCTATTGTCTCACGATGATGAGCAGGTATTTCCGCGCAGCGATAAAGAAATACCTGCGAATCGGCGAAGCTTGCGAAGCCGCGCGGACGGGAGCGCGCGACTGTGCAAGAGCGCACCGAATCGGGACAGCCTACAAGACCTCTTTCTAGCGGTTTGTGGGGAAGGACGCGGTGGGGTGGAAAGGAGAAGGAGGTATGGGCCGCACCCTTTCCATTTACCACTGGTAAGACATACAATGAGTACACGTTGAATATACGAAAGGTAGACTTTATGGCTACTAGTGTGGTGAATGTTCGTTTGGATGAGCAGACTAAGAGGGACCTTGAGGTCTTGTGTCAGGAGCTGGGAATTACGGTTTCTGCGGCCTTTTCGATGTTTGCGAAGAAAATGACTAGGGAGCAGAGGATTCCCTTTGAGGTATCGATTGATCCGTTTTATTCCGAGGCCAATGTGAGCATGTTGCGCCGGTCGGTTGCTCAGGTTAAGGGAGGTAATCTCACAGAACGCGAGCTTATTGATGAATAAACTGTGGTCAGATGAAGCTTGGGAGCAGTATGTTTACTGGCAGTCTGAAGATCGAAAGACTCTCAAACGTATCAATACCCTCATCAAGGACATCACACGGAACGGACCATTTTCTGGTATCGGGAAACCTGAGCCCTTGCGAGGGGAGTTCTCTGGGCTGTGGTCGCGACGAATTGATCAGACGCATCGACTGGTCTATGAGGTTACTGAGCTTGACGGGCGTACCGTTCTGATTATTTATGCCTGTCGAACTCACTACGGGGATCGTTAGCTCGCAAATGAGCTTCCTATTTTACCTACAGTCCGGAATAACTCTACTCTCTCGCTTGTTGCCCCTGAAGCAATCCTCTGCCTATCACGAAAGGTACAGCCCGTGCAGAACCAAGACATCAAGCAGCTCGTCCTCGACGCCGCCCACCGCCGCCGCGCCATCAAGTTCTTCGACCCCGAGAAGAAAATCAGCGACGACGACATCAACTACATCCTCGAAACCGCCCGTCTCTCCCCCAGCTCCGTCGGCGCCCAGGGTTGGCGTTTCGTCGTCCTTCAGAACCCCGAAATCCGTGAAGCGCTCAAGCCCTTTAGCTGGGGTGCAGCCCGCCAGCTTGGCGGCGCAAGCCACTTCATCCTGCTCCTAGCCAACCGCAACATGCAGCACGATGGCCCCCACATGCAGGCATCACTTGCCTCCCGTAACCTCTCCCCCGAAGACCACGCTAAAGCCCTCGAAACCTACAAGAGCTTCCAGGTCAACGACATGGGACTCACCACCGACCGCGCCCTCTTCGACTGGGCCGCAAAGCAAACCTACATCGCCCTGCGCAATATGATGACCGCAGCCGCACTCATCGGCGTTGACTCCTGCCCCATTGAAGGTTTCAACGTCGATAAGGTCAACGCCCTGCTGGCTGAACACGGCATCATCGACCCCGCGATCGAAGGCATCGCCAGCATGCTCGCCCTCGGCTACCGTTTAGAAGAACTCTCCTGGCCCCAGACCCGCAAGCCCACCGAAGAGGTCATTACCTGGATCAACTAGCGAAATCCCAGCCCACCGCACACTTCAGGTAGCGCAGAAGCCCACCCCGCCGCCGTCCGCCCACATACGAAAAGCAGGGTGGGCTTACCTGCACCGGTTTCAGCCGACCCTGGGAACCATGAACTGGTGTAGGCCGCGTTTCACGCTCACGGACGTCCGCATGCACAATCTGACTGTCCACCAGACTCTCGCTACGTCCACCTTAAGCGTAGACACTGCGAGAATCTGGTGGGCGTTCGCTGCGTGCCCGACGCTCCAGCCCCAACAGATACCGCATTAAATACAAGGACGCCGCCCCTCACTCCCCTGCCCAGGGGGCAGGAAAGCGGAAGGCGGCGTCCGCACCCCACCTGCTCGGTGGGGAAAGACAAACCTAAAAAGATTTAGGCAGCCTTGGGAGCTGAAGTGTCCTCAGGCAGGTTGTTCTTAGCGATTTCAACCAGAGCTGAGAAAGCAGCAGGCTCGTTAACAGCCAGCTCAGCCAGCATACGACGGTCAACCTCAACCTCAGCAGCCTTCAGGCCCTGGATGAAGCGGTTGTAGGTCAGGCCCTCAGCGCGTGCAGCTGCGTTGATACGCTGGATCCAGAGACGACGGAAGTCGCCCTTCTTCTTACGACGGTGGTCGTAGCTGTATACCAGTGAGTGAGTGACCTGTTCCTTAGCCTTACGGTAAAGGCGTGAACGCTGGCCACGGTAGCCTGATGCACGATCAAGGATTACTCGGCGCTTCTTGTGCGCGTTAACCGCGCGCTTCACACGTGCCACGTGTGTCTCCTAACGTCTTGTGTCCTACCCAGCTAAAAACTCTAGCGCTGGTGCAGGAGAGAAAATATCTACTTTTGGTGCGCCCTTGCGGGGCGAAGCTTCAAAAAGAAGGAGCTTACTTGCCCAGCATCTTCTTGATGACCTTAGCCTGACCGCCGGTTACGATCTGGTCAGAAGCCAGACGACGGGTCAGACGGGAGGACTTGTGCTCAAGGTAGTGGCGGCGGTTGGCCTGCTGGCGCTTAACCTTGCCAGTACCGGTGAGCTTGAAGCGCTTCTTAGCACCAGAGTGGGTCTTCTGCTTCGGCATGAGCCGATTCTCCTTACGTTCTACCCTCGCCCCGGTTACGGGGTGAGGAACTGAAAAACTCAACGTCCCCGGCGGGCGGGGAAGTTTTAAGGGTGTTCTGCCCGCCCACCGTTGCCCTTATCTTTCAATAAAAACAGCGGTAAGCGAACGACGACCAAGCACGAAACCCTACACGAGCCCGCGCCTGGTTGTCTAAACAGCTCCTATTCGGCTGACGCCTGTGCCTTGAGCTCCTCGGGCATTGCATCTGCCAGGGAGTTAGTTACAGGGGTTGCCTCAGTGGTGTTGACGCGTTCGCGACCCTTGCGGCCACCTGACTTCTGGCTCTCACGGCGGGCTTCCTGCTTGCCGCGAAGCGGGGCAAGAACCATCACCATGTTGCGACCGTCGACGCGGGGGTTAGACTCTACGGTACCAACCTCGGTCAGGTCGTTGGCCATGCGTTCAAGCAGACGCACACCCATCTCGGGGCGCTGCTGTTCACGACCACGGAACTGAATCATAGCCTTGACCTTGTCACCGCCGGCCAGGAAGCGACGTGCGTGCCCGACCTTGGTTTCGTAGTCATGGGTATCAATCTTGAGGCGGAAACGGATTTCCTTCAAAGAAGCGTTGACCTGCTTCTTTCGAGATTCACGTGCCTTGACTGCGGCTTCGTACTTGTACTTGCCGAAGTCCATAAGCTTGCACACAGGCGGCTTAGCGTTGGGAGCAACCTCAACCAGGTCGAGGTTAGATTCCTGAGCAAGACGCAGTGCATCTTCTACGCGGACAATACCGACCTGTTCACCGCCGGGGCCGACGAGTCGAACTTCCGGAACGCGAATGCGGTCGTTGATGCGTGGATCGCTAATGACAAAGCTCCTGTTGCTTGTGGTGGGGGTGTCCCCCGTGAATTTCTGTGGGGGTTGAAAAAGCCCCCGGTTGCGGCTTGGCAAGCGGAGGCTTAGGTTACCTACCCAGGGTGAAGGTGCGGACGCCGGTAGTCGGCGCTGTGAGCCTTCGAAGCTTTCCCTCGCGGGAGCCTGGGGCTGACCCGGTCGCCAGATTTGGCGGCAGCGGGTGAGAACTTAAGTTCCACTTGCAAACAGCTCTTAACATTACTGGGTCAGAGGCGGTTTTTCAAGGGTTTTGGCTGTTTTTCTTGGGGCGGACGCCGGTGGTCGGATTGAGTGTGACGGGCAATTCACGCTCGGTGGGGTTGGTGTGAGATTCTAGTAACCATGAGCAACGAAACTAGCTACCGTTTTGAAGATTCCGCTGAGCCTGGCGAGGCGCTGCCTGAAGGCCTGACTGCCGAGCAGGTTGAAGAAGTTAACGCCCAGATGCGCGATATCGCTGAGGTTCCCGCGGTTGAGGTGATTACAACCGCTGCTGTTCACCTGATGAGCGCTGCTGCCGTCAAATGCGGCCTGGCTGCTGAAGAGAACGCCGAAGACCTCAAAGACCTTGATGAGGCCCGCAAGCTGATTACCGCCCTGGCAGGTTTTGTTACCGCTGCGGCACCCGAGATTGGTTCCCAGCACGCCGCTCCCCTGCGTGACGGCCTGCGTTCTCTCCAGCTGGCCTTCCGTGAGGCTTCCCCCTACCCGGACGCCCCCGGTAAGGGGCCCGGCGAGAAGTTCACCGGGCCGGTTTTCTAGGCTGAGGCCAAGGCGATCTGCACTGAGTCAGCTTGCTCGGCAATGACCTGGTTGAGGGCGAGCCCTTGCTGGAAGGTCTGCACGGTCTGGTTGACCTGTTCCTGGGTAAGGCCTGGGCGGAGTTTGAGCATGATTTTCAGCTCTGGCCCGTGCCCACCACCTGCCAGCACACGTCCACTCGCGGTCTGCGAGTACACGCCGGTGCCGGGGCCTGCTTCAACCGCAACCACGGCAGATAGGGGCGCTGCAATGTTGCTGAGCTCTTCGGCGACCCGGGGGTTGCGGTAGGAGGGCACCCATTCTTCTCCCTTGGCGATTGCCCAGAAAGCGGGGCGGCGCACAACAAAGGTGAGGTCGGCGCCTGGGTTTACCACAATCAGCTGGTTCTCGTCTTCAACGGCTGAAAGGGCGGTTTTCCGCATATCTGCGGCAACCGGGCGGGCTAGGTCGTGCCAGGTGGTGAGGGCGTCTACGTTGGTAAAGACGGGGAGGGCGCGGCGTCCGTCCGGAGCCTGGATACTCACCAGCGCCATATCCGATTCTTTGTCTGATACCAGGCCGTGCTCGGTGATTTCCGCTTGAGATAGCTGGGCTACGACCGGGGCAAAGATACGCACGGAGCGCAGGGCATCGACCACGGCAACTTCATCGACTTCACCCGCGGCAAAAGCATCGAGAACTTTTTGTAGGGCAGGGTCGGTTCTGCCGTCATCGCCGGGGAACTGGTGGGTATGGCTGGTGCCCTCCCCCAGGTTGCGTCCTTCCCAGGGCTGCCCGCCGGTATCGGTTTTTTGGCCGGCGGACGCCAGCTGGGCAGCAATATGTGCGGGGAGTTCCCGGCGGGGTGCACTGGGGTCTCCGGGGTTACCGTGCCCGTGGGTGTGGGCGCGGTGCACGCGATCTGAAAAGTCTGTCACTAGGGGCGGCCTGCGACGTCGAGTGCCTGGGCAAGGGTGAATTTGCCGGCGTAGAGGGCCTTGCCGGTGATAGCGCCCTCAACTCCGTGGGGCACCATGGTACGCAGGGCTGCGATGTCGTCCAGGGTGGCGATACCGCCAGAGGCAACCACCGGCTTATCGGTGCGTTCAGCAACCTTGCGCAGAAGCTCCAGGTTGGGGCCCTGCAGGGTGCCGTCCTTGGTGACGTCGGTGACGACGTAGCGGGCGCAGCCGTCGTCGTTCAGGCGGTCGAGAACCTCCCAGAGGTTGCCACCTTCTTTGGTCCAGCCGCGGGCGGCCAGTACGTCCCCGCGGACATCCAGCCCAACAGCGATAACATCGCCGTGCTCGGCAATGACCTTGCGGGTCCACTCGGGGTTTTCGAGGGCAGCGGTGCCCAGGTTGATGCGAGCGGGGTTGAGAGACAGGGCCCGTTCCAGCGATTCGTCGTCGCGGATGCCGCCCGACATCTCAATCTTGATGGAAAGTTCCTGAGCTACCTCAGTCAGAATCTCGATGTTATCGCCGCGGCCAAAGGCAGCGTCGAGGTCAACCAGGTGCAGCCACTCAGCACCGGCATTCTGCCACTCTAGGGCAGCTTCGACGGGGGAACCGTAGTTGGTTTCCGATCCAGCTTCGCCCTGCACCAGGCGCACGGCCTGGCCGTTGGCTACGTCGACTGCGGGCAGCAGTTCGAGGCGATCAGTCATTGTTATCTCCTTGGGAGTATGAAGGTAAAAATCTAGGTTTAGGGGCGGCGGGCTAACTGTAGTTCATCACGACGTACAGGCCGTAGCCGGCAAAGGCTAGGCCCACCAGCAGCAGTACGAGCTGGGCCACCCAGGTAATTTTTTGCTTGTAGAAGGAGTAGGCTCCACCGATGAACATCATGCCTACGGTCATGAGCAGTAGTCCGGACGTTGTAGCTGACATACCCTACTTCGCCCCGTCTAGACGCCCGGTGACGGGCAGGGAGTTAATCCAGTTCTTGAGCAGGCGGATGCCGGCCTCACCCGACTTCTCGGGGTGGAACTGGGTGGCAGCTAGGGGCCCGTTTTCGACCGCCGCGATGAAGTCACCGCCGTGGTTAGCCCAGGTGACCTGGGGTGGCAGCATGGCTTCGTTGTTCTGGTCGAAGGTCCATTCTTGAACCCCGTAGGAGTGCACAAAGTAGAAGCGTTCGTTCTCAATACCGGCAAAGAGCGTGGACCCCTCAGGTGGGCGGACGGTATTCCACCCCATGTGGGGCACGACCTCAGCTTTGAGCTTTTCAACGGTACCGGGCCACTCGCCCAGGCCGTCGGCTTCGGCTCCGTGCTCAACGCCTTTTTCGAACATGACCTGTAGGCCCACGCAGATGCCGAGTACGGGGCGTCCGCCCGCAACGCGCCTGCCAATCATGCGGATAGCGTCCGCCTCCCTGAGCCCGTCCATCACAGCCTTGAAAGCACCTACGCCAGGCACGACTAGGCCGTCTGCACCCAGCACGTCTGATTCCTTGCGGGACAGCACCACGTGGGCGCCAGCTTCTTCAAGGGCGCGGACGGCTGAGCGCACGTTCCCTGCCCCGTAGTCAAGGACGGTGACGGTGGGCTTCTGCTGTAGAGTCTCGCTCATTAGAGAGCTCCCTTGGTCGAGGGGATACCGGCGTGGCGAGGGTCGGGCTCTACTGCCTGACGCAGGGCGCGGGCGAGAGCCTTGAACTGGGCTTCAGCGATATGGTGGGGGTCGCGCCCGCCTAGCAGGGTGATGTGCAGGCAGATACCGGCATGATAGGCAAAGGCCTCAAAGACGTGGCGCACCATTGACCCGGTGAAGTGCCCACCGATGAGGTGGTATTCGAAGCCTTCGGGCTCACCGGTGTGGACCAGGTAGGGGCGGCCAGAAATATCGACCACGGCAGAGGCCAGAGCTTCATCAAGGGGCACGGTGGCAGTACCGAAGCGGCGGATGCCGGCCTTATCGCCCAATGCCTGGCGGAGCACCTCGCCCAGCACGATGCCGGTATCTTCAACGGTGTGGTGCACATCGATGTGGGTATCGCCAGAGCACTTGATGGTCGTATCAATCAGAGAGTGCTTAGAGAGGGCGGTGAGCATGTGGTCGTAGAAGGGCACACCGGTGTCGATGTCTGATACGCCGGTGCCGTCGAGGTTAATTTCGACGCTGACGGACGACTCGCTGGTTGCCCGCTCCATCTTTGCGATGCGAGGGCCGATGCCGGTGGATGATTCAGTAGGTACTGCCATGTCTGTCTCTTTTTCTAAGGTATCTGCTGGTCTTGATGGGGCTACGTGCTGCGCTTAGCGCTCGAACGTCTGCACGTAGTCGGTGAGGTGGTCTAAGAAGGCGCTGGTCTCGGCTTCGGTTCCGGCGGTGACGCGCAGGTAGCCGGGGATTCCGTTATCGCGCACCAGGACGCCGCGTTCGAGCAGGTAGTTCCAGGCAGCTTTTTCGTCCTTGAGCCCGCCGAAGAACACAAAGTTAGAATCCGATACAGCCGGTTCTAGCCCCAGGCCAGTGAGGTGTTCCACAATGCGGTCGCGCTGGGCGCGGATATCGTCGACGTTAGCCAGCAACTGGGTGCGGTGGCGCAGGGCTGCAATCGCGGTTGCCTGGGTGACGGCTGAGAGGTGGTAGGGCAGGCGAACCAGGCGGACGGCGTCGGCAACAGCGGGATCTGCTGCGAAGTAGCCCAGGCGGGCACCTGCAAGTGCGAAGGCCTTACTCATAGTGCGGGAGACAACCAGGTTAGGGCGGCCAGGCAGAAGGGTGAGAGCGTTCTGGGTGCGATCTTGGGCAAACTCTGCGTAGGCCTCATCGACCACGACGATACCGTTGTAGGCTGCCACCGCATCGTAGACTGCTTCGATAACGTCTAGCCCCAGGCCGGTGCCGGTGGGGTTATTGGGTGAGCAGAGAATAACGATAGAGGGTTTGTGCTCTTCAATTTGTTCAACTGCTGAAGCCGCGGTGAGAGAGTAGTCGGCTGCGCGGGTACCCGCGATAAAAGCGGTATTGGTGCCGTCTGCCAGCAGGGGGTACATAGAGTAGGTGGGTGCGAAGCTCATGACCGAGCGCCCGGGGCCACCAAAGACCTGCATGAGTTGCTGGAGAATCTCGTTGGAGCCGTTAGCTGCCCAGATGTTTTCGGGGGTCAGACCATGCCCCAGGTAGTTTGCGAGTTCTGCTCTGAGGGTATCGAACTCGCGGTCGGGGTAGCGGTTCAGGGTTACGGCAGCCTCTGCTACATCGTGCGTGATGGCATCGATGACTTCTTGCGGCATGGGGTGGGTATTCTCGTTAACGTTGAGGGTTACCGGAACATCAATCATGGGTGCGCCGTAGGGTGAACGGCCCCGCAAATCTTCGCGCAGGGGCAGGGCTTCGAGTGCTGTGGTAGTTTCGGTCACTCCCCTAGTGTAGCGACCTAGCCCCGTACGCCGCATTCTTGTTTCGCAGTCTGGCATAGGGCACCCCTCTTTTGCTTACTGTGACTGGGTGTAGACAGGTACCTCAAGAACCTGACCGGGAACCAGCTGTGCACTGGTGAGGTCGTTAATCTGCATGATGCGATTGATGACGTCTCGACTATCTTCACCGGGCGCCACATCTGCTGCGATGCTCCAGAGAGTATCGCCGTGCACAACGGTGACCGTTTGGCTGACCGGAACAACAGGTTCGACAGTGGCACTCTTAGCTTCGCCGGGTACAAGGAAAGTCAGGGCACCGAGAACC
>DXCN01000048.1 GCA_019115985.1 Candidatus Rothia avicola | reverse complement strand
GTCGTGAGACAGTTCGGTCCCTATCCGCTGCGCGCGTTGGAAATTTGAGAAAGGCTGTCCTTAGTACGAGAGGACCGGGACGGACGAACCTCTGGTATGTCAGTTGTACCGCCAGGTGCATGGCTGATTGGCTACGTTCGGGAGGGATAACCGCTGAAAGCATCTAAGCGGGAAGCCTGTTTCGAGATGAGATTTCCTGGCAGCTTTGGGCTGTGTGAGGATCCCTATAGATGATGGGGTTGATAGGCCGGGTATGGACGCGGGGAATGCCCGTGGAGTTGACTGGTACTAATAGTCCGAAGGCTTACACTTTATAACTAGTGTGCTTGTGTGTTTGCGTCCACTGTATGGTTTTGAGATAACAACCCAAGGGTTGAATCAGCGAGGGGTTCTAGAGCTAACGCTCTAGAACCCCTCGCTTCTTTTGTACCCAAAAACTGCCTTTTATAAAAATAGAACAAATATTTTATAATTCTGCGGTTAAAAATACCCCTCCAGCTCAGCCCGTAGAATTAGAGTATGACACTCACCGAGCAAGAAGCACACACCTGGTTCAGAACCGCCGGAGCTCCGCTGGTTATCCCGGCGCGAGAGCGTGCACGATGGACTCTCGCCCGTTCGTCCCCGCTTTCTGCCTGGCTTATAGTTTCCTCCTTCACCTATCTTGCTCTGCTGTGGGGCATCGCCCAGCTTGATGCGGAGGTGCAGGACGGAGGCGTGCCGGTAGACGTACCAGACAGCGTCCTGACGCCCATCTTCATTGCCCTAGCCTTCATGCCGCCCCTTCTGCTTCTGGTTGTGCCCTGGGGCCTATCGCGCTTACTAGCGCCCCTGCCCTTCTGGTCCCAAACCCTGATTGGTATGCTGCTTCTGCCCCTAGCGGCTTTCTCCATGCTGCCGCAGACTGCCCGCTGGATAGGGCTGGCAGATGTTGCTGATGCCTTTGCTGCCGGTGATGTGCTCTGGACCCTGGGAGCTACGCTCCTGGCTGTTTACCTGGGCCTAGATTCTCTGTGCTACTGGGCGCTTCGGCAGGTTGTGAAGGAGTTGGCTGCCCTTTCAAGCATGGTGGTCAAGGTGCTGCCGGTGCTCATGATTGCCGTGCTCTTCTTTTTTGTGAACGGTGATATCTGGCGAGTGGCGGAGGCTTTGAGTATGCAGCGTACTTTGCAGGTGGTGGCTATCCTGACGGTGCTGAGCCTGCTGGTTGTTTCATCGACAGTAACCGAGAAGACCCGCCGGCTGCTGGGTGCCCGTAAAGGGGATAAGGTGGAGGAGTTTACGGACGCCGAGTACGCGGGTGCTGCTCTACAGGCTGGGGACAGGTGGCGTCAGGAGCTTGAAAAATTGCCCGCTGCGGGCTTGGGTCGCCCGGCTGATTTTAGGTGGGGTGAGTGGAATAACCTGGTGCTTCTTCCGATTGTGGTGCAGATGATTCAGGCTGTACTTTTTGCCGGGGTCGTTTTTCTGTTTTTTGTGTGGTTTGGCACGATCGCTATCCCTGATGCCACCATTACGAGCTGGCTTGGCTTTGAGGCCTCTAAGGTGACCCTGTTGGGTGTGCAGTTCCCGTTTACGGATGTTCTGGTGAAGGTGTCGATGGTGCTGGGGGCTTTTGCTGCCCTTAACTTTGCTGCGCAGACTAGCACGGATTCCCGCTACGCGGAGGAGTTTTTGGAGCCTGCCATTGGCCAGGTGCGGCGCACGGTCATGGTGCGAAATATCTACCGGGCGCGCGATAGGTAGGCCCCTTGCCATCCTGGCGTGTATTCATAGTCTCTTATGAAAGGAGTTAAGGGGCGTGGGAACGGGTCTTAGTGCCCGAACATGACCTTGTAGGCCAGGAAGAACATGAGGGCGGTGATGCCGGCGTCCAGCACGCGCCACGCGCGGGGGCTGGCAAAAACAGGACGCAGGAAGCGGCTGCACGAGGCCAGGAGGGTAAACCAGATAGCGCTACCGGTGACCGTGCCCGCGTAGAAAAGCCAGCGGTAGTCGCCCTGCTGTGCCGCAATGCCACCAATGAGAACAAAGGTATCGAGGTAGGTGTGGGGGTTGAGGTAGGTCATGGCAGCGGCGATGAGCAGGGCCTTGCCCAGGGTCTGTGGCCCGGAGTCTTCGCTGGTGACCTTCATGGCGGACGGACGCAGGGCACGTTTCGCGGCCATGGCACCGTAGATGACGAGGAAGGCGCCGCCGCCCCAGCGCAGAATCTCTAGTACCCAGGCTGCTGAGTCCACCAGGGATCCGATCCCCAGTACTCCCAAGCCGATGAGTAGGGCATCAGAAAGAATGCAGAAGACGGCAATGGGCCAGATGAATTTGCCGATGATGCCCTGCTTGAGTACGTAGGCGTTCTGGGCACCGATAGCTACAATGAGTGAGAGCGAGGTACCGATGCCAAAGAGGACGTGGGGGAGGATTTCTGCGATAGTCACGAGAATCTATCGTAGGTGACCAGCATTCATAAAGCTATCTAATGAAACTTCAATAGCATAAGATATTCTTATGATGCGCTTTACGACCGACCAGCTCCAAACCTTCGTCACCGTCATTGAATACGGCACCTTTGACGCAGCCGCCGATATTTTGGGTGTCAGCGCCTCTGCCATCTCACAACGCGTCAAGGCAATGGAACAGCTGGCCGGGCGGGTGCTCCTCAAGCGCACTAACCCGGTGGCTCCCACCGAGTCGGGGCAAAGCGTCCTGCGTATTGCCCGGCAAAGCGAATTCCTGCACGCAGAAATGGAGCGTGAACTCGGTGGTAGCGAAGAGGGGCAAAGCGTAGCTGTAGCCGTCAACGCCGACTCCCTGGCCACCTGGTTTCTCTCGGCCGTTGCAGAACTGGCAGCCCGCGACCGCATCTTCTGCGACGTACGCCGAGAAGCCGAGTATCACTCGTCCGCCCTGTTGCGGTCGGGTGAGGTGATGGCTGCCCTGACCTCCAGCCCCGAACCTATCGCCGGGTGCTCCGTTGAGAAGCTAGGCGATATTCGCTACCGCGTGGTTGCCTCTCGCGACTACCTGGCGCGCTACTTTCCCGCCTACCCGCAGGTTACCGCCGGGCAACTGACGCTTGCGCCGGTGGTGGAGTTTGACCGAAAGGACTTCGGGCTCGCGTCCGCCCGGGGCCTGCTGCTCGACCGCTTCGCGGTGGAACCTGACTCCTGGCAGAGCTCACCCACCATCTACCTGCCCAGCTCGCCCGACTATGCGCGGGCCGTCCTGGGTGGAATTGCCTGGGGTATTCTGCCCGAGGTGCAGGCCCTTGATGCTCTTGCCTCCGGCGACCTGGTGGAACTCGCCCCTCAGCCGGTTGACGTGCCGCTCTACTGGCAGCACTGGAACATCAGCTCCCCCGTGCTCGCCCGGCTGAGCGAACGGGTGTACGCTGCAGCCACGGGTGAAGGGGTGCTGAGATAAGGCTTAGGGGTAGAGAGTAAAAAATTTCTTTGTAAAATTTTTTGCCACACGGCTTGCGCGGGTAAAACTTTACTTGTAAAGTATCAACTGTTGAAAATAAACCGTACCGCTTGAAAGGCACAATCATGGCAGAACTCACCGCAGGCACCTGGACCTACGACTCAGCACACTCAGAGGTAGGCTTCACCGTCCGCCACGCAGGCATCACCAAGGTGCGCGGCACCTTCGAGCAGGTCGACGCCCAGCTCGTCATCGCTGACAACATCGCAGACTCCACCATCAAGGCAAGTGCACAGATTGCATCTGTTAACACCAACAATGCTGATCGCGATGGCCACCTGCGCAGCGCAGACTTCTTCGATGCAGACGCCCACGCCACCATGACCTTCGAGTCAACTTCCTTCGATCTCGACGGCGAAGACCTGACCATCGCAGGTAACCTCACCATCAAGGGTGAAACCCGCCCCGTCACCTTCACCGGTGAATTCACCGGTGCAGTCGTTGACGCCTTCGGTGTTACCCGCGCCGGCGCATCTGTCTCAGCAACCATCTCCCGCAAGGACTTCGGCATCACCTGGAACGCCGCAGTTGAAGCCGGTGGCGTGCTGGTCTCAGATAAGGTCGTCATCAACCTTGATGTAGCCTTCACCGCTCCCGAAGCGTAATTAGACTCCCAGCGTAAGAACGCTGACGAGATAAAGCACACTGCTTGAGGCATATACCCAAGCCAAGGTGCAAAATCAGCTGGACTCGAGCTGATAGGTGTTGTGTAGCCCTGCCCTTCCCTGCTTTACAGTAGGGGAGGGCAGGTTGCTTTAACAGAAAAGGACGCTCGTGGTCAGTCTACCGCACACAAAAACCCCCGCTACCGTAGGCTGGTAACGGGGACAGAGGAAGGGGAGCGGACGTCTAACCCACCACCGCCTGCCACACAAAATAAATAACCACAGCGGCAACCACACCAAACAGTGCCCACCGGCGCAGCTTGGTCTCAAACCGGGCGGCACGAATATCGGCGCGCTGCTCCAGCGTCTCGTTCGGATCAACCGGCGCTAAGTTCGAGGGGTTGGTTGTCTCAGGTTTCTTCTCAGTCACAGTGGCACCCTAGCGCCAGCGGGTGGTCATAACCAGACCCACCATCATGAAGCCAATGCCGATACCGATATTCCAGTTACCGATACCCGGAATCGGGTACACCGACTGGGAAATGTAGAAGGTAATAATCCACAGCACGCCAATCACAATCATGGTGAACATAATCACGCGATACCAGAGGGGGGTCGGCGATGGGAAGTCATCGTCGCTGTACATCGACTCAGCAACGCGGCGCAGCTCCGCCTCTTCAAAATCCTCGTCACGAATAGACTTCGACTCAGCCACTTTTCCTCCAGTAGGGGAGCATGCTCCCGGCAGTTTACAAAATATACGGTCAGAGACGATTTTAACCGTACCACCTGAAAAAGTTCTAACATTAAACAGCCCCCCGCAACCGTTCCACGCCGAGGTGAGATGTGACCACAGCAGCCCCCACCGTTAGCCGCCGCACGCGTCCCCCTGCTAGCCGCACCTCCCTACAATGGGTTATACAAATCATCGGTGAACTTCTAATCACGGCGGGTCTTATCCTGCTTCTGTTCGTTGCCTGGCAGCTCTGGTGGACCAACATCGACGCCAACCGCACTCAGCAGCAGGCCGTCGATAGTCTCATCCAAGAATTCAACAGCAGTAGCGGTAACGGGGGGTCTAACCCCGCTGCCGCCGGTCAGGGTGCGGACGCTGAAGGGGCGGCGTCCGAAAGCGTCGTACCCGACTATGACCCCGCCAACCCACCGGTTGCCACCCCGCCCGCCTACGGGCAGGCCTACGGCGTGGTCTACATTCCCAGCCTGGGCCAAAACTACGCCCGACCCCTCGCCGAAGGTGTAGGCACCGATGTGCTCGATACCCTGGGCCTGGGGCGCTACCCCAGCAGCCAGATGCCCGGAGAATACGGCAACTTCGCTCTAGCAGGTCACCGCCAAACCAACGGTGCGGTGCTCGATAATATCGACCTGCTCCACAACGGCGACAACATCTACGTGCGCACCGCCGAGGGCTACTACACCTACCGGGTCTACGAGCATAAAATCGTGCTCCCCACCCAGGTAGAGGTCATTGCCCCTAACCCCGACCAGCCCGAAGCCCCCCTCGCCGACGCAGACCGCCGCCTACTCACCCTCACCAGCTGCCACCCCCGCTATGGCGACACCGAACGCTACATCGTTCACGCCGAATTTGTCAGCTGGCAGCCAGCTGAAGCCGGTGCCCCCGAAGAAATCGCCGCCATCGCCGGCTAAAGCTAACCACCGCCGTCCATCCACCCCAAGGAACCCCATGTACGCCTGGATTTTCCGCCACCTACCTGGCCCTCTGTGGCTTCGCATCATCATCGCTATTGCCCTCATAGCTACCGCCGTCTACCTGCTCATGGAATACGTCTTCCCCCATTTCGCTGAATACAGCCCCTTCAACACCGACGTGACCATAGAGCAGTAAGCACCGGACGCCCGCCCCACCCCGTGCGATAGAATCAAGACACCATCACGAAAGGGCAGGTGCCATGACCAAAATCCTCGTCATCGATAACTACGACAGCTTTGTCTTTACCCTGGTCGGTTATATCCAGCAGCTAGGCGCTGAAACCACCGTTATCCGCAACGACGAACTGAGTCTTGACGAGACCATCACCCTCGCCCAAGAACACGACGGTGTGCTCGTCTCGCCCGGCCCCGGCAACCCTGCCGAAGCGGGCGTCATCATCGACGTGATCAAGTGGGCCAAGACCGCTCATAAGCCCCTGCTCGGCGTCTGCCTGGGCCACCAGGCCCTCGCGGAAGCCTTCGGCGGGGTTGTGGGTCACGCCCCCGAGCTGATGCACGGCAAGACATCCCAGCTGGTGCACACCGGCCAGTCCGTCTTCAAGGGCCTGCCCAGTCCCTTCACCGCTACCCGCTACCACTCCCTCGCCGTTGAACCTGCCACCCTGCCCGCTGAACTAGAGGTTACCTCCAGCACCGATAACGGCATCATCATGGGGCTACGCCACGTTACCGCCCCCCTGCACGGCGTGCAGTTCCACCCCGAATCGGTGCTCACCGAAGGTGGCTACCTTATGCTCGGCAACTGGCTAGAAGAAGTCGGCCTAGAAGGGGCCGCAGCCCTGGGCGCGACCCTCTCTCCCCTCATCGAACCGGCAGCCTAACACCGGCTTGATAGCCCCAAAACCCCTATAAGAAAGCCGCCCTCCCCGTATGCGGGGAGGGCGGCTTTCTTATAGGTTTAGCACGACCTAGTCGTTGTTGTTACCGCTTGCGCTCGCTGCTGCGCTCGGGGTTGCCTGGGCAGTGGCCGTAGCGGCAGGCTGAGTGGCCTGGGCCGTAGCCGCTGCACTCGGTGCGGTAGTAGCTGCCGGGCTGGGGGCGCTGGTCGCTACAGGGGCAACCGCCACGCGAATAGTCACGGTTGAACCCTGCTCAATCAGGGTTCCGGCGGTGGCACTCTGTGAGATAACGGTACCAGCGGGCTGGGCGGTGGTGGTGACGGTTTCGATATTGGTGCTCAGCAGGGTATCTGATGCGGTCAGTGCTGCGATAGCGGCATCGCGGCTCAGGCCAACCAGGCTGGGGACCTCAACCTTACCGTTGGAGAGAATAATATCGATGGTCGCACCGGCATCGGCCTGTTCGCCGGAGCCGGGGGTTACACCAACAACCATACCCGCGGGGATGGTGGGGCTGTTGACGGTGGTGGTGCGGCCAGGTACGAAGCCAGCGTTCGTGAGAGTCTCACGCACGTACTGTTCACTCTGGCCCTCAAGGTTGGCAGGTACGGTCAGTACAGCCGGGCCTGACGATACAGTCACAACAATCTCACTACCCTCTTCAGCTTCGAGACCGGTCACGGGGGAGGTCTTGATGACTGAACCCTTGGGGATGGTGTCGGAGTGTTCTTCTTCGAACTTGAGTGCGAAGTTCAGGTTACGCAGCTGGGTTTCAGCCTCTTCCTTGGTGAGGCCCTGAACCGCAGGAACCACGTGGACGGGAACCTCGTTGAGCTTGGCCTGGTAGTAGAGCACGGAGCTTACACCGAAAGCAGCTAGCAGGAGAATGAGCAGGGTGGTGAGGGCCTTGCCCCAGGCGTTGCGGCGACGCTTTTTGCGGGCCTTAGCCGGGTCCTGGCCGTAGCCGTAACCGTAGAGTTCTTCGTCGGTGTATTCAGACTGGGCGTTGTCGAAGAAGCTGCCAATGCCGGCTTCTTCGGTTTCGCGCGAGGTGGCGGCGACAGTGCCTGCTGCGGCGCCTGCGCCCAGGGTAGCTGCACTGAAAGCGGTGGTTGCTTCGGTGGGATCCTGGTCGCTACCGGTAAGTATGCCGCTCTGGGCATCTTTGAGGGCGGACGCGAATTCGCCGGCGCTCTGGTAACGGCTGGCAGGGTTCTTGGCCAGGCCCTTGAGCACAGCGGCATCGAGAGCCGGGGAGACCTCTTCCGAGGCGAAGGCGCTGGGAGGCTGAGGGGTCTCGCTCAGGTGCTTACCGGCCAGTTCCACGTTGGTGGGGGCGTCGAAGGGGGAGCGCCCCGCCAGCATCTCGTACACCACGCAGGCAGCCGAGTAAACATCGCTGCGGGCATCGACGGTCTCGCCGCGGGCCTGCTCGGGGGAGATGTAGCGGGCGGTACCCATGACCGTGTTGGCCTTGGTGAGGGCGTCACCAGCTTCTTCGGCGGCGCGGGCAATGCCGAAGTCCATGACCTTAATCTGACCGGGCTCGCCCAGCTCACGGTCCTCTGCCGTCTGGGGCAGAATCATGACGTTGGCGGGCTTGATATCGCGGTGAACGATACCTGCGCTGTGGCTGTAATCGAGAGCCTCGAGAATCTGCACGCCGTAGGCAAGTGCCTGGGCCTGGTCGACCTCGCCGCGAGACATAGCATCGCGCAGGGTGGTGCCCTGAACCAGCTCCATGACCATGAAGGGCACAGAGACCTCAGAGCTACCTACCTGAATATCGAAGGAGCCGGTGTCGTAGACACCCACGATAGAGCGGTGGTTGAGGGCCGCGACGGCCTCTGCCTCGCGCTGAAAACGGGCGCGGAAGATGACGTCCTGAGCATGCTCAGTCCGCAGAACCTTGAGCGCAACCTTGCGCCCCAGGCGTGTATCAACCGCCTCGTAGACGGTCGCCATGGCGCCGGAGCCGATAACGGCTCCGACCTCGTAGCGCTGATCGATAGTTTCAGGAACCTGCTGGTCCATGTATTCACCCATCATTTCCGGTGGAGTTTAGTTGCCGGTTGAACCAGCACTCGGTGAGGCTGATTCGGAGCCGGTGGTTGACTGTGATGCTGAGGCGCTTGGCGATGCGGACGCCGATGCACTGGCTGCGGGGGCCTTGGCCACGTAGACGTCTACGCTACTCCCTACCTCAACGCGGGACCCTGAGGTGGGGCTGGTGCGTAGCACGGTGCCTTCGCGGGCACTGCTGCTTTCTTCAAAGTGAATCTGCACGTTCACGCCCAGGGCGGTAATCGCGTTGATGGCCTCTTCAGAGTCTTTACCCTCCAGATTACTGGGTAGGGTCACTGATTTGGGGCCGGTGGAGTACTGCACGGTAATGGTTTCGCCCACTTCTACACTACCGGTAGGTGAAACGGAGAGCACGGTGTCTACCGCGGAGTTGGAGGTGACGCCGGTGGTGCGGGTTGAGAAGCCCATAGCGGTGAGTTCGTTGACAACCTCATCGAGGGGGCGGCCCTCGAAGGAGGCTGAGTTAATCTCTACCCGGGTTTTCTCGGTGCTAGTTTCGCTGGCACTGGGGGTGGGCGAGACGCTGACGGTTGAGACGGTACCTGAGGCAGTGGGGGTGCTGTCGCCGGTGGTGCTGGGGCGATTACTTCCCGCTAGTACAAACCAGACGACGGCGGCAATGAGGAGCAGGGCAAGCACCAGGGACACCCAGCCCCAGGGGCTCTTCTTCTTTGCCGGGGGCTCGGTTGCCGGGTAGGCGGTAGCGACCGGGGCGCTGGGTACACGGGCGGTGGTGGGCTCGGGTTCGTAGTGAGCTCCTGAGCCAAACCGGGCTGCTGCGGGAGCCACGGCGGTGGGGGCCGTCATGACCTGGGTAGCCTGGGTATCTGCCCCCTGGGGCAGGAACTTGCCCAGGGGTGGTACAGCCTTGATGGCGGCCGGGATGTCGCGGCGGCGGATAGCGTCGATAGCGGACGCCAGTGCGGTGGCTGTCTCGGGGCGGTCCGCCGGGTCCTTGGAGAGCAGGCACATGATGAGCGCTGCTGCGGGGGCGGGGACGTCCTTGGGCAGGGGCGGCGGCGGGTCGTTGACCTGTGCCAGGGCGATGGCGATCTGCGATTCGCCGGTGAAGGGGCGCTTGCCTGCCAGGCACTCGTAGCCGATGATGCCCAGAGAGTACATATCTGAGGAGGGGGTGGCCTGCTGGCCGGTTGCCTGCTCAGGCGCCAGGTACTGGGCGGTGCCCATGACCTGGCCGGTGGCGGTCAGGGGTACCTGGTCAGCCAGGCGGGCGATACCGAAGTCGGTGACCTTCACCCGCTCGTCCGGAGTGATAATCAGGTTGCCGGGCTTCACGTCGCGGTGCACGAGACCCTGGGCGTGGGCTGCTGCCAGGGCACGGGCGGTCTGCGCCATGATATTGAGGATGCGGTCAGCAGGTAGCTGCTTGTCGCGCTCAATGATGTTAGACAGCGGCTCACCGGGAACCAGCTCCATGACCAGGTAGGCAGAGCCGTCCTCTTCGCCGTAGTCAAAGACGTTGGCGATGCCGGGATGGTTGAGCAGGGCGGTATGGCGGGCCTCGGCGCGGAAGCGCTCCAGGAAGCCGGGGTCGCCCGTATATTCCTCTTTCAGAATCTTTACAGCGACGGTACGGCCCAAGACCTTATCGCGCGCCTTCCAGACCTCGCCCATACCGCCAATCGCGATACGCTCGGTCAGGGTGTAGCGACCACCAAGAGTCACATCTACCGAAGGCCTCACTTGCTCAACACCGCCTCAAAAAGTTGTTTACCTGCGGGAGCAGCAAGCTGCGCCCCCGTTGTGACGTCTACACCTTCATAGACTACCGCGATAGCTACCTGTGGGTCGTCCGCCGGAGCGAAACCGGTGAACCAGGAGTTGTTTAACCCCGTGTCTCCAATTTCAGCGGTACCGGTTTTACCGGCCACCTGAACCCCGCTGACCGCGGCGCCCGAGGCGATACCGTTGCTCACGCCGTTTACCATCCACTCTGTTACCTGGTTGGCGATATCGGCTGAGGTGGAGCGTCGTAGCTCCTCAGCCGAGAACTCATACAGCGAGCTGAGGTTGTGGGACTTAACCGACCTAATCAGGTTGGGTTTCATCTGCACACCGTCGTTTGCGATAGCTGCGCTCATCATGGCAACCTGCAAAGGAGTGGTCTTCACATCGTACTGACCAATAGACGCCTGTGCTAGCTGGCTGTCTTCCATGTTGGTCGGGAAGACCGACTGTGACACGGCCAGGGGGATCTGAAGATCTTGCCCGTAGCCGAAATTGCTGGCGGTTTGGGCGATAGTTTCTTCACCCAGGTCCATAGCAATCTGGGCAAAGGGGGTATTGCAGGACTGCGCCAGGGCCCACTCGATGGTGGCGGACGTGCGGGTTGAGCACTGGCCGCCGGTGTAGTTAGGCAGGGTGACGGTGGTGTTCGGCAGGGCTAGGTTCTGCGGGTTGGGAATTACCGAGTCTGCAGTGTATTTACCCGATTCGAGGGCGGCTACGGCGTCAATGATTTTGAAGGGTGAGCCGGGTGCGTAGGTGTCGCCCGCGATAGCGCGGTTGTAGAGCGGGTGGTTGGCGTCCTCATTGAGGGCCGCGTACTGGGCCAGCACCGACTCGGCGTTGTGGGAGGAGAGGGTGTTGGGGTCGTAGGAGGGGGCGGACACCATAGCCAGGATTTCGCCGGTCTTGGGGTCGAGGGCCACGATAGAGCCCTTGTAGCCGTCTAGCAGGTCGTAGGCTAGCTGCTGGAGCTCGCTGTCGATGGTCAGCTCAACGCTGGCCCCCTGGGCGGTGTTGCCGGTGAACATCTGGGCCAGGCGGTCGTAGAACTGGGCGTCGGAGTTGCCCGAGAGCTGGTCGTTCATGGCAGATTCCAGGCCGGTTGCCCCGTAGATGGACGAGAAGTAACCGGTGAGCCCCGCGTAGAGCTCGGGCTGGGAGTAGGTGCGCTGGAAGGCGTAGCCGTCGTTGGACTCTACGGACGAGGCGATCTCGACACCGTCAACCACAATGGATCCGCGCTGGGAGCCGTAGCTTTCGTAGAGGGTGCGGGAGTTCCAGGTGTTGGCCTGCAGGTTTTTAGCGTCGAAGAATTGGATATAGGTCAGGGTGCCCAGCAGCATCACGAAGACGCAGGCCGCAGCGATCCATGCCCGGCGGATAGCTTTATTCACCGCGAGCACCTCCTGAACGGTTGGTTTCGGTAATTCTAGAAATGACGGACGTGGCACCCTCGGGCTCGTAGCCCTCGTAGTCGATGCTGTCTGCTTCGTCGAACTCTTCTACCACGTGCGGGGCGCGGGCGGTGTGGGATATAGCGAGCAGGATGGCTACGATGACCCAGTTTGAGAGTAGGGAAGAGCCACCGGCGGACATGAAGGGGGTGGTGAGACCCGTCAGCGGAATCAGGCGGGTGACGCCGCCAATGACCACGAAGAGCTGAATCACGATGAGGGCTGAGAAACCGGCGGCTAGGAGCTTGCCGAAGGCATCACGGGTGCCCAGGGCTGCACGGAAACCGCGGGAGACCAGTAGCAGGAAGAGCATAAGAATCGCTCCCAGGCCTAGCAGGCCCAGCTCTTCACCGAGGGCGGTGATAATCATGTCTGAGTTGGAATACGAGACGAGGTCGGGCCGTCCGTTGCCCCAGCCGCGTCCGAACAGGCCGCCAGAGGCCAAGCCGAAGAGGCCCTGTACGATCTGACCCGAGCCACCCAGGGGCTGGTTGTAGATTTCGGGGTCAAAAGCGTGCACCCAGGAGTTGACGCGGTAGTAGACATGGGAGATGTAGTTGTAGGCCAGCACACCACCGGCGGCTACAAAGAGCAGGCCCAGGGCAACCCAGGTGAGGCTTCCGGTTGCTAGGAAGAGCATGGCCAGGAAGATACCGAAGAAGAGGATAGCCGAGCCCAAGTCGCGCTGGAAAACCAGCACCGCCAGTGAGACAAACCAGGCGATAAACATGGGGGCCAGGTCTTTGAAGCGGGGCAGGCGTACCGGACCGATGCGCTTACCGGCCAGCATGATCAGGTCGCGGTGGGTTGAGAGATAACCGGCGAAGAAGATAGCCAGGGTGATCTTGGCGACTTCACCGGGCTGGAAGGTGCGGCCGCCGAGTGAAATCCAGATGCGGGCACCGTTAATTTCGGTACCGATGACCGGTAACAGCGGCAGTAGAAGCAGTACAATCGAGGCCGCTAGGGAGATATAGGTGACCTTGCGCAGGACCCGGTGGTCGCGCAAGAAGAAGAGCACCACGGCTGAAGCAATCATAGCCACGCCGGTCCACATGAGCTGGGCGGCCCCCGCGTTAGCGGTGGTGGTCAGGTCGATACGGTAAATCATGGCTAGACCCAGCCCGTTGAGAGCCACAGCAATCGGCAGAATAAAGGGGTCGGCGTAGCGGGCCCGCATGTACATGACGGCATGCAATACCAGGGCGCCCACACCCTGAACGGCGAGGGCCTGCAACCACATGCGGTTAGCTAGGGCTGCCTCGGGGTCTACCAGGTACATGGAGGCAGGGCAGAGCAAGACCGCGAGCACGGTGAGTACCAGTTCGGTCAGTCGGCGGGAGCGGGGCAGCTCAACCGCAGGTGCGGCAGATGAAGCGCTCACTAGTTACCTCCCTGGGTAGTTGTGCTGGTATCGGGTGTTGGGCTGGTTTCGGACGCCGGGCTCGGCTCACCCGAGGCACTGGCAGAGGCACTCGGGGTGGGCTCCGCCGTGGTGACGGTTCCCGGTGTGACCGTAGCCGGCAGCTGGTCGCGTAGGTTCTGCACAATCTGCTCAGCCTCGTCCTGGCTCGTGGCGGTGATAGTGCTGCGCAGAAGCGACTGGGAGAACTCCGGCAGGGAGCTGACCTCAATATCGGTCTCTTCCGCCACACTGTTCAGGCTTACCGGCCCCAGGGACTGGTTGATGCCGTTGAACACCGTCACATGGTCGTCCTTAACACCCACGTAGTATTGGGTTTTGGTCCAGGCGAAGAAGCTCCACGCGCTCGCCGCCAGAACCGCAAGGGTCAGGGCCACCACGAAGACTCGCATGGGCCAGCGGTGGGGTGACGGCGCCACCTCGTTGCTCAGGGCAACCCGGTATTCCTCGGGCAGCTCAGCGGGTTCCAGGGTCTGGGTGGCCTGCTGCTGCGAGAGAGTGCTGATGTTCTGGGCCGTGCGGGCTGTCACCGCCGGAATCATGCCGGTCTGGGTTGCGTTAGCGGCAGCTCCCACCAGGTCGTGGGGTCGCTCCGAGAGCTCCTGGCGCAGCACGGACGCCGGGGTCGGCTCGTCTTTACCGTCACCGGTGGTGGCGGCATCCACCCCGGCCTTAACCGTCATGGTGTTGAGTACGCCGTCGGTAAAGGACTCGCCGCGCCACTTGCCGTGGCGCAGGGCGTTACGCATCTTGGCGTGCTGGGGCATACGGCGGCGCCAGGGGGCGCGGTGCTCGCCGTCCTCGTCTACCGGTTCACCGGCGTCCGCCCCCTCCTCTGCCTGGCTGTCGCTAGAGGCGGGCTCAGCGGCCTCCTGCTCCACGGTAGGGTAGACCCCCACCAGCTCGCCGTCCTCACCGTACTTACGCACCGGAATAATCGGCTGCGGGGCGGTAATCGCCGCAGATAGGGAATCCTCGCTAATCACCTGCAAGGCCACCACGGTCACGTTATCGGGGGCACCGCGTTCCAGGGTCATGTCGGTCAGAATATCGACCACTTGCTGCAGGTCGCCGGTGGAGCGCATGACCGCCTCAATCTCAGCTACCTGCACCACGGCGTCCAGGCCGTCAGAGCTCAGTACCCACTTTTCGCCCACCACGGCGTCCAGGGTGCGAAGCTCAAGCTCGGGGGAGGCATCAACATCACCCAAGACGCGCATAATCACGTTCTTGTGCGGGTGGGACTCAGCCTCCTCGGGGCTAATACGCCCCTCTTGCAGCAGGCGCTGCACAAAGGTGTGGTCGGTGGTGACCTGCTCAAACACGCCGTCACGCAGGCGGTAGGCGCGCGAGTCACCAATATGGGCCATCTCAATGCGGTCGCCATCAATCAGCAGAGCCGTGCAGGTGGTCCCCATACCCGCCAGGCGCGGGTTCAGCGCCACCAGCTCATTCATGATGATATTGGCATTCACAATCTCATCAGCCAGGTACACCCCGGCATTACCCTCAAAACCTGCCCGGTCAAGAGGGGTCAAATCAAGCACCGTGGTCGCCGACGCAACATCGCCGCCCACATGCCCGCCCATACCGTCGGCAACAACCGCCAGGTAATGGCCCGCATACCCCGAATCATCGTTCTTAGAGCGCACTCGCCCCACATCGGAGCGGGCCGCAAAACGGAAAGCGATACTCATGCACTAGGCTTTCAGTTGCATGGTGGTGCGGCCAACCCTAAAGAGCTGGCCAGCCTCAATCGGAGTAGCACGGGTCAGGCGGGTATCACCCACAAAAGTGCCGTTGGTTGAGCCCATATCTTCAAGAAACCAGCGCGACCCCTGCGGGAAAAGACGGGCATGACGGCCCGAAGCGTAGTCGTCCTGCAAAGACACCTCAATATCGGTGGCGCGGCCAATCGTCACCGGGCTATCGCCCAGACGCATGGTAGCCCCGGCCTGGGTGCCATCCACAATCGTCAGCAGAGACGGACGCACCGGAGGGGCAGCCGCCGGCGCCGGGTGGGCGGGAGTCGCAGGAGCAACCGGCGCATCAACAGCGGCGTCCTCAAACTGAGCCCGCGCAGTGCGGATATTACGCCCCACACCCAGGTCACGGCGCGACGCAGCAAGAACCATAAAAATAAACAGCCACAGCAGGCCCAAAAAGGCAAAACGTAAAACCGTCACGGTAATTTCAGATGCCACAAGCTACCCCTTACGAACCATCAGACGGAAAACAATACGGGCCCGGCCCATCTCAATCACAGAACCGTTACGCAGCTCAGCCCGGCCGTGCAGGCGCTTACCGTCAAGGTAAGAACCGTTCGTGGACCCCAAATCAACCGCAAGGTAGGTGCCATCTTGCTCCACAATATCAAGGTGGCGGCGCGACACACCCGTATCTTCAACGGTGATATCTGCACTGGAGCCACGCCCCAGGGTGACCGGCAAATCGCGCACCACAACGCGCTCGCCGTTGATGTCGAGCACCACCTGGGGGGTGGGGGCGGGGCGGTGAGACTGCGGCAGCTGGTGGGCGGGCACCGGCTCGGTGCGCGGTGGCGCTGCCGGGCGGGTGATGCGCGTGGGGAGCTGCTGCTGGGCGGACGCCGGGTGGGCAGGCGCTGCCTGAGGGGCAGGTGCCGGGGCGGACTCGTCCTGCGGGGCCTGCATCTTCTTCACCGCACTGGTGATATCGAAGCTGCCCGGTTCAAGCTCGTTGTTGAGCGAGAAGGTCACACGCACCGCCCCGCGCAGGGAGTAGCCCTGGTCGCGGGCGTGGCGAATGACCACGTCGCAGAGCTCTTCAGCCAGGGGCACACCCCACTGCTGGGCCCGGGAAAAGTCACTGGCAGAAAATTCGGCGGTGAAGTTGTTGGGGGCGATAGTGCGCCCGGACGAGACGGAGAAGGCCTTATTGTCCATCTCGGTGCGGAGCCGGTTGGCGATATCTACGGGCTCAAAAGTGCCGCCCTTGCTGAAGGTGCCACGCACGGCCTTTTCTAGGCCCTGTTCAAGTCTGTCGATGAACCCCATGCTTGCCTCCTTCAACACAAAACTACGGGCGCACCGCGCCGTGTTCTGCGGGTGCTCGAGCTGATTCGCTGCGCAGGGTATGCGCACAGCCTAAGCTTCTAGTCTAGTGGATAACCGTAAAAACTCCCCGGGAAAACCTGGTAAAGCCCTGCTATCTCATGGGTTCTAGGGTGGGGAGCGGACGCCTGTGCGCCGGTTTGGGAGCCTTTTCGGCTTACGTGTGGTTGAGGACACTTAATTTCGGTTGGACATTTTCTTAATGGGGTGTGTATAGTTATCTTCGTTGCCCATTCAGCAATGATAAAAAATGAATAATGCGCAAGTGGCGGAATTGGCAGACGCGCTGGCTTCAGGTGCCAGTGATCGCAAGATCGTGGGGGTTCAAGTCCCCCCTTGCGCACGGCAAAGAAAAACCCGTTTTTCCTAGTGAGAGCTAGGGGGAGCGGGTTTTTTCGTGCCTGAAAATGGCCATGGTGCTTCTGCGATACGCGTTTGCCCGGCAGCTGGGCGCTACGGCGGGCGCAGGTGCTCTTACTCGCCTCCTCGGCGCTGGCCAGAAGGTATATGTGCCGACAGCCGCCAAATGTGGCGGTGCCAGCGCCACAGTTGGCGGTCAGTGCCACAGTTGCTTTTGAAATGTACCGCGCCCTGCCCACTTTTAGCGTCAAAAGCGGGCAGGGCGCGGTACAAATTAGGTGAGGGGTTCATAGAGGCGAGCGTGAGCCTGCAGAACCCCTACACGAGAAGCTACAAAGCCTAGTGGTGCTTCTTGCCGGGCAGGAAGTGGACCACAGCGGCAATAATGCTGCCCCAGATCAGGCCAATCACCATAGAGCAGAAGGTATTGATCAGCCAGGCTGCCACGTTACCAAGGGCGGGCAGGTGGTGGCCGTACTCCTCAAGGTGGTGCACGAACTGGTAGGGAGCCTCCCACCAGTGCATATCGTAGAGGCCCAGCAGAATAATGTGGCCACCGACCCAGAGCATGGCGAACGTACCCACGACAGAAATAACGTTCATGACCACGGGCATAGCCTTGACCAGGCCCAGGCCAAACTTCTGCGCTCCGGCTGATTCACGCTGAGCCATGGCCAGACCGATGTCGTCCATCTTGACCAACAGGCCCACGGCACCGTACACCAGAAGGGTGATGACGATACCGACCACAGCTAGAATAGCGGCGCGGGCCCAGAAGCCCTCAGAGGCAACCTCGTTCAGGGCAATCACCATGATCTCGGCACTCAGAATGAAGTCGGTGCGCACAGCCCCCGAGATGATCTTCTTCTCGGCGTCCTCCCCCTGCACCACCGCGGGAGTTTCTTCCTCGGTGTGCTCCTTCTTCGAGAACATCTCGATGACCTTCTCGGCACCCTCAAAGCAAAGGTAGGTGCCGCCCAGCATGAGCAGGGGGGTGAGCATCCAGGGCAGGTACTGGCTCAGCAGCAGGGCTGCAGGAAGAATGAAGACCAGCTTGTTGCGCAGGGACCCTACCGTAATTTTCTTGATGATGGGCAGCTCGCGCTTGGGTTCGATATTGCGCACGTACTGCGGGGTGACGGCGGCGTCGTCCACCACTACACCGGCTGCCTTCACGCTGGCGCGGCCAGCTGCTGCTGCTACGTCGTCCACGTTTGCGGCTGCCAGCTTGGCGAGAGCCGCTACGTCATCTAAGAGAGCCGCTAAACCACCGGCCATAGAAATTCTCCTTGGAATGAAAGCTTGTCCTGTTCCTAAGAATACTGCCCGGCGGCCCTAGGCAGGCTAAGACCCCGCACACACTTTGGCGGGCGGGGCCCTAGTTACCTCAAGATGAGGACGCCGGTGGTCGGCTAGGCGCTGACCTCAGCGTTGTCGAAGGTTGCGGTGTCGATCACCACGCGGAACTGGACGTCGCCGGCGACAACGCGCTCGTAGGCGGCATCGACCTCGTCCACGCCGATCTTTTCGATGACGGCGCCGATACCGTGCTCGGCGCAGAAGTCCAGCATCTCCTGGGTTTCGGGAATGCCGCCGATGTTGTTGCCGGTCAGCACCTTGCCGCCCCCAATCAGGCGGTTCATGTGAATTTCTAGGGCCTCCGGGGGCAGGCCAACAACCGAGAGAATGCCGCGGGGCTTGAGCAGGCCCAGGTAGGCGTCCAGGCTGATGGGGGCTGAGATGGTGTTGAGAATTAGGTCGAACTCACCGCGGTGGTCGGTGAAGAAGTTCTCGTCGGTGGTAGCCAGGGTGCGGGCGGCACCCAGCTGGGCGGCGGCGTCCGCCTTCTTGAGGTTGCGGGAGAGCACGGTGACCTCAGCGCCCATAGCGGCAGCAATCTGCACACCCATGTGCCCCAGGCCACCCAGGCCCATCACGGCTACCTTCATTCCGGGCTTAACGCCCCAGCGGGCCAGGGGTGAGTAGGTGGTGATGCCGGCGCAGAGCAGGGGCGCTGCCACATCGAAGTCCAGGGCGTCGGGAATGCGCATAACGAAGCGCTCATTGACGGTGACCTTCTGGGCGTAGCCACCCTGGGTGATGGTGCTGTCCACGTCCTTGGAATTGTAGGTGCCCACAGAGCCGTTCAGGCAGTTGTTCTCGAAGCCGGCGGCGCACTGCTCGCACTCGCCACAGGAGTTGACCAGGCAGCCAACGCCCACGCGGTCGCCCACCTTGAACTTGGTGACGGCAGAGCCAACAGCCTCAACAGTACCCGCGATCTCGTGGCCTACAGCCAGGGGGAAGTGGGCTTGGCCCCACTCGTTGTGGATGGTGTGAATGTCGGAGTGGCAGATACCGGCTGCCTCAATCTTGATGACGACGTCGTCCTCGCGGGGGTCGCGACGCTCAATTTCGGTGACTTTAAAGGGCTGGTCGGGGCCAAATTTTTGCAGGGCTTTGACGGTGATAGGCACGGGAATCTCCTTGGTGACGTGTTCTTGCCACCTCTCACTCTACGCCTGCCTGCAGGCTGCGCTGCCTACTGCCCGCCCGGTTCGCTCTCAGAGTGAGCGGGTTGTGCCTTCGGCGTGCTCACGCCGGTCAGAGCGCATGCGCAGCCAGTAGGCCAGGGGGCCCACGATGGGAATAAAAAGGGTAAAGAGCAGCCACTTGAGCTTCTGGGTTTCGCTCAGGTGGGGCTGGCGGTGCACGGTGAGCACGCAGAAAATCGCCAGGCCCATGGAGAGAAAGAGTAGGGGGTAGAAGAACCAACCGAAGAGGCTGAGCTGGGTTCCGGTTGCTTCGGCGGCGCGGACGCCCGCGGCAAGTAGGCCTGTAAGGGAAAGGGCAGGGGTGGAGAGGACATCGAGGGGCATAGTGTCCATGGTAGCGGTCAGAGCAAAGGGTAAGGGACCAGATTACTCCGATAGTCCTTGTACGCAACACATACAATGCGGAGTAATCTGGTCCCTTTGCGAGGGCAGACTAGGTCTTTAGTGCAATCGCGGTATCTAGCCTATGAAAGCCAGCTCTTAGGCCTTGCGGCGGCGGTTAGCTACCAGGGCAGCACCACCGGCAAGCAGGGTCAGGGCACCTGCACCGGCAATCAGAGAAGCGGTGAAACCGGTGTGGGCCAGGCGGCCGGAAGAGCTGCTACCTGAAGAGGTAGAGGTCTTGATGGCGCTGCCGTCCTCAGCCTTGTTGGTGTAGTTGGGGTCCTGCTCGCAGCCTACGCCGTCCTTATCGGCATCTAGGCCCTGGTGGAAGCCTGCCTCATCGGACTTGATGGGGCGGCCCAAATCGTCCCACACAGCAGCGCAGTTCTCGTACTCAAAGGCGGTAGCTGAAGGCGCAGGTGCTACGACGGTGCTGTCGGAGCTGGGAGCGGCGGTCGGCTCGATGGTGGGCTCAACGGTCGGCTCAGCAGAGGGGGCGACAGTAGGCTCATCGGAGGGTGCGGGGGTAGGCTCATCGGAGGGTGCGGGGGTAGGCTCAACAACCTCACCGGTGAAGTTAGCTGAGAGGCGGACGGTGGTGCCAGTAGTACCGGCTGCATCGGTCAGCACAATCTCGTGGGTGCCGTTGGTGACGCCCTTACCTGCCAGGTCCAGGGAAACTGCCGCGGTGCCGTCCTCGGCTACAGCGACGGTGCCAACCTCAACGCCGCCCACGGTAACCTTCAGTGCGGTCAGAGCGGGTACGCCGTAGCTACGGACGTTCAGGTCAGCCAGGGAGAAGGCCAGGGTGCCGTTGGCATCGTAGGTATCAGCCAGGTTAGCAACGCGCACAGCCTGCTTGGCGAAGTTGGGGTCAACGGTGCCAGCCTTCTTGAAGTATTCAACGAAGGCATCTGAATCTACCAGGGCTGTGTCCTTGGCGTTAGTGCCCTGGGAGAGGGTGCCAAAGTTGTCGCCGCCACCCAGCAGGAAGCTGGGGATAGCGACAGTATAGGTATCGGCATCCTCAACCTTCTTGCCGTTGACGTACACATCGAGCACGTTGGAGCCGCGGGTTGCGTAGCCCTCAGCGTCGGGGGAGCCAGTGTAGGTGTAGGTGACATTCGATGAGAAGCCCAGCTGCAGGTAGGGGCGGGTTGCCATTTCGCCTGCTGAGTTCTGCTGCCACTGCTCTTCGAGTACGGTCTTGAGCTGGGCGCCGGTGAGCTCGGTGGTCCAGAGGTTATTGGCGAAGGGGGTCACGTTGACGATGTCCATGACGCGTACGTTCTGGTTCACCGCCAGGCCCAGTGAGGTGCGCAGGCCGCCGGGCAGCTCATCGCGCAGACCGCCGGGGTTGACGATACCGATGTCGGCGGGGGTGCGGCCGGTGGAGTTAGCGGCAGCCAGGTACATGTCGGCAACCAGGTGGCCCATGGTGGACTCGTAGTTGCGCATGTCAAAGCCACCCTGGGTCTCCTTAGCGGAGTCAAAACCGGTGGTGATGGGGGCACTGACCTGGCCCGCCACAACAGAACCCTGCTCGGTGGCGTAGGCGTTAGCGTTGGTGACGATGGTGCTCACCTTAGCCAGGACGGGGTCGGCTGCAATTTCTTCAGCGGTGGGGGCGCTCATACGCTTGACCAGCTCAGAGGAGTAGGCGGTGACGTTCTTGTCGGCGTCCAGGGTCAGCACAACCTTGCCCAGGTTATCGCCGTAGTTGCCGGTCTGAATGACGGGGCGGGTCTTGCCAGCCAGGCCGGGAACAGCGCCGTCAATGACGTATTCGGCGTGGGTGTGGCCGGTAAAAATAGCGTCTACAGCGGCGCTGGTCTGGTTGATGATCGCGTCTGCCTCGGGGGCTGAGGTGTCTACGCCCTCGTGGTACTCAGCGATGATGACGTCGGCCTCGCCGTTGCTCGCATCGCCGTCAGAGAGCTGGGCGGCGTACTTGTTCACTGCCTCAATGGGGTCAGTGAACTGTACGGACGCCAGCGCTGACGGGTCGGTCAGCTGCGGGGTTTCGGTGGTGACAGCACCGATGACGGCAACGGTAGTGCCATTGACCTCGGTGGTGTAGTAGGGCTCCAGGGCGGGGGTACCGTCAGCCTTCAGAACGTTGGCGCCCAGGTAGGTGAAAGAGGACGCGGGGATGATGCGGTTAACCAGGTCATCCATGCCGGCGTCGAACTCGTGGTTACCCACGGCGCTGGCTGAGAGGCCCAGGGCGTTCAGGTAGTCCAGGGTGGGCTGGTCCTTCTGAACGCTGGAAACGTAGAGAGAAGCCCCCACGTTATCGCCAGCAGACAGCAGCAGGGAGCCATCGGTGGCAGCTGCACGCTCGGTCTGGATGGTGTTGGCTAGGCCCATAGCGATGCTGGTGGAAATACGACCGTGGAAGTCGTTAATGTTCAGCAGGGTCAGGGTGGTGGTATCGGCTGCATCTGCACCCGGAACGGGGGCAACAACCAGGGCAACAACGGTTGCGCCACTTGCGGCCAGGCCAGCAAGACGGCGGGAGAGAGAAGAAGACATGCTAATCTTTCGCTCGGTGAATGATGATGTGTGTCATTCAACAGAATAGCCCGCTTCGTACCGCCCCGCCGCTGTTTTAGGTGACGTTTCGGTGAATAAGAAAACTAGCGGACGAGCTCATGGGCCAGGGCCTGCTCAAGTTCTGGCTCAAAGAAAACGTAACCGCTGGCCAGCAGCTTATCGGCACTGGCGCGCTGGCTTGCTAGCGCCAGCTCCTGAACTCCTTCTTTCCCCAGAAGCAGAGCGGGTGCAGCAGCTGGGATGGGCAGGAGGACGGGGCGGCGCAGCACCCTACCCACCGTCTTCGCTAAAGTCTTAGCTGTCACCGGTGTGGGTGCCACCGCATTTACCGACCCTTCTAACTTTTCAGTGAGAACAGCGTGTACGTAGATACCGGCAATGTCGTCCAGGCTAATCCAGCTCTGCACCTGCTCACCCGAACCAACCCAGCCACCGATCCCGCTCAAGAACGCCGGAAGTTGCAGGCGCAACATGCCGCCCAGGACGGATTGCACCAGGCCGGTACGCACGTTAACCACTCGAAGTCCAGCCTCGCGGGCAGGCTGGCAGGCAGCCTCCCACGCCTGGCACACCTCCGCCAAGAAGCCACGCCCGGCGCTATCTTCTTCAGTGAGCACCTCATTACCCCGGTCAGCACCGTAAAACCCCACCGCCGAAGCGCAGACGAAAACCTGCGGGGCAGCGTCCGCACCCCTCTGTTGCACAAGCTCAGCCAGAGTTGTTGCCAGCAGGGTCGTGGATTCAACACGGGAGGTAAGAATCTTCTTCTTATTCTCCTCGGTAAAACGCTGGTTGATGCTGGCCCCGCCCAGGTGGATGACGGCGTCCGCACCCTCAAAAGCGGCAGCATCGATCTTGCCGGCAGAAGGGTCCCAGCGGAACTCGTGCTCCGCCTCGGGGGCGCGACGGACCAGCGTGCGCACCGTATGCCCGCCACCGGTCAGCAGGGCAACCACCTGACGGCCGACCATGCCCGATGCTCCCGCAACCACTACCGTCAGAGGCCCACTTTCATAGCGCTGCTGGAAATCAAGATCAGCGCAGATACGGCGCTCGCGGGCAGCAAAGACCTTCTCAAGCTGTTTCTGAACAGCTACCTGAGCCAGTCGCTCGGCGCCAGCCCCCACCTTTTCTACTGGGGTAGGGGCTGTGGGGAGCACCCTAAAAGTAATGCTGTCACGCACCACCGTATCGCCCGGGGTGGGCCGGAAATCGTGGGTGTGCTTCCAGGCCGAGAGGGGGCCGCGGGCCAGCTCATCGGTAAAGGAATCGGCGGACGCCCGAGTATGGCGGGCTGCCCACGGCAGGGTCAGCAGGCCCGAGGTCAGCGGCAGGGCCACCCGGGTATGAGCGGTACTTCCCGGTTCCTGAGGACTGCCCTCTTCAGTGACCGACCCAGCCCAGTGAGGGGTCGCCCGAGTTAGGGCACCGGGGCGCATAAACCAGGTGCGCACCGTATCTTCGGGGTGGGGGTAAGCGGCAGTATAGGTAAAGTCAGCCATGGCAACCTTCCTGGAACCAAAGGAATTTTAAGCAACCTTACCTTTTGAGTGGTGAGATGCAGAAGAAGGCACGCGCAGGGCATAAAAACCTTTTTCTAAAGAGCCAGAGCGTTGAGCTTCTCCTCAACAGCCTCAATCAGCTCAGCCAGCGTGGTGATGTAATACTTCTCAGCCAGAGTCACCGCATTCTCACCCGGCAAGCCACCCGTAGCGAAAGACCCCAGGCCAAAACTAGCCCCAGCACCAAAGCTGCTAGGCGCAGGGGCCTGGCTGCCGGCGTCCTGACCAAACGCGCCGGCCCCAAAAGCGGACGACGGCGCGCTCGCCGCCTCACGAGTGAGGGTATAGCCGTAGGCCGTGGAATCGGCGTAGCTGATGTTGAGCACGTACTCTACCTGCACACCGTCCTCGGTGCGCTCCACCGATAGGTCAGCATCGTCAAGAAACTCACCGTCGAGCTCCAGTCCGCCGTTGTACTCCAGCGCCCACCCAAACTTACGGGCCAGCGCAAAAGCGGTCTCTTTAATCTGGGTGTGCTGCGGTTCAATAGCCACTGACTCTCCTTGCCGAGGCGGGTGTTTCGTATCTACTGTACTCGTAAGCCTGCCTGTGTCTGCCACTGCCTTACTCGGCAGTGATGAAAGAGAGTTTTGTTGCGGTAGCAGTGTGGGCATGACGGTAGGGCGGGTTCGCGCTCGCTGCTGACCCTCTTGCTGGTTCGCTAACGCTCACGAGCAATTCACGCCAGCCCCGAGCCAGCAGCTTCGCTGCGAACCCGCCCTACCTATCTTTCCTTCACCAGCAGTCTCCTATGTATCCAATGAAGCTAAAGCTGCACGTAACCGCTCTCTAGCCTGTTGTCTTAGTTCGACTGCTTCCTCAACACTTACCGTTTCAAAACGAACTTTAGCGCCGGGCTGTGCACGAGCTACCGCATCCATATCAGCACTTATCACAGTTGCCACCATGGCGTATCCTCCACCAGAGACAGCATCTCGATGAAGAATAATAGGCTGCGAACCGCCAGGAATTTGGATAGACCCTACAGCGTAACCGGCATCCACGATATTGGAAGGGTCAGAACCAGCACCAAAGGGCTGCACACGAGGCTTCCAGCTGACACCGGGCCCATCGAAACGTAGTCCTGCTCTGTCAGCGACAGGAGTTAAAGACCATTCCTCTTCCGTAAGGTTCTTCACTCCTTGCTCATCAAGAAGATGGTCATAAAGACCAAGTATAACTCTGTAGGTAAACTCTGCTCCAAATTCTGGGTGGTATTCGCTTGCCAGTTCGTACTGAACATCGTGTGAAATTCCTACTGGGATTTCATCTCCAGCTTCGAGCTTGCGCCCCTTAAAGCCACCCAGTGCGCCTAGTGGATACGTTGAGCGGCTTCCTAATACTTCAGGTACGTCTATGCCGCCACCAAAAGCAATGTAGAAGCGGGCTCCCTGGGTCAGATAACCAAAAGTTACAATATCGCCCGCAACCAAATCGATGGTAGCCCACGTAGGTTGCTGGTTCCCGTTGACTAGAACATCCACCGGTGCACCTGTAACAGCCATCTGAGTGTTATCGAGGACTTCAAATGCAGGCCCCATATAGGTACACTCTAGCGCTGCTTCACCACCCTGATTGCCTACTAGCGCATTAGCCAGCTCATACGAGTACTGATCAAGTGCACCACCTTGTGGGATACCTAAGTGGTAGTAGCCAGTGCGACCACGATCCTGAACCGATGTAAGCAAACCGGGCTGCTGAATCTTAACGGCCATGGAGCACCTCCAGAAGTTCGCGATTGTACCGTTCACGGTCAGCCAACGCTTTAGATGTATCAAACTGCACCGGATAGGTCCTATATTCGAAAGTTCCAGCTTCAACTTCCTGCTGAAGACGCATATATTCCTCCTCAGAAACAGGCTTGAACTTTACGATGTCTCCAGGGCGGAAAAAGACCATGGAGTCCTTCATATTTGGCAAGCTTTGAGATGGATCAAAGATAGGACCAGCTGCTACTCCGAACATCTGATAGCCGCCTGCTCCCTCAACAGAATAGATACAGGCAAAGCAGCCACCATGACCTACGGTAAGTTTTGGGGTGCTAGAAGGGCGAGGGCTGAGATATTTAGGTACTTCAATTTGGCGCTCGCCCTCAACAAGCTGGTACATGAAGGGAAGACCTGCCACAAACCCCACCATGGTCACTAGCCAAGGATTCTCATGATGGCGGCGAATAAAATCCTCAACGGAAGACTCTCCATTGATTTTTGCTGCATATTCTAAATCAGTAAGATCTGGCTCTTGGTGATAGCCTTCGCGAAACCGTTCCACGACTTCGCTAGTGTATTTGTCTTGATACCAAACAGGCACTTCAACGACACGAGATTCAAAGGTCAAATTCTCGGTATTTTTAGTTTCTTCTTCTAGGCTTTCAATAATTTGTCGAAGATCGCTAGGAGATAGGATATCTGGGTCAAAGCGAATCAATAGAGATGCGTTGGCGGGACAAATCTCTACGATGCCTTCTACAGCTTTGCTTTGGAGCCCCTTCGCGATACCCATAGCGCGTATATTTGCGGCAAGGCTCATAGCTTCGTCAATTTCGACAAAGAGGAATTCGTCTCCACCGAAAGTGTAACGAGCCTTGTCTCGGAGCTGTGTAGTTTGAGTCATTACTGCTCCCTTTCGAGTAGGTCAGGGGTGCTTTCGATGAACTTAGTGTGATGAGTGACCTGTTTAAATTCATCTCTTTCTAGCAGCGCCTGGTGCAGAGGCTTAGTTGTCTTGATTCCTTCAATCTTGAGGCTATCAAGAGCACGAAGAGTGTTGGCGATTGCCTCAGAACGGTCACTGCCCCGCACAATAAGTTTGGCGAACATTGAGTCGTAATAAGGGGAAATCTCAGATTCTGCTTCTACCCCAGAATCGATGCGCACGTTCTCGCCCTGTGGCCAGCTGATAGATGCTATGGTGCCGGGGCTCGGAAAGAAGTTATTGGAGGGGTCCTCTGCATTGAGTCGACATTCGATAGCATTCCCTTTGAACACAATGTCATCTTGTTGCAGGGAAAGCTTTTCTCCAGCTGCAACCCTCAGCTGAAGCTCAACTAGATCTAGCCCAGTAATCTCTTCGGTGACAGGGTGCTCTACCTGAAGGCGTGTATTCATCTCGATAAAGGCTGCAACTTTTTTATCGGTGTCGTAGACGAACTCCACAGTGCCTGCACCTATATAATCACTGTTGGCAGCCAGTCTGACCGATGTTTCTCGAATCTCCTGGCGCACATCTTCAGGGAGGTTTGGAGCTGGTGCTTCCTCGAGCACTTTTTGTGAGCGTCTCTGATAAGAGCAGTCACGATCCCCAAGGTGAATGTAGTTTTCTCCGTCTCCAAAGATTTGCACTTCAACATGGCGAGCAGTCCGTACAAAACGTTCTAGGTAAACGGTTCCATCTCCGAAGCTTGCTTCAGCCTCCGCTTGAGCCAGCTCAATTGTTGATATAAGGTCAGCAGGCGTTTCAACCAGCCTGATACCACGGCCGCCACCACCCGCTGAGGCTTTCACCAGCAAGGGATAGCCAATGGACTCAGCTATAGTTTGTGCCTCTTCAAGGTTTTGCAGGGGGCCGTCTGAACCTTCAAGAACTGGAACTCCCGCTTGCTTAGCAGCCTCTAAAGCAGCTGATTTATTGCCCATAAGGCTAATAGTTGCAGGTGAGGGGCCCACCCAAATAAGCCCTGCATCTATGACTTTCTGCGCAAAGTCAGAATTTTCTGAAAGGAAGCCAAAGCCAGGATGTACAGCATCTGCTTTCGAGTCTAAAGCAGCCTGAATGAGGGCGTCTTTGTTTAAATAACTCTGCTGAACCAGTGCTGGACCTACAACAACACATTCATCAGCTTCTTGCGCTGCAGGGGTCTCAGTATCAGCTTCAGAGACAGCTAATACAGTCTTGATGCCCATGGACTTAGCTGTGCGGATAATGCGTCGAGCGATTTCTCCACGGTTAGCGATAAAGAGTTTCTGCATTACATTACCCTTCACTCACCTTGACGAGCACCATACCTGGAGTAACAGGAGCTGCATTTGCTACTTCAATCGACTCAACGGTGCCAGAGAATTCTGATTTGATTTCGTTGAACTGCTTCATGATTTCAACCATGCCAACAGTCTGGCCGACTTCAACTGTGTCCCCAGGGGAGACAAAAGGGGGCTTGCCAGGCGCGGGAGCAACGTAGAAAATTCCAGGAATTGGGGAAACGATATCTGCCATGATGTGTTTTCTTTCTTGGTAGGGAGTGAATTTACTGCGCTGAAGAGGCAAAGTCATCAACAACAGAGCGTGCAGCTGCAGCTACTTCTGGGGCATTGGGAGAATCGGAGTGGACGCAGATGGAGGCAAAAGGAATCGTAATCTCGGTTCCATCTATCGCTAGAATTGGCTGACCGGAGAGAGCTCTGCGGATTCGCTCTTTTACTGCAGAAGGATCTGCCTGCTCGGGTTTCCTCTGAATAATGAGGGAGCCTTCTGCGCTGTAGTTGAGGTCAACGTATAGCTCCGGTATGAACTCAACCCCTAAGTTGGCACAAACGCGTTCGTGAGCGGTTCCTGCTAGGCCGAAAAATGGAACACCGTACTGAAGATTTACCTGAGCAGCCTCGTTCATAAGATCATCGTCACCGGCAAGGATTCCGTAGAGAGCGCCGTGGGGCTTAATGTGATTAAGTTGCGCGCCGTGCTGACCTAAGAATGCTGTTAGTGCCCCTACCTGATAACGGATAATTTGCCCGACCTCAGAGGGTTCGAGGGCCATTCTCCTGCGGCCAAAACCAGTAAAGTCTGGTAGACCTGGGTGGGCGCCAATTTTGACTCCGTGCTCGACCGCCGTCTTGACGGTCTGATCCATGATTGCAGGGTCGCCGGCATGCCAACCGCAAGCAAGGTTGATGGCGTCTACAAGGGGCATGAGTGCTCCGTCGTTGCCAAAGCTATGAAGGCCGATACCTTCCCCCATATCCGAATTAATCTCAATCTTTATGCTCTGCATAACATCATCATAGGTTTAGAGTGATGCAAATCGCAAAGGTGTTGCACGGCAGGATAAAGAGAAGTGGAGACGAGCCCTTCCCATGGGGCCCGCCTCCACTTCGGTTTACTGCCCACACCCCTGCGGGCAGCTATCAGAGACGATAAATTTGAAACACACTCATACTCTGAATCGCAGGTCTGTCAGCCCAAACTCTTCCAGACCTACTACACCCAGTATGACACCTCAACCTCTGCAAAACCTGAGATTCTGTAGGCACAAAAGGGGGTAAAAACTAGGCAGGTAAGGGCTCTTGCCCCCTGTTTTAGGTCTGGCAAGGTGAAACAAAACCACCCCTCAATAGTGCAAATCCTATCTATCTGTAAAAAATTTCTAGACCTTCATGGCGTGTTACCCTCCCTGTCACACGCTTGACCGGTGGCAGAGAGGGCATAGTGGCACAGGCGCCCTATTGCACCTCGTCAAGGTCAGCAGACTCGGGCACCTTGACCCGGGTATCCATATTCAGGGTTTTGCCTCGGAAGAAGGGCTTGAACTCCTCGCGGCCCATCAACAGGGCCATCAGCCCAAAGCCAATCACAAACGAGGCCACCGCCGTAACGAACACACCGCTGGTGCCCAGCATCTGGGTATAGCCGTATTCAGGGTCAGCCATGTTATAGAGCGAAATGACGAGAATAGCAGTCATCATCAGACCACCGGTTGCCGGAATAACCAGGCGGAACACCACGTTGCGGGCGCTAGTGAAAATATCGCCCCGGTAGTACTTGATGCAGGCGAAGGCCGTCACCGCGTAGTACAGGGCCACAGCCACGCTGGCCGCCTCGATGGTATCAGCCAGCATGTTCTCGCTGATGTAGGTCATGCCCGCGTAGAAGAGCGCCGAAGACAGGCCCATGTAAACGGTAGAGGTTTTCGGGGTCTTGAACTTGGGGTGCACATCGCCGAACTTAGCCGGAATCGACCTGTAAATTGCCATGGCAAAGATGCCGCGGGATGACGGCAGAATGGTGGTCTGGCAGGTTGCCAGGGCAGATACAGCCACCGCCAGAATAATGACCCAGCCCCAGGAGCCTAGGGTGGCCTCCTTAAAGGGGGTGAAGACGTCGTCCGAATTATCGGGGTTGGCCAGGCCAATGCCGCCCGACCCTGCACCCGCATACATTAGAGCCACCACGGTCACGAAGACATAGGTGATCACCAGGATAGAGCTGGAGAGGACGGCCGCGCGGCCGGGGGTACGGTGGGGGTCTTTGGTCTCCTCGGCAATAGCCAGGCAGGTATCCCAGCCCCAGTAGATAAAGATGGCGATGAGAACCGCTTGAATCATGCCGTCAAAGCTAGCCTTGAAGGGGTTGAACCAGCTGGCCTCAAAGGCAAAGCCGGTCACAGTACCCGACGCAAGGGAGCTGAAAACCCCCAGCACCAGCAGCACAATTGCCAGGTACTGAATGCCGACTAGAAGCCACTGGGTTAGCGAACCCGCCTCAATATTGCGGTAGGAAATCCAGGTGGTCAGAGCAATCACCAGAAGGCCGGTTGCCACAATGACGTGCTTGTTGTGGGCCAGGTCGTCCCGCCCCAGCAGCAGCCAAAAATAGATCGCCGCAATCTGGGTCTGATTGGCCATAGCAATCACACCTGCAACAATTACGCCCCAGCCAGAAATCCAGCCGGTCTTCGGCCCAAAAGCCTTAGCGCCCCAGGTGAAGACCGTACCCGAATCTGGTACCGCCTCGTTCAGCTCCTTATAGGAGAGAGCCGTCAGGAGCATAGGGATAAAGCCCAAAATCAGAGCTATAGGGGCTTGATAGCCCACGGCTATCACAATGAAGCCGATAGAGGCAGCCAGTGAGTACATGGGGGCGGTTGACGCAACCCCGATGACGGTTGAAGAAGCTAGCCCCAGGCGCCCTGCGGCGAGGCCTTTATGGCGGAAGTCGTTGGTCATTGTCGCTAAAGATCATCCTCTGCGGTGGAACGGGCAGCAGTAGCCTGCCCCGGTGGTGGTTAAGAACAGCTTTCAGTATAGGGGTTGAAAACCAGGGCGCCGCCGCTGACCTGCCCTGCCACTGGGCAGGGGGTGGGCGACGGCGTCCTGACGGGTAATTATCCGGAGTCTTGAGTCTACTTGCCGCGGGCGGCGCGCTTTTCGGCCTGTTCGCGGTCGTAGGCCTGCCAGTACTCGCGCTGGGTGAGCTCGTCGGTGCCGTCCCAGGCATCCAGGTTCTTAATTTCAGGCAGGTCTGCGGCCTGGAAAATCGGTTCGAGGCCGGCCTTGCGCTGGGCCTCGTAGTTGCGGAGCACCTTGATGACCTGGGGCATTAGCAGGCAAACCGCTGCCAGGTTAACGATAACCATGCCACCGTTGAGCAGGTCAGCCAGGTTCCAGAGCAGGTCCAGCGAGGCGATAGCACCGAAGAAGACGAAGAAGATAACCAGAAGGCGGAAAATGTTCATGGGCAGGCGCTTTTCGGTAATAAACCGGATATTGGACTCGCCGTAGTAGTAGTTACCGATGATGGATGAGAAGGCAAAGAGGGCAATCGCTACGGTCAGGAAGTGAACTGCCCAGGGGCCCAGGTGGATTGAAAGTGCAGTCTGAGTGAGGGTGCCGGAGGCATCGCGGTTGCCGTAGGGGATATCGCCTGCAACGAGTACGATAAAGGCGGTGACTGAGCAGACCAGCATGGTATCGAAGTAGACGCCCAGGGCCTGTACGAAGCCCTGCTTGGCAGGGTGGGAGACGGAGGCGGTCGCACCAGCGTTGGGAGCGGTGCCCATACCGGCTTCGTTGGAGAGCAGGCCGCGACGCATGCCCTGGGTAATCACACCGATGAGGGTACCGGTGACGAACTCCTCAAGGCCGAAAGCGCCGGCAAATATTGAACCCAGCACAGCGGGGACCTCGCCCAAGTTCATGACGACAATGATGAGACCCAGAATCAGGTAGAGCACTGCCATGAAGGGAACCAGAATTTCAGTGACAGAGGAGATGGTGCGGATACCACCGAAGATGATGAAGCCCGCGATGACCGCGATAATAATGCCGAGAGTAATACGGAAACCCATGCCACTGGTGCCGCTGACGTCAATGCCGAAGGAGCCGGCCGCTGCGCCCACGATGGAGTTGGTTTGCACGGCTACGAAGACGAAGGCGTAGGTGATCACGATGAAGGCCACGAAGATGAGGCCCAGCCAGCGGGCATTGAGGCCACGGGCCATATAGTAGGCAGGGCCGCCGATGTAGGAGTCCTTGCCAGGGCGCTTGTAGAGCTGGCCCAGCAGGGATTCTGCGAAAGCGGACGCGGCACCGATTGAAGCGATGACCCACATCCAGAAGACAGCGCCGGGGCCGCCCAGGATGATTGCCATGGCAACGCCGACGATGTTACCCACACCCACGCGGGAGGCAGCGGAAACGGTGAAGGCACGGAAGGCTGAGATGCTTTTCTTACCGTTGTATTCGGTGCCTGCGGGGTCTTTGAGGGTTCGGAACATTTCGCCGATGAGGCGGAACTGAACACCGCGGGTTGCGATGGTGATGCCCAGGCCTACGGCTACCAGGGCGTACATGAGGAAGTAGGCCCAGAGGGTATCTGAGATGCCGGTGATAACCTCGGTTGCTCCAGCGGTGGATTCGTTAATCCAGTGCACTGCGTTGAGCAGAGTATCCATGCGTGCTCCAAATCGTTAAAAGGGCTGGCCGGCCCGGGGGTATGGGTGGGGTGCGGCTGCACTTGGTGGGGAGCCCTAGCTGCGACACTGTGGGCAGTAAGGGCGGAGAATCACCGGCGCTAGGGGCGGTGAATACTAGGGGTAATTCTCACAGCTCACTTGCGTTTGTGCAAAATAGGCGCGGTGTGATGTTGCCGTTTCATGAGCCGTTTTAAAGGGGGGGGCGGACGCTAGATGCCGGGGCGGGGTGCGTCCGTGTTGTCGGTGAAGACGTCGGGGATGCCGTCCTGGTTCTCGTCCACGGTCTCCTTGAGCGCGATTTCCTTGTAGTGTTTGTTGCGGATCGACAGGATGGTGGCACCCAGAATTGCGGCGATGAGGGAGCCGATCATGATGCCGACCTTGGCATCTTCGGTGTGCAGCGAGCCGCCCTCGAAGGAGAGCTCGGCAACCAGCATTGAGACGGTGAAACCGATACCGCCGGTGACCGCTAGACCGATAACGTCAATCCATTTAATATCGGGGTCGAGGCTGACCCCACGGAAGCGGGTAATGAGCCAGGTGGTGCCGGTGATTCCGATAGCCTTACCCAGCACCAGGCCGACCATAATACCGATAGCAACGGAGTCGGTGAGGGCGGTGCGCAGGCCGTCCCAGCCGCCAACAGCTACGCCGGCGGAGAAGAAGGCGAAGAGGGGCACACAGATGCCGGTGGAGAGCGGACGCAGGCGGTGTTCCAGAGTCTCAGCCAGGGAGGCGTAGGCGTCGGCCTGCTTGGCCTGGGCGGTCATACGCACGGGCACGCAGAAGCCCAGAATGACGCCCGCGATAGTGGCATGAATACCGGACTCCAGGAAGAGAGCCCAGGTGATAAGACCCAGGGGGAGCAAGATAACCCAGGCTGCCCACCTGTGGTCGTGGAAGAGCTTTTCATGCTTGTGGGTCAGCCAGAAATATAGCCCAATAGGAATAATCGAGATGATGAGGTACCAGGCATGGAAATTGCTGGTGTAGAAGAGGGCGATAATAACGATGGCAATCAGGTCATCGACCACAGCCAGGGTCAGTAGGAAGGTGCGCAGGGCTGCGGGTAGGAAGGTGCCTACACCGGCCAGGATGGCGACGGCGAAGGCGATATCGGTGGCGGCGGGAATAGCCCAACCGTGGACCGCTGTCTCGTTGCCGTGGTTGATAGCGAAGTAGATAATAGCCGGAGCCATGGCGCCACCGAAGGCTGCCGCTACCGGAACAATAGCCTTGCCCGGGTCGCGAAGGTCGCCCACCACGAACTCTTTTTTCAGCTCCAGGCCAGTGAGAAAGAAGAAGACCGTCAGCAGGCCGTCAGCCGCCCAGAGGTGCACGTTCATCATCAGGTGGCTAAAGCCGGGAATGTTGAAGCCGAGTTCGGTGTCGCGGATGCCCTCGTAGAAGCCCGCTGCCTGGGTGTTAGCCAGGACGACGGCAAGCACGGTGGCGGCGAGCAGAATAAAACCACCCACCGATTCCTTGCGCATAATCTCTGAGACGCGACTGGTCTCGGCGTACGATCCGCGGGAAAAGAGCGGGTCCTTGTGAGGCGCTTCAGTCATGCCTCTCCTTAGGTTGGGTGTGTCTTCGCTTGCTTCAGGTTCCATTATGCTCCTTAAGCCCAGCTAATGCCGGAATCTAAGATGCAGAACTGCACACTGGCGTCCGCCCCTTATCTCACTCAAGGGGACCGCAAAACCTCAAAAGGACCGCATAGTAAGCGGTCCTTTTGAAGAAATCAGGTCCCCTCGGGGTGTGTCGAGAGGCAGACGGACGCTAGGCGCCGGGGCGGGGTGCGTCCGTGTTGTCGGTGAAGACGTCGGGGATGCCGTCCTGGTTTTCGTCCACGGTCTCCTTGAGCGCGATTTCCTTGTAGTGCTTGTTGCGAATCGACAGGATAAGGGCACCCAGCAGGGCGGCTGTGACCGAAGCGGTTAGAATCGCGACCTTAGCTGCATCGTTGTAGTCGGAGCCCAGGCCGAAGGACAGCTCGGCGATCAACAGGGAGACGGTGAAGCCGATACCGGCCAGGGTCGCCACGCCGATGACGTCGATCCACTTAATATCGGGGTCGAGGTTGGCCCGGCGCAGGCGGGTGACCAGCCAGGTAGAAGCTGTAATGCCGATCATCTTGCCGAAAATCAGGGCCAGAATGATGCCGTAGGCAATCGGCTCGGTCACCGCATCTACGAAGCCCTGGAAGCCGCCGATAGCGACGCCTGCTGAGAAGAAAGCAAAGACGGGGACGCAGAAACCGGCGGAGAAGGGGCGCACGCGGTGCTCCATGACCTCGGCCAGGCCGTGGTGGGCGTCCGCCGCCTCGGTGCGCTTGTTCTTGCGCACGGGAATCATGAAGGCCAGGATGACGCCGGCGATGGTGGCGTGAATACCTGAGTTGAGGAAGAGTACCCAGACTACAAAACCGATGGGCAGCAGGATGAACCAGGAGGCAGCGGGGGAGAGGTGGAAGAGCTTTTCGCCCTTGCGCGCGATGAGGGCGTAGAGGGCAATCGGGATAAGCGAGAGTGCCAGGAAGCCGATCTTCAGATCAGAGGTGTAGAAGAGGGCGATGATGGTGATGGCGATCAGGTCATCAACCACGGCCAGGGTGAGCAGGAAGGTGCGCAGGGCGCTAGGCAGGTGGGAGCCAATGACGGCGAGGACGGCCACTGCGAAGGCAATATCGGTTGCTGAGGGAATAGCCCAGCCTCCCAGGGCTTCGGAGCTACTGTTGAGGTTGATCAGTACGTAGATAAGAGCGGGTAGGGCGACACCCCCAGCTGCGGCCACGATGGGCACCAGGGCCTTACCGGGGTTGCGCAGGTCGCCCTCGACGAATTCTTTTTTGAGTTCCAGACCGACCAGGAAGAAGAAGACCGCCAGCAGGCCATCGGCAGCCCAGTGGCCGATGGAGAGTTTAAGGTGTAGACCCCAGAAGTCTGCGCCCAGGTAGGTATCGCGCAGGCCGAAGTAGTGCTCGGCGGCCGCTGAGTTAGCAAAAACGAGGGCGAGGACGGTGGCAACCAGCAGGATGATGCCGCCGGTGGATTCCTTGGAGAGGATCTCTGAAATGCGCTGCGATTCCTTGTAAGAGCCGCGCGACAGGATGGTGTTCTCAGATGACATAAACGCCCTTTGAGGTCGATGGGTAATGATAAACCGCCTACTCACCGGCCGCTTCTGAAGGGGGAGCGGGGTGGACGCCTGTGGGGCCGCGGGTGCCTACCTTCAGGTGGGGAGGTGGTGAGTTGGGCGGGCCGACCAGTCTTCCCGGCACACCTTAGTAATCTAGCTTATCAAATGAAGGGGTGCTAGGGGGAATTGAGGGGCTGAGAGTATGTTTTGGCAGCGAGCCATGCTAGCAAAGAAGGGGGTTGAGGGGTATCTCTTGGCTGTCAGAAGCAAAAACTGGCCCTAAATAATAGATATTTTCGTGAAAGGCAACAACACGAGTGCACCAGAAGCAGAAACCCTTTCGAATGAAACTTAGACTAGGTATAGACAACCCCCACTTTTACCCACAGTACCGACCAGAGGAACCATGAGCGAAGAAACCCCCGCAGCCGCTACCGATACCGCCCGCTGGCTGACTGAAGAAGAGCGTGAAGGCTGGCTTTTCATCTCATCCATCATGTTCAATCTGCCTGGCCAACTCGAGAGTCAGCTACAGAAGGACTCTGGCCTTAGCTTCGTGGAGTACATGGTGCTCGCTATGCTCTCGGAATCCCCCCAGCATAAGCTCACCATGACTGATCTGGCCCGCCGTACCAACACCCTGCTGCCCCGCCTCTCACGGGTGGTAACCCGCCTGGAAAAAGACAACTTTGTGGAACGCAGTATCTGGGCCAAGGACCGCCGCGTCTCTATCTGCCACCTATTACCCGGCGGCCTGGCCAAGGTCCAGGAGGCTGCCCCCGGGCACGTTGAAGCCGTCCGCCGTATTATCTTTGACCAGCTCAACGCCCGCCAGGTGAAGTCCCTGGCCAAGATTGGCGAGTCAGTATTGGGTGACAAGCCCAGCGAAATTATCAACGTGCGTAACCTTGAACTCTTCGATGAAGAATAGGCCACCTGCGGGGTGCCCTGCCCTGTTTGATGCCAAAGAATCCTAGAGCTCCTCCCCTTGCCTAGAGCACGGGGTGGAGCTCTTGTTTATCCACAGGTTTTATCCCCAGCAAAATGCGGACGCAGTCCGCAGGCCTGCTGCTTTAAGGCCGGTTACAGGGGTGTTTGGGGCGACTTTGGGTACTTTTTCGTCTTTTATCCCCACCTGTGGATAAGTCTGTGAACAATATCCACTTAAAAGGTGGAAAAACCACCAGCCCTGTGGGTAAGAGCGGTAAAAAGCCCATAAAACTCGCAGTTTCAGGCCTTAGAAGTAGGTTCTCCACAGGTTTTATCCACACCCGTGGATAAGTGACACCGGTGTGATTTTCGAACAACACCGCTGTATTTTCGAAAGACTAGCCCTCGAATTACCCCATTCTGCCCCGCATTCCCTCGAAGATCTTCGAAACTCCCACCCGTGTAATTCGAATATCCCCAGTTTTATCCCCACCTGTGGATAACTTTCCCGTCCCTTAAGTGGAAAACTGTGGAAAACCCGCCGCCGGCGTCCGCCTGCTCCGTTTCAGACCGTTTTGCCCAGGGCTAAACCAGGGGACTTATCAAGTAATCTCTCGTGACCCCGCGCGCCCCAGTGTGTAGAGTTAAACCCAGAAAGACCCAAGGAAGGGCCTTTAACGAAAGGAATGACCATGTCAGAAAAGTACGTTCTGCCTGAGCTCGACTACGACTACGCAGCCCTAGAGCCCCACATCTCAGCTCGCATCATGGAGCTGCACCACTCCAAGCACCACGCAACCTACGTCGGTGGCGCCAACACCGCTCTTGAGAAGATGGAAGAAGCCCGCGAAAAGGGAGACTTCGCCAATATCGGCAAGCTCTCCAAGGACCTGGCCTTCAACCTGGGCGGCCACACCAACCACTCCATCTTCTGGAAGAACCTCTCACCCGAGGGCGGCGACAAGCCCGTGGGTGAACTGGCAGCAGCAATCGATAACGACTTCGGCTCCTTCGACGGCTTCCGCGCCCACTTCGAGAACGTAGCCCTCACCATCCAGGGCTCCGGCTGGGCCATCCTGGCCTGGGACACCGTCGGCAAGCGCCTCGTCATCGAGCAGCTCTACGATCAGCAGGGCAACATCTCCGTCGCCCTGATCCCCGTCCTGCAGCTCGATATGTGGGAGCACGCCTTCTACCTGGACTATCAGAACGTCAAGGGCGACTACGTCAAGGCCTTCTGGAACATCGTCAACTGGGAAGACGTCGCAGCTCGCTTCGACCGCGCAGTCTCCCAGACCAAGGGCCTCATCATTCCTGAAGCCTAAACCCCTCGCACCCCGTGTGCAGGTAAAAAGCCGGGTGCCGGCGTCCGCTCCGATGAGAGAAGGATGCCGGCACCCGGCTTTTAAGGGTCGTACCGGCCCCGTAATACTGGCAGGTCAAGCGCTGGGGCACCTAGTATGGTGAGCAGCACAAAGGAGTAGACCCATGCGCCCTGCCCGCATTTTCAAGCCTGCGGCCCTGACCGCGGGCATGCTCACCCTTACCGGCTGCGGCCTCTTCGGCAGTGGCGCCGAACCGGTCAGTACCGCCACCCCCAGCGCGACAGATGAAACTTCGGTAGCTCGCGTCCTGCGTGTGATCGACGCCGAAATGGCTCGGGCAGGGTTCGGCGTGGCTGCCCCCGAAGGTGGCTCCACCCTTTACGACATCATTAGTGCGGCCCAAGACCAGGCCGACCAGCAGCAGGCAGGTATCTACAGCCGAACCATTGACTGCACCCTCCCTAGTCGTCTCAACTCAACCCTCACCAGTGTAAATAACGCTCAGGGAATATACCTCAAGGAGCCCCTAGAAACCGCCGACTCTCTCACCCGGCGCCTAGAAGAATACGAAACTGCCAGCGACCTGCCCCTGCTCTCAACCGTCGCCCAAACCCAGTCCGTCAAAACCCTGCTTCAACCCCCTAAATCCACCCGCCAGGCCAAACACAAGGACGCCGCCCCTCACCCTCCTGCCTATAGGCAGGGAGGTGAGGGGCGGCGTCCGCTACGTGTTCACCCGTTGTCTAGGAACCCGGGCGTACCGGAGTAGCCTCGGCCTCAGTCTTCTTCTGCTGGTTCACGCTGGTACCGTTCGACGGGTAGAAATCGTCGCCTAGGAGTGATCGGAGCTCACTCAGCTGTGCCTTTACGGCATCTAAGGTCACAATTGACCCTACCCATTGGGCAGGTGCTTTAGTCTGCTCTTCTAAGTCCTTGTATACAGCAGAGACATCACGGTAGATAGCTTGGCGTTCATTCTCACGTTGCTTTTGCTCTAGCGGTGCTTCAGCTGATGTGTCTACTTCCCAGTTCTTCGCGTCCTCTACAACTGTCTTTTGTGCCTGGATTCGTGCGGGAATCGTACACTCGATATCCCTGGAGTATAGGCCTATACCCTCGTTGGCGGCATCCTGCTGGGCCTGAGAAATCTCGCCGTAGAACTCGTCTGCGTTAGTGGTAAACGTGGTAGTAACCATACCGGCCCGCGCCATATCCCGGTTGATAAAAGCATCACCCGCATACACCGCAGCCTCAACATAGCCGGTTGCCCCGCGTTGGGACTCATCAAAATTCAGAGTCACCTGGCTACCCTCGGGCAGCTTCTCCGCAAGAAGAGCCTTGGACTCATCGACGAGGCAAGTGCTCGATAAAGCAACGCCATTGCTCGAAGGAGCCGCGGTGTTGATTAACCGAACTTCCTTCTCAACTCCATCGATATTGGCGGTAAATGTGTTAGCGGACTCCACGGAAACTACAGTGGCGGTCATGCCATCGGTGTACGTAATGGCGGGGTTCGCCTCAGGGGCTGCTTCTGTGGATGAGCCGCATGCAGATAAAGCGAGCACAGTGACTGCTACTAGGGGCGCTAGGCGCTTCATAAATTTTATTTCCCTTGTTCGGCATGATAGGCGGCCTCGCGGTACATACCCAGAGGGCCCTGGTCCGCAAAGGCGCGCGAGTGATTGTAGCGGTAAAGGCGCGGCGGGCGGTGACGGGTGCCCTCAACACGCTTACCTGTATCAATAATAGACTTGGACGCCGCAATCTGGCGGCGGAAGTTCGCCGGGTCAAGCGCCCGACCCAAAATCGCCTCATAGACCTCACGCAGCTGGGCGAGCGTGAACTCCTCACCCAAGAAGGAGTGGGCGATGCGGGAGTACTCCACCTTATTCTGCAGGCGGTAGAGGGCGTACTCAACAATCTCGTTGTGATCAAACGCCAGAATAGGGAGCTCGTCAATCGGGAACCAGCGGATATTCTCGTGCACCCGGGTTCGGCTCACCTCGGTCTGAGGGATCGACGCCCAGTAAATCACCGACACCACACGCTCATGCCGGTCTTCCTCAGCGGGAACAGGTAGAGAGCCACCCTCACGCATAATCTTGTAATCCGGGGTGCGGTGCACATCGCCAAAAGCATAGAGTTGCTCAAGGTAACCCGGCACCAGGCCGGTCGCCCGCTGAAGGGTATAACCAGCCGCCTCTTCAAGAGACATATCGGGCTGCAACGGGCCACCCGGCAGAGCCCACTGGCCCTTATATGGCTCACGCAAGCGACGCACCAGTGGCAGCCACAACGAATGGTGAGACTCGCCCTCCTTGTGGCGCAGAGCCAAAATCACGGTAGAAACAGCAAGCGAAACCGAGGTGTGGTCGGCATCAAGATGCTCATCGTGGTGGGCCTGGGCGGCGTTCGGCAAAGTCATATGGCTCCCCGGTCATAGGCAGTAAAAATCAGGACGCCCCACGGCGACCTCTACACCCATTCTAGTCAATCGGTCAAGAGATAACCCCAGCCCAACACCCCGGGCACAAGCCCGGGAACAAAAACAAGGACGCCGGTGGGCAACCACCTGCCCACCGGCGTCCTGGTGCGGGGAAAGCTACGAAATCTAAATTTTCAGCTCTCCCATTTCGTCCCAGTCGTTGCCGTCGATCGTGCGGGAAATAATCTTGGGGGTCTCGGTCAGCCAGGGCTTCATAGCCTCCAGCCCCTTGGCGAAGTGGTCTGACTCTACGTGAGCTGCCGCGGCGTCGTCCTCAAAAGCCTCAACGAGAACAACCTCGTTGGGGTCTTCCACGCTCAGTGACCACTCAAACCACTTGTTGCCCGGCTCAGCGCGGGTAGCCTCGGTGAACTCGCGGGTAGCGGCCAAAAAGCCCTCGCGGTCGCCGTCCTTAACCTGGTACTTCACAACAATGAAAATCACGGGTGCTCCTTCACTCAATTGATAACAGTTCACTGACTATCTTTCAGAAGGTCGGGATCAAAAGCAAGGCAGATACCAACTTCCCGTAACGAAGACGCCCTTCGAAAAGTGCACATGCCTGTCACTTTTTAACGGGAAGGTGCACTTTTCAGGGGGAAGCGGCCGTGAAGTACCCGACTAGCCGCCCAGCAGAGCAGGAACCCGGCAATCATGGTCAGCACGATGACGCCGCCGGTGGGCAGGTTGAAAGCCCAGGAAAGATAAAGCCCCACCGTGGATGTCACCGCCCCGAAGGCTGGCGCAAAGACCATCATGCGCCCCAGGGTAGAACAGAGTAGGCGGGCGCTCGCCGCCGGAACCACCAGCAGGGCCAACACCAGCACATTGCCCAGGGTTTGAAGGGAAATCACAACAGATACGGTGACTACCACGTAGAGCAAAATATCCAGGGCCAGCACCGGCAGGCCCGCAGCTTTCGCGCTCTCCTTATCGAGCGACACCGCCACAATCTCCTTATGGAAGAGCCCCAACACAAGCACCAGTACAGCCGCAATAGCTGCCGCCTGGGCGACGTCCGCCCCCGAAATACCCACGATGGAACCGAACAAAAAGTCCTGTACCGACCCCGAGTAGCCCGGGGCCAGGGAAATGATAGTGATACCCAGGGCGAAGGAACCGGCAAAGAAAATACCGATGACCGAGTCCTCTTTGAGCTTCTGGTTCTGGCTAAAAATCGCCACCAAAATAGCGGTGACGACGCCTGCCACCAGGCCGCCCACTACCAGCGACCCACCCACCACAAAGGCCACCGCCAGGCCCGGGAAGACCGAGTGGGCAACTGCGTCGCCGATGAAGACCATGCCGCGCATGACCACATGGCAGCCCACGAGCCCGGTAATCAGGGAGGCAAGGACGACCGCTGCCAGCGCTCGCGCCAGGAAAGCCAGGTTGGGGTTGAAAAGGTCTTGGATAAATTCGTAGGGAGTAATCATAGGGCTCGTTCACACCCTTCGTGCTGCCCGTGCAGGAAGGCGTAGAGTTCTTCGATGCTGTGTTGCTGGGCGGGGGCGTCCATGGCGAGGTGGCCGTGTACCCCGACGATGCGGGTGCACCAGGTGCGGGCGGCGACCATGTCGTGGGTGGACATCAGAATGGTCATCCCCTCGGCGGCTAGCGCCCGGTAGAGGCGGTTGAGGGAGTCCTGGGTGGGGGCGTCTACGCCGGTGAAAGGTTCGTCGAGAAGCAGGAGCTTGGGCGCGGACGCCAGGGCCCGGGCCAGTAGGACCCGCTGCTTTTGACCGCCGGAAAGTTCGCCCACGGGGCGGTCTTTGAGGTCGGTCAGCTCTGCCTTTTCGAGGGCGGAGTAGACCGCCTGCCAGTCGGCACGGCGGGGGCGGTGGAACCAGCCGATGGTGCGGGTGCGCCCGCTCATGACGGCGTTTTCGACGGTGATGGGGAAGTCCCACTGGAAGAGGTGCTTTTGGGGTACGTAGCCGATGTGGGCGCGGGCTTTGAGGGGCGGTTCCCCGAGAATATCGATGCGCCCTTTACCGGTGGGTACAAGCCCGAGCAGGGAGCGCAGCAGGGTGGTTTTGCCTGCGCCGTTTGCCCCGATGAGCCCGACGAATTCGCCGGGGCGCAGGGTTAGGTTAAGGCCGGTGAGGACGGGCCGCCCCGGGTAGCCTGCGTGCAGGTCGGTGATGGTGACGGTGGGGGCGGACGCCGCTGCGCCGGTTTCTCGCACGGGGGCAGGTGAGGCGGTGGTCATACGCGGCCCCCGGTGGACTGCTCGAAGGCTTCAGCCTTAGCGGCGGCGGAGCGACGGGCTAGGAGAACACCACCGACGATGAGGGCCAGAAGTAGCGCGCCACCACCGGCCATGAGGCCAACCTGCAGGGTTGAGTCGCTGTTCTCTGTTTTGTTGCTGGTGCTTGAGCCGCTAGCTGCCGCGGTGGAGGTCGCCTCGGTTGCCGGGGCGCTCGCGTCCTGGTCTTCCCCCTGGCTCTCGCTCCCTGTGCTGCCGGGGTCAACCGCACCGAGGGCGTCCGCCCCGGCAAAGACCTGCTCGGTGGTCACGGTCGAGCCAACGGCGAAGAGCAGGCGGGCGGTGTCGCTGACGACGGTGCCGTCGGCCAGCTCAGCGTGGGCTCGCACGGTCAGGTAGTAGGCGCCGGGGGCGGTGAAGACCCAGTTGGCGTGGGTGTGAACGTTGGGTTCAACGAAGATGTCCTGGGGGTCGGTGGCATCGGAGGTCCACAGCACCTCCGGTGCTCCGAAGGTGCCGTTTTCCAGGTACAGGGAGAACTCGCCGGGTCCCTCTACCGCCTCAAGGGTGAAGGTGACGCCGCGGCCCAGGCGCTCCACCACCTGAGGGTTCTGGGTGTTCCAGCCGGGCCAGACCACCCCGGCCAGCTCGGTCTGCGGGATTACGTAGACCTGCTCCCCGGGGGAGGCCTGCACAAAGGAGTAGCGGGGGTCATCGGGTACGGCCATCATGGCGGTGTCATCGCCGCGCAGCACCACGTCGGCAGGGTCACGCCAAACCGGCTCGGCAGTTGAATCGTCGCGGAACATGAGTTCCCAGGAGCCCTCAACAAAGGCCGGGCCCATATCAACGTGCCCGGCAGCAATCTCGTGCTGGCCGCTGACGATCGGCTCGTCGGGTGAGAGGGTCTGTTCCAGGGCGCGCTCTTCGGCGCTCTTGTTCTCTTCGGCCGCGTAGGCTGCGGGGGTCAGGGCGGATGCTGGCGCCAGCAGGGCTGCCAGGGCCAGGGCGGTAGTGAGTCGGGGAGAGATTTTCATGGAAATCCTTGGGTTGGGTGGAATAGGTGCTAGAGGCTCACAGCGAGCGTGAGCCTCTAGCGCCTATCTACATATCTTTTTTCTTTTTGATCATGCTTCGGCCTTATCTGGCAGTGGAACAGTCGATAATGGCCTGCGCATTGGCCAGCATCATCTGGGAGTAGCTGGGGGCATCTGCATCGAGGGAGTCGGAATAGAGTTCACAGACCCGCACCCCGGCCTCCTTGCCTACCTGCTGGAGCACCGGCGTCCTGTTCATCGACCCGCGCTCGGTGTAGAGGGCGGGCACGGCCAGGTCGTCGATGGTGCGGCGCAGGCGCTCGCGCTGCTGGATGCTGGGTTCTACGCCCGCGCCGGGGGAGACGTAGCCGGCGACGGTGAGCCCGTAGGTTGCGGCCAGGTAGCGGTAGCCGTCGTGGGTGGTGACCAGGTTCTTGGCGGCATCGGGGAGCTGGCCGTAGATGCGGTGGAGTTCCCGGTCGGTGTCTGCCAGTTCGGTGAGCAGGGCTTCGGTGTTGGCCCGGTAGGTGGCTGCCCCGGCGGGGTCGGCGGCGGTGAGGGTGTCGCGTATGAGCTGGGCTGCGGCCATGGCGTTGGGGACCGAGTGCCAGATATGGGGGTCGATTTCGCCGTGGACGTGCTTGCCCAGCACCGCCTGGGCCAGCAGGTAGACCTGGTCGCCGGGCTTACCGAGGAAGCGGTACTGGGGCCCGGCGGGGAGTTCTTGCAAGGTGCGGGAGGGTACCGCAATGACGGTGGTAGCGGGGTCGTATTCGGTGACCTGCCCGTCGGAGTCGGTGCGAATCACCAGGTGGCCGGTGTCCAGCTGGGCGGTGAGGTCGGCATGCCCGGCATCGAGGACGGTGACGGGCTGGCCGGTGGCCTCCTGTAGGGCGCGCGCCTGGTCGTCGGGGGAGACGCCGACGGCAAAGTGCACGGTGGTTGGGCGGACGTCGGTCAGGCCGTCCAGGGCCGCACCGTCAGCACTGCGAGCTTGAGCTTCAAGCTCCAGAGAGTATATACCCGGTTGGGTATATGCCCATGAAAGATGGGTATGGGCCTGAAGGGGCAGGGAGGTTTCCCCCAGGTTTTCCGCATGCGTGCCGCCGTCCGCACCGGAGTCCGCTACCTTCTCAACCGACCCGAAGGTGCCGGTGATAAAGGCAGCGAGCTGGCCCGGCCCGCTGGCGGCAGTTGCCCTGAAGGTGACCGAGGCGTCGCGGCCCAGGTCGGCATCGCGCGGGACGCCAGAGGTGCGCAGGCCCAGCCAGATGGAGTCGAGGGAGGCATCCTCAACAATCGGAATCAGGCTACCCCCGTAGCTCTCAATCTCTTCGGCAACCGCCACCGAAAGCGCCCCCTCGGGCAGGTTTGCATCAACCGTGCGCACTAGCTTCTGCTGCTCCAACAGCAGGCCGTTGGTGAAGGCTACATCGGCGTAGGCTACGTCGCGAATATCGCGCAGGGAGGGCTCGTAGGTGTGGGGGTCAACCCCGGACGGGACCAGTGAGCTCACCTGGGCCCTGTCCCCGGCAACGGCCGAGGCCAGGTCGGCCACAATGGGGGTGGAGGCCACCACCTGCAGGCCCTCCTGGCCTCGTTCCCCTGTACCGCCACAGCCGGTAAGGGCCAGCAGGGCGGTCAGCAGGAGCGGGACGCAACGGGGTAGTTGGTTACGCGGCACGGCGGGCAGAGCAACGACGAACAAAGAGCAGGACGCCCGCCCCGGCCAGCAGGGCCAGGCCACCGGCTACGGCGAGGGTGCCAGCCGATGAGGTGCCGGTGTAGGCCAGCTTGCCCCGGGCTGAGGCCTGCTGGGCCTTGGCAAGTTCGTCCTCGCTCAGGGTGCAGTCGCGTCCATCGGCGGTCTTGCCCACAATGCGTACCTGGGAACCGTCGGGTCGAGTGACCAGGCCGGTGGCGCTATCGACAGAGCCCTGCCCACCACCTGCGGGGGCCTTAGAGCTAGAGCCGCTACCGGCGTCCTGCTGCTTGGCCTGGGCTGCATCGCCTACCTCAAAATTCAGGGTGCCGCTGGCCGAAACCTGCCCGCCGCTCTTGAGCGGCACAGACCAGGTGAGGGTCGCGGAGTAGAGGCCGGGGGCGGTGAATACCCAGTTGGCGTGCTGGTGGGTATTGAGCGGAACCGAGAAGGAGTCGCCCACCCCGTTAAAGACGGTGGTCCCAGCTGATCCAAAGTTGCCGGAGAGGAAGACCGATAGCTTACCCGGGCCCTGCAGGTCGGTCAGGGTGAGGGTGGCTGGGCCGGAGGCCTGGGCAATAAGTTCGGGGTTCTGGGTGTTCCAGCCGACCCAGGGAACGGTGGGCTGCTGGGTTGCCCCAATTAGGTAGACCTCGGCACCAGCCGGGGCAATATGGCCCATACCGCCGGGCATGGTGGTCTTGGCACTGTCCCCCAGCACAAAGGTGAGGGCATCGGGCTGCTTCCAGATGGCGGGGGAGGTGCGGTCGTCCTTGACCTGGGCCGAGAGGCCACCGCCGCTTAGGACCGCCCCGAAATCAAAGTGACCGCTGGTGGCCTTACTGGTGCCTGTATTGACGGCTTTTTGAATGGTGAAGGTTGGCTTCTCCAAGGTGCGTGCGGACGCTCGGTTTGCTGTGCCTGCCTCCCCCTGCTGGACTTGGTCGGCGGACTTCACGACTTCTTCGGTCGCTAGGCACTGCTGGGGGTGGCTGCCCTCCTTGCTACCTGCTGCCGAGTTGTGCTGGGTCGGTTTTTGGGTAGCGGGGGCCCGATTAACCTGATTCTTGCTCCCTACAGCCGGGGCCTCCTGCTGCTGGCTATTGCCTGGGGTGGGTTCCGGGTTCAGGGGGGTGGTTGTGGGGGTATCTTCTGGCAGGGACGTGGGTGTGGGGGTATCTTCTGGCAGGGACGTGGACGTGGGGGTGCTTTCTGCCGGGGTGGGGGTATTAGGCCCAGCCGGGGCCGGTGCTTCGCTACTTTCTGCCAGGGGTGGTTGGATGGGTTCGGGAAGAGGCGATACCGGTGTTTCAGGCCGTGATTCAGGGGAGGGAGTAGTGGTGGGCGGGGCTTCTTCTGTTGGGCCGCCCAGTTCAGTGGGGAGCTGCCCCACCACAAAGGTGTAGGTCTGCTCGGCGCTGATAGGGGTACCGTCCGTGCGGGTAGCGCTGGCGCGGAAGGTGAGCTCGTAGGTGCCAGTGGCGGTGAAAGCCCAGTTTGCGTGCACGTGGGAGCCCACCGGCTGCTGCAGGGCGGGCAGCTTCTCGCGGGAGCTAAAGACCCGTTGGGTGCCAAAGGGGGAGGACTGGAAGACCTCGACCGCACCGCCCTCGGGGGCCTTGGTTTTTACAAGTTCTAGGCTTAGTTGGTCACCAGCTAGCTCACCAGGACGGATGTCCTCGGTATTCCAGCCGGGCCAGAGTACACCGGCTACCTGGGTCTGGGGCGCCAGCCAGATTGTTGATCCTTCGGCACCCAAAAAATCGAACCCTGCAGGCAGGCTGAGTCTAGTTTCATCCCGGTCTTGCAGGTTGAAGACTGTCTGGTCAGGGTTCAGGCGGGTGCGCGGGGCACCGGGGAGGTCGGCGTAGGTGAAGAGGTCTAGCTGTCCGCTGGCTAGAGACAGGGCTAGGGCGTCGGTGTGTTCACGGGTTAGGACGGTGCTTGCTAGGGTTTCTCGGTCTGCGGCGGGAGCTGCCTGGGGTGCAGTAGGAGCTTCCTGGTCGGCTACTGCGGGGGAGGTTGCTAGGGGGCCTGCCAGGAGGGCCAGGGACAGGGCTGCAAGGGAGAGGGTGCGGGGGTACTGCATGGGTGCGTGCTTTCTGGCTATGGGGTGTTTGGTTTTTTTCCTCCCATAGAATATCTTTAATGATAATCATTCTCAAATAATGGCTTGTGTTTAGATTCTCCAGGCTCAAAGAGCCCAGCCCTACACATCTCTACCAGAAAGGCCCTCATGCAAGTTCAGGCCCCCATTCCCTCTTCCCGATCAGGCTCATCCTTGACCAGGCGTCCCTTCCGGATCCTCACCCTTTCAGCTTTGGCCCTCACCTCCCTGCTCGGGCCCTCCCTGCCAGTAGCCTTTGCCGGCCCCGACGATGGCAAGATTGTCACTACCCAAACACATATTGATGCTCCTAAAACTGCCTGGATTGATGACAGGTTCGTGCTCCGCAATGAAGCCCCACCTCAGGCAGGTAAAGACGGCCCCTATGCGGCCGATGAAAGTATTATTTGGCTCGGTAAAGGCTGGTCAGAGTGGTCAGGTAAGAGCCAGTACACCTTCGTTGTTGATGATGACCCCCAGCAGAGCTTCTTGGGTAAGGTCGGCGATAGTCTCTACCTGGCCCCCATGTTGCCTGAAGGTAACCATAACCCTGCCTGGGTTGGCTATGGTGCGGAGTTGGATATTCCCGTTGAAAAATTCCGGGATGGTACTTTTGCTCTGGACATTATGGAGGTGCGTGGCCCCGGTGAAATTGAGCTTTTCCGCCACCACAGTGGCTGGGGTCCACTTTCCTTAAAACGCATGATGAGTTCAAAGACCCCGGGCCTTAACTCCGCTCTTCTCACCCCAGGAAACCATACCCATAATGCCACCACCTTCAGCACGGCAGGGCGCTATGAGGTGGTGTATCGCACCGTTGCCCGAGGTCATGATGGGGAGGTGATTCAGTCTGAGCCAACCACTATGGTTTGGCAGGTTGGTGGACAGTCCCCCCGCCCTGGTAGCGGTGTGGCCGATGGGGTTGATACCCTCACCCGCTACAGGCAGGCACCAGTGGGAGATGTTGAAGCAGAGAAATATTCGCTCACGCTAGGTCCCTATGAGGAAGGGGTGTGGTCCGGTGACGATAAGCTAACCCAGATTGATTTTAGTGCCGCCAATGAGGAGCTTGAAGGGACTCTAACCCTTTACAATAACGGCTACTTCCTCACCGACCTAGATGTGCGTAAGGGCCGGGCCTCCTGGCTAGAACTGCTAGGAAGCACCCCTGGTCAGTTACAGGCAGTCTTTACACCCGAAGGGGACACGGGAGCTCGCTGGATATCCCAGCCCCTGCCTTACGCCCCAGGGGAGCGCGGGCAAACCGACTCAGCGGCACCAGAGGGAGCTTGGCCCCAAGAGCAACCAGACCCAGATAACATCAAGATGACCGGTGAACTTTATACGCCCTCAAACGGCGGTTTCACCGCCACAATAGAGCCGGCTGAAGAGGAGGGGTATAAGCGGGTTCGGGTTCAGGCCCAGGACCCCCACTTCCGTGGTTTCCTGGCCGGCGGCTTTAAGGGGGCTGATAGCCCCTACTACAGTTCGACCTTTGAGGGGCATTTTGTGGATGGGGTCGCCGAACACATCTACCCCGAAGATGGTTTTTATGACGGTGAACAGGCTGTAGTGGAGGTAATACCCCACCCCGATATGAACGCCCGTTCAGCCAGCCTCACCTTGGCTGAGGACTACCGGGGCGACCAATCCTATCAGGGACAGGGGGCTTTTGAGCTTACCCAGTCCCCCCAGGAAACCCCCCAAGAACCAGAAGCCCCACAGCCCACCTTGCAACCTAGCCCCTCCCCTACCCCTACCAGTGAACAGTCCCGCTGTTCTATCCAGAGTCGTGAGGGGCGTCCTGTACTAACAGATGGCCATATTGACCTTAAGGGTCGCTATGATGGCGAACGTTTAAGGGCGGTCTTGCGGGATGAAACGGGGCAGATTGATGCTGCGGCAACCGATCGTTCTTTAGAGGATGTGGTTCTGGCCCTGGGCGATAACTCTCGGCAGCATCGGTCTGGCCACCTGCTTGATCCAGCCTATGATTTCTTGGGAGAACCGGGGAGCAGGTTCTACGGCCTTCCCCAGACCCAGCAGGCTGGCCTTATCTGGCCCGGTTGGAATACCCAGGAGCTAGACTACTCCCAGTTTGATGGGCCGGTTAGCCTGCACCTGAACCCGCTTTCTATTCCCGATGGTGCCCGCTACGCTATCTACCAGGACTCAGCCTTCGGTAGCCCCAACCTACTAGTAGATTCAGGATCTGGAGACTACAGCCTTGAGGTGGGCTTCCCAACCCATGCCCATGCAAACTGGGTATTCAGTACCCCTGGTATCTATGAGCTTGAGGTCTACTATTCAGCGACCACTCAGGACGGCCAGCAAACTACATCGGACCCACAGAAACTTACCTATGTAGTGGGCAGTCAGGCTATCCAGGACTGCCTCAAGGAAGACGGTGAACCTGTAGCCTCACCTACACCCGGTGATAAGCAGACCTCAGCACCTGCTTCTACTAGCCCTTTGGTACCTGATTCTGGCACTCCTAGCGCTAGGCAGGGGGCGGTAACTGGTTCTCTTACCGGTGATGAGGTCGATACTAACAATCGGTTAGAAGCTGCCGGTGATCAGGCGCCCAAGCCCTCTACCGGGGGCCCCGGTGGGCAGACTTTATCCGGGGCAACCCTGGCCTCGACCGGTGCTTCGGTGCTGGGAGTCCTAGCATGTGGTGCCCTGGCTCTGGCTGGAGGAGTCTTGGCACTGCGCCAGCGTAGGGCACGCTAGCTACCCCTTCCCGTCCTTACCCAGTGAGCTACCCCGGTTTTGCGCCGGGGTAGCTACGTATTAAAGGAAGCAAAGAGTAGGAGTAAGCTGCATGTGGTGTGTGGATTTAAAGGCCTAAAGCGACCCCGGTCGTAAGTAGCCAACGGGCCCTATATAAGAGTCCAAGCCCCGCTTCCCTTGCGATTGTTCAACAATTGTGTAATCTATGCCTATGACCTAGCACGCACTATGACGGCCTCGTCGCGTGCTCCTACCCCTCAAGGAGAGACATGGCAGACACAAACGCCCTGATCACCCCCAAAGACCAGGCCGCTAAAGGGCGCCGCACCGCCCTACTCGGCTCCCTCTTTCTCATGGCCACCAGCGCCATCGGCCCCGGCTTTATCACCCAGACCGGCCAGTTCACCTACCAGATGGGTGCAGCCTTCGCTTTCGCCATTCTGCTATCAATCCTCATTGACATTGCCGTGCAGCTCAACGTCTGGCGCGTCATAGGTGTCTCCGGTATGAAAGCTCAGGAGCTGGCTAACTCGGTTCTTCCCGGCCTCGGTATCTTCCTAGCCATTCTGGTCGCCCTGGGAGGCTTTGTCTTCAACGTCGGCAACGTCGCCGGAGGCGGTCTGGGCCTCAATGCGATGCTCGGCATAGATGCCAGCATCGGTGGTATCGTCACCGCCGCCTTGGCTATCGGCGTCTTTTTATCTAAGCGAGCTGGCATCGCCCTTGACCGCATTGTCGTGGTGCTGGGCGCCCTCATGATCCTGGTAACCCTCTACGTCACTCTTGTCTCTAACCCACCCGTCGGTGAGGCCCTCAAGAACACCGTCCTTCCCAGCGAGGTGAACTTCACTGTCATCACCACCTTAGTTGGTGGCACCGTGGGCGGTTATATCACCTATGCAGGCGCCCACCGTATGCTGGATGCCGGTATCTACGGCCCCGAGTACATCAAGGACATCTCCCGCTCATCCGTTACCGGCATCATCATCACCGGACTTATGCGCTTCCTTCTCTTTCTGGCGATTCTGGGTGTGGTAGCTACCGGTGTCGCCCTCGATACTGACAAGTCCATCGCCGGTCAGGCCTTCGGCATCGCAGCAGGTGAGATCGGAACACGCCTTTTTGGCCTGATTCTCTGGGGTGCAGCTATCTCCTCCGTTATCGGTGCTGCCTTTACCTCAGTATCCTTCCTGACCACTGCTAAAACCTCGGTGACGGCCAAGAACGCCCTGACCATTGGATTCATCCTTGTCTCGACCCTAGTCTTCGTTATCGCAGGCAAGGCTCCCGCCACCCTGCTCATCGTGGCAGGTGCCGTCAACGGCCTAATCCTGCCGGTAGGTTTTGCGGTGCTTCTCTTCGTGGCAACCTTCCGCGCCAAAACCCTGCTGGGCGGCTACTGCTACCCCGCCTGGCTTATTGTGATCGGCTGGATCTCCTGGCTGCTGACCATCTACCTGGGCTACAAGTCCCTCAGCGGTATCGCCGCCCTCTGGGCCGGCTAGGAATCCGCCTGCCGCCGCAAAAACTTATCCCGCGAGGCCACCAGATAGTTGCGTAGGTAGGTGCGGGCAGCCTCCCGCTGGCCTGACTCGATCAGGTTCAAAAGGTGGGCGTTGCGTTCTACATAGGGGGCGTGGAAGCCCGGCACCGTGACCTGCGAGAAGAAGAGCAGGCGCATTTCAGCCAGAATACGCAACATGGCCCGGGTCAGACGGGCAGAGCCGGCGTGATCGACAAGGGCTCGGTGGAAGTCCTGGTTAGCGCCGGCCATGCCTGTGACCGATCCGCGTTCTCGGGCTTCTTCAGCCCGTTCCAGGGCGCGGTGGGCCTGGGGGATGGGGCCTGCCGGCGCTACATCGAGGGCTGCAGCCTGAATCGCCCACCGCTCAATAAAAAGATCAGCAACCTGCTGGGGGCCAGGGTTAGCCACAAAAACACCCCGGTTGGGTATGCGCTCAACCAGGTTCTGGGCTTCTAGCAGCGTGAAAGCTGCCCGTAGGGTGTTGCGGGAGACTCCCAGGGTAGCTGCCAGGTGCTCTTCGGCGAGCTTGGACCCGGGCGTAAGAGCACCGGCGTCCATGGCGGTGCGAAGGGTCTCTGCTGCCCAGCCAGTTGCCTGGGCATGGCTTGGCCGGGTGCGGACAATATCAGCTAAAGACGGGGCAAGGTCGATGGTGGTGGTCTCGGGGTTCATCGTTTCAAGTGTAGTTGTGATAACCCCGAAAAAGGGTGTGACCCCATGCAAACTGCTATCTTGCTCCCGAGGTTTTGTGGTAGTGACAGCCACATGTTTCAGCGGTAGATACCAGAACCTGATTCTGCTGTGGTGAAGCTCCTCCTTATAGAATATTTCTATGTCACGGTCTCTTCACCCATCCCTTGCTCGTCTTTACACCTGTGCTCTAGAGAGTGAGTTCCTTTATATTGATGAGACCTATACCTCCCCAGACGACCCACTTCATGAGAACAGCTTTTATGCGCTGACAGCGGTGCAGTTTAAAGCTTCAGAATTGGACGTGATCCGTGCTGACCTAAGAGATATTGTGGATGGAGATTACTTCCACAGCACTGAGGCCTTACGGACGAACGGAGGGCAGAGAGTTTTTGAAGAGATGCTGAAGTACTTCTCTGATAACCGAGAGCCTTCTTTTATTACCTGCAATATTAATCTTGCCCCGGACGATGACCTTGAGCAGGCACGACGCCGTTGCCTGAAAAACCTCGTCGAAAAATACATTGCTGAGGTGCCGTTGCTACGCGGACTTATCTTTGAAGCCCGACACGAGCGAAAAGATAATAACCGTGACAGAAGCTTCTTGAAACACCTTCGAAAGGAAGGGCTCCTGACCAATGAAGTCGGGGCCGCATGGGTATCCCCGCAGGACGAGAGACTGCTGTGGGCTCCCGATGCTATGTGTATGGCTTACCGGCGTACCCGAACCCACAGTGATATGACGGCTCACTATTTTGAGGAGTATCTTAGCGATATAGCTCGAGTATATGAATTTTAAAAAAAGATGACCCCCACCTGCCGTAGCCACAGTGGGGGTCGAGTTGCTGTGATGCTATAAGCACCAGGGCTAACTCTACTGCTTCCAGTATCTCGAAAAGCAACGCTAAATTCAAGGGCTGGGGTATCAATAATATTGATTACCCCTTGCACTCGTTTTTATCGAAACCTTACTCGAAGACCACCAGCACCTGGCCCGCGGTCAGGCGCTCGCCCACCTGCGCGGGGAGTTCTGCCACAGTGCCGGCAGTTTCAGCCAACACCGGAACCTCGGTCTTCATGGCCTCCAACAGGGCCACCTGGTCCCCGGCAGCTACCTCATCGCCCACGGCAACGGTGTACTTGAGCAGGGCCCCACCCATAGGCGCCAGAACCTGCCCGGCACCTGCCTGCCCCTGCCCGCTGGCAGGGGTGGCGGCGTCCGCACCAGACCCCAAAGAGGCAAACACCGAATCGGGCAGACCCACCCGGTGCGGGGTGCCATCAATCTCCAGGGTGAAGCGGGTGACGCCGGTGCCCGGGAAGACACTGGCACCCACCGGCAGCAGGGGTTGACGGTAGGACGCCTGCACCCCGCTCCCAGCAGCCTCGGGGCTGGCAGGGGCGGTGGCGTCCTCACCGTGGGCTAGGGAGGGGAGGAAGGCGTCCTCGATCCAGGTCGTGTAGACCCCAAAGTCGCCGCTCTCGCCGGTAAAGTCCGGGGCCTCCAGCACCTGCCGGTCAAAGGGCAGCACGGTAGCCACCCCGGCAATATCCACCTGGGCCAGGGCGAAACGGGCCCGGCGCAGGGCCACCTCGCGGGTCGGGCCAGTGACAATCAGCTTGGCCAGCATAGAATCAAACTCCCCGCTGACCACAGAACCCGGGCGCACCCCGGCGTCCCAGCGAATCCCAGGGCCAGAGGGCACGGTCATGGACTCAATGCGGCCAGCTGCAGGCAGGAAGCCACGAGCCGGGTCCTCAGCATTAATGCGGAACTCAAAGGCGTGACCGACCGGCTCGGGAGTCTCAGTAAAGGGCAGGGGCTTGCCCGCCGCAATATCGAGCTGCAGGGCCACCAGGTCAACGCCGGTGACCTCCTCGGTAACCGGGTGCTCCACCTGAATACGGGTGTTGACCTCAAGGAAGGAAATCGTGCCGTCAAGGGCCACCATGAACTCGGCGGTGCCCACGCCCACATACCCGGCGGCCCGGAAAATTTCAGCGGACGCCCGCTCAATCTGGCCCCGCTGATCGGCGGTCAGGAAGGGGGCGGGGGCCTCCTCCACCAGCTTCTGGTTACGACGCTGCAGGGAGCAGTCGCGGGTGCCAACCACCACCACATTCCCGTGGGAATCCGCAGCCACCTGGGCCTCCACATGGCGGGGCTTCTCCAGGAAGCGCTCAATGAAGCACTCCCCGTTACCGAAAGCAGCCACGGCCTCGCGCGAAGCCGAGATAAAGGCGTCCTCAACCTCGTCCAGCTCTCGCACAATGCGCATACCGCGCCCGCCGCCGCCGTGGGCGGCCTTGATAATAGAGGGTAGGCCGTGCTCCTGGGCAAAGGCGCGGGCCTCTTCGGGGGAGGCCACGGGGCCGTCCGACCCGGGCGCCAGCGGGGCACCCACCGACTGGGCCAGCTCGCGGGCCTTGACCTTATCACCCAGGGCCTCAATGGTCTCGGGCGCAGGGCCAATCCAGGTCAGCCCGGCGGTCATGACCGCCCGAGCAAAGTCAGCGTTCTCCGCCAAAAAACCGTAGCCGGGGTGAACGTCGGTAGCCCCTGACTTTTTCGCTACGGCCAGGACCTTCTCGATATCCAGGTAGGTTTCAGCCGGGCCGGTGCCCTCCAGTGCATAGGCCTCATCGGCCAGGGCGGTGTGCAGGGCCTCGGCGTCCGAATCGGCGTAGACCGCCACCGACGCGATACCCTGGGCGGCGCAGGCGCCAATAATACGGACGGCAATTTCGCCACGGTTAGCAACGAGAACTTTACGCATGCGGGGGCTCACTTTTCGGTCGGGGTAGGGGCGGTCTGAGGTGGAGTTAGCAGGGAGAAGCGCAGGCAGGTGCCGGGTGGGGCCTGGGCGAGGAGGCGCAGGTCAGCCGGGTGCACCGTGGCAATGACGGGGTAGCCGCCGGTGACCGGATGGTCGGCTAAGAAAACCACGGGTTCGCCACTCGGCGGCACCTGGACTGCCCCGGCTACCATGCCCTCGCTGGGGAGCTCCCGGGGTACGGCCCGGGTGAGGGTGTCGGTGGGCTGAACATCGGTGGGCTGGGCACCTGCGCCCCCGTCAGCCGGAGTATCTGCCAGTAAGAGCCTGACCCCAATGCGGTCACTGGACTGGGAGACCTCCCATGTCACTTCAGTGAAACGGCCCAGAGACTCGGGTGTAAACCAGTCATCACGGGGGCCGGGTAGGGCGCGGACCTCCAGCACCTTGCCCGGTTCCGGCAGGGGCAGGACGGGCGCCGGGTCAGCCACCACCGCTACCGGTGGGCTTACCAGGGAGAGCTGATCCCCGGCCGCCAGAGGCTTCGGGCCCAGCCCTGCCAGGGTGTCGCGGGAGGCGCTCGCTGCCTCGGTCCTGGCGGCAAGCCCGCCGCGCACCGCAAGGTAGGTACGCAGACCGCGTGCGGGTGCCCCCAGGCTCAGGGTCTGCCCGGGCTTCAGGGCAAAGGGAGCGTAGGGACGAACAACCAGAGGAGTATCTGTTGCCTGGGCTGCGCCCTGTCCGGGGTCATCGGCCTGCCCGCTGGCGTCCTCGATTATCTGCGCCGGGATATCTGCCCCGGTCAGGGCCAGCTCGACGTCGGCTAGGGCGGTAATTTTTAGTCCGCCGGCCAGGTTCTCAAGAACGGTTGCGCCTGCAGAATTACCGACCAAACGGTTAGCTTCGGCTGCCGCTTCCCGGTCAGCCGGGCCGGAAGGAGAGACGCCCCAGTGGGTTAGACCCGCTCGACCGGAATCCTGGAAGAGGGTCTGTAGCCCAGGAACTTGCACTTCAAGTACGGGGCGGGCAGATACTCGCTTGTCCTCGGTGGGGTGGGCGGGGGCGTCCTGACCCTTCCCCTGACCCGCCGTAATCAGCTCCCGTACCGCCTCGAACTGCACCTGCATACCGGGCTCGAGTAGGGCGGGCGGGTTCTGGTTGAGGTCCCAGAGCGGCGCGTCGGTGCGGCCAATGAGCTGCCAGCCGCCGGGGGAGGTACGCGGGTAGATGCCCGAGAAGTCACCTGCCAGGCCAACCGCCCCGGCAGGAACCGCGGTGCGCGGGGTAGCCCGCCGCGGAACATCGAGCACGTTATCGTGCCGGTGCAGGTAGAAGAAGCCCGGGGCGAAGCCCGCAAAAGCTACCGACCAGTGGCCGGTGGTGTGGGCGTAGATAACGGCCTGCTCGCTGATGCCCAGGTGGGTCGCGACGTCCGCGAGGTCCTGGCCGTCGTAGACCACCGGAATGGTCACGGTGCGCCCGTGCGTGCGCAGATCTCCGGACGCCTGTGGCAGATTGGGCGCTGCAAGAAAGGCGGCGGCCTGCTGGGTGGTTTCAAAGCGGACGAGAACTGTTTGGGCTGCCGGGACCAGCTCGGTCTGCCCCGCGGCGGGGCGTTGCTGCAGGTGGCCGTGCAGGTGCAGGGCGTTTTCGAGGGTTCGGCAGTCAACCATAACGGCTAGTAGGCCGAAGGGCTTGACCGTGTAGATGTCGGCTGCACGCCCGCTGGCGGTGTGCCCACTGGGTGTCTGTACAGTGGCCATGGCGCCCCTCTCTGCTAGCTTCGTCAATGGGGATGGGTGGTGGTCTGTGTGTTATCGCGCTGGGGTTCGGCCCACGCCACCTCTCCTGGGATTGTTCAACAATTCTGGCAGATGTGGCGCCGCCCACGCAAGCTGCGCTTTTGCCGTGGCTGTTCTCTCTGGCGAATGCGACTTGTTTTCCCGAGCGGGTGTTGTTTTAACGTCCTTTGGGGAATATGAGTCGCATTCGGCGGTGAAGCCATGCGTCGGGGCGCGCACCGAGGGTGGGCCTAGCTCAGCGACTCTATCTCTGTGGAAAACCTTGACGCACTGACGTCATACTTCTCGCCCTGAGCAAACTACCGCAGCTAGGCCTCAAAGTTATCCACAGATAGTAGAAAACGGCTAGTAGGCACGTGCTGTATAGGGCATTTTTAACCCATGGAACACTTGTTTGAGACTGTCAAAACTTCGGTTGAGCTTAGACACCTGGGTAAGAGCACTTCCGGTGTAAGCCGTGAATGCGCTAGGGGAGAGCTCTTTAAAATCGGTCACAATGCCTATATAAAGACAGCTTTATGGGAGTCACTAAGCAGTACCGATAGGTGTCTAGCCGGGCATGTGGCTTTCATGAAAACAAATCGGGGGTATGTGTTGAGCCATGTGTCTGCTGCTCTCTGGTGGGGTGCCCCTGTGCTGCGGTTACCGCACAAAATATGGGTGAGCCATCCGCATGATTCAGTTAAGTCTCGAGGGCGGGTGCAGGTCAGTCGCAACCGGCAGAAGGAATGCGACAGTGCAGTATTCCACCGGGGAGCCCGTGTGACATCGCCGCTGCAGACGACTATTGATTGTGCGCGGACGCTTCCGATCATTGATGCCCTCTGCATTGCCGATTACTTTTTGCATTGCCGACTGGTGGATTATGAGGTTTTAGCCCAACACTTGAGGGAGTTAAGCGGTCGTGGTGTTTGTACTGCGCGTGAGGTGGCTCGTTTGATGAGTATGAAGGCGGAGTCGCCGCTGGAGACTGTGGCGCGGTATTGGATCCTGACGTGGGGTCTTGTGCTGCCTGTGGAGCAGGTGCATTTATGGGTTGGTGGAAGAACTCTGCGACCTGACTTTTTGTGGGAGAAAGAGCGGGTCATCTTGGAAGTTGATGGGAAGGTCAAGTATGCGGGTACTTTTGGTGAGGCTGCAGAGGATGTGGTTCAGAACGAGCGCCGCCGTCAGCACGAATTAGAGAGCATGGGGTATACCGTGGTGCGCGCTTTATGGGAGGACATTGTGGTGCACCCTGAGCGTCTGCGCGCAAAGTTAGCGAGGGCTGGAATTTGTGAAGGCCCGCGCCGTCGAATGTGACTTGAATTCCCAAGCGGGCGTTAAAGCAACACCCGCTCGGGAAAACACGTCGCATTCGGTAGGGCAGTAGGGGAAGGACGCCGCCACCCGCCTCCCTAGGCGAAGGCGCGGACGTCCGCCCCGGCGTCCTCAAGCGCAGCCCGCACCTGCTGGGCGATGGCGACAGCCCCGGGGGTATCGCCGTGCACACAAATGCTATCGGCCTGTAGGGGAATAACCGAGCCGTCCACGGCTACCACCTCGCGGTCCACCGCCATGCGCACCACACGCTCAGCCACAGCCTGCGGGTCGTGAATCACGGCACCGGCCTCACGGCGGGACACCAGGGTACCTTCGGGGGTGTAGCCGCGGTCGGCAAAAGCCTCATAAAAAACAGGAACGCCCAAGGCGTCAGCCGCGCGGGCCACCGCGGAGTTGGGCAGGCAGAGAATCGGTAGATCCCCCAGCTCGTGCAGGGCCTGAGCTACTGCCGCAGCCTGCACCTCATGGTGAACAATAGCGTTGTAGAGACCGCCATGGGGCTTACAGTAGCGAACCTCGGTGCCCCCAACCCGGGCCACCGCCTCAAGCGCCCCCACCTGGTAGATCACCGCATCGGTGAGTTCGGTGGCGGTCATATCCATGAACCGGCGGCCAAACCCAGCCAGGTCAGGGTAAGAAACGTGGGCCCCGATCGTCACGCCGTTCTCCCGCGCCGCCCGCACGGTGGCACGCGCAACCGACGGGTCACCGGCGTGAAAACCGCAGGCGATATTGGCTGAAGAGACGGTCTGCATCATCGCAGCGTCGTCGCCCATGGTCCAGGAGCCAAAGGACTCCCCAGAATCAGAATTCACATCAATATGTAGGGTGCTCATGGCACTAGCCTACCGCCGCGCCCGCCTGCCAGGCGCACCTGCTGGGGCGCGGACGTCCGCCACACCTGGGCGGGCATGTTCCCTGGGCGGGGTAAGGGGGCTAGAATTACTGAGGTCTACAAAGGAGTGCGCATGACACACGCTACCGACCCCCGCCGGGTCACCCTCTACACCTGGATTATTTCGGTGGGTGGCTTTCTCTTCGGCTATGACACCGGAATTATCAACGGTGCCCTGCCCTTCCTCCAGCAGGACTTCACCCTGTCGCCTGCGGCGGAGGGGGTGGCGACGTCCGCGCTGACCCTGGGTGCTGCCTTTGGTGCGCTCCTTGCTGGGCAGCTGATTGACCGCTTCGGACGCCGTCGTGTGCTCTTCGTGTTGGCTTTGGTTTTTGCAGCCAGCTCTCTGGGCCTTACCGCTGCCCCTAACCTGGGCATTTTTATTGTCTTCCGTGTGCTGGTGGGCCTGGCGGTTGGCGCGGCCTCGGCGGTCGTGCCGATTTATCTGGCGGAAATTTCTCCCGCCAACCGCCGCGGTGCGATTGTCACCCGCAACCAGTTCATGATTGTCTTTGGCCAGCTCACCGCCTACGTGGTCAACGCGATGATTGGCAATATTTTTGCTCATCAGGTGATGATTTGGCGGGTTATGTTCGCTATCTCGATTATTCCTGCGCTGGTGCTTTTTGTGGGTATGTTCCTGGTGCCCGAGTCGCCGGGCTACAAGCGGGAAGCTGCCGCTGAGCGCGGTGCCCTGAAGCTGCTCTGGCGCGACCCGGCTCTTCGCACCACCCTGCTGCTGGCTGCGGCTATTGGTATTGTGCAGCAGGCAACCGGTGTCAATGCCCTGATGTACTACGGCACCCAGGTGCTGCGCGAGGCCGGTTTTTCCACCGACGCTGCCCTGACCGCTAATATCTCCAACGGTGTGCTATCGGTGCTGGGTGCCGCCGTGGGGCTCTGGTTTGTAGGACGCTTCCCCCGCCGCCTGGTGCTGACTATCGGCCTGGTAGGCACCACCTTCTCCCTGGCTATGCTGGCCGTGACCTCGCAGGTGCTTGATGCTACCGCCCGCCCCTGGGCCACCCTCTTGATCTCTATCATTTTCTTGATTTTCCAGCAGGGCGCCGTATCGCCGGTGACCTGGGTGCTGATGAGCGAAGTCTTCCCCGCCCGCGTGCGCGGCGCTGGCATGGGCGTTGCTACCTTTGTCTCCTGGATCGCTAACTTTACGGTCTCCCTCTTCTTCCCGCAGATGGTCGCAGCCCTCGGCCTGGGCATGACCTTTGCGGTCTTCGCCGTCATCGGCGTCAGCCTGATTACCTTCACGCGCGCCGCGGTGCCCGAAACCGCCGGGCGGGAGATGGACTAGCCGCCCGGCGTCCGTCCGCCCTACTACCCTAAGGAATCCCTATGGCTCGCCCTGGCTAAGGTTGACGGCCTGTGGCTGGAGACCGCCGAACTTGAGAAGACCTACATTGATCTGACCGGCCGCGTCTTCACCCTGCTGCTCAACATTTTATATCGGGGACGAACGCCGCTACGGCTTCGCTCTCTTTGAGCTTGAGGACGCCGCGGAGCTGGCTTCTGAGACCGGTGCGGACGCCGGTGAGCAGCAGGCGGCTGTTCTTGAGGCCTCCCAGGTGCAGAAGGGGAAGTCTTTCTTTGCATAGTGCCTAGTCGCGTAGGGTTTTGTGGGTGCATAGCTAACGCACAGGTTCTGCTGGCCTACTGCACAGACTGGGTTGCCATACTTATATCAAGAGCTCAAGGAGAGACAGTCGGAAAGCTCAAAATTCGTGAGAATCCTTCTCAAGAGAAAAGTGTGTTTCATTCTCGAAAAGGTGGCCGCCCGTGAGGGCCGCGAGAAATGTGTGTGTGAGAGAGAAAAGCGAGCCGAGGGGCTCGCTTTTCTCTCGTTAAATGGCGGGGGAAAACCGCCGCCTACTGGTCTTTGAGTAGCTGATAGACGATGGAGTCATCCTTACGCCAAAACTGACTAGACATCAATATTGGCTATCTTGGCTGCTTCAAATAGGGTCTTAGCAGCGTATTCAAGACCTGCAATCGCTCCCATGGAGGTGTCTTCATGTTCAATGTTGACCCACATGTTCTTATCTACTTCATAAAGGGCCTTCATAAACTCTGCCCAGTAGGCTGCATCGTGCCCGATACCAACAGCAACAAAATCCCAAGCTGAGTCCTGAGGCCATTCGTTGACATATTCATTGCCTCCGATGTTTGTACGGTTTTCTTCTGGAGTCAAACGGCGGAATCGGTCATCCAACACTCCGCAGATTGCTGCATTTCCAGGGTTGATGCGTACATCCTTGGCGGCAGAATGGAAGGTTAGGTCTCCTAGCCAGCGGACAGCCTTAATGGAATCCATCTGCTGCCAGAAAAGATGGGAGGCATCTAGCTCTACACCGATATGCTTGGCGTTGATGCGTTCTACGAGGCGCTTTGCTGTGGGTGGGTTGAAGACTAGGTTCTGAGGATGCAATTCTAAGGCGACTTTCACGCCGTTTTCAGCAGCCAATTCTTCAATTTCTTCCCAGAACTGAGTTGCAACTTCCCATTGGTAATCTAGAGAATCCAGGGTTCCTGAGCTCCATGTATTGACATGCCAGGCAGGGTGTTTGGTACCGGGTTCAGTGCCGGGAAGACCGCTCATGGTGACTACACGGGTTTGTCCTAAGAGGGGAGCGAGGCGGATTGATTTACGTATGTCTTCTGCGTGTTTTTCGCCAATCTCAGGGTTGGGGTGTAGAGGGTTGCCATTGCAGTTGAGGCCTGCAATTTCCAGCCCAGCGGTTTCAAACTTCTCTAGGTAGTCTGTGGCGATTTCGGGGTTCTTGAGAATGGCATCAACAGGGACGTGGACGGGAGGCAGGAAACCTCCGGTGTTGAGTTCATATCCCTTGAGCCCTAGGTTGGCAACAATGGTGAGGGCTTCTTCAAGGGTGCGGTCGTGAAGGATTGCGCTATAGACACCGAGTTTCATGGTTTCTCCTTGGCTGGCGATAGTTGTTGAACCGTTCCAAAATTAAGGTCTAAAAATGTGGTTTGAATGTGATTGTTGCTGAATGGGAGCTCTGAATTCAGCCTGGTATATGGGCTACCTTACATAAGTCTCACTATTCTGAAAAATTTTGTCAATATGTCATTACAAAGATTGACAGGACAAAGTGACATAGTGCACGCTGGATATAGGCAAACCGGCAACATCGCCCCCATCTGCAACTGACAAAGGAAAACGCCAATGTATGAACTGCTGACCATGGGCCGCATCAGCGTAGATGTCTACCCTAATGACATCGGTGTAGGGCTTGAAGACGTTGAAACCTTCGGTAAATTCCTGGGTGGTTCTCCCTCTAATGTCGCTGTAGCTGCTGCCAAATACGGGCACAAGACCTCGGTGATTACCAGTGTTGGTAACGACCCCTTCGGAGTTTTCTTGCGCCGTGAACTCAACCGCTATGGTTCCGATGATAAGAACGTTATCGTTAACAATGATCTTCAGACCTGCGTCACCTTCTGCGCAATCAAGCCTCCGGAAGACTTCCCCCTCTATTTCTACGGCCGCTTCCCCACTGCTCCCGATTTGCAGATTACCAAGCAGCAGGTAGACCTAGATGCTGTGAAGAACGCCAAAATTTTCTGGACTACTCTCACCGGTCTCTGCCAAGAACCAGCTCGAGGGGCCCAGCTAGCCGCGCACGCTGCTCGTCCTCGTGAAGACTTGGCTGATAACCAGCACACCATCCTGGATTTGGATTTCCGTCCTATGTTCTGGGCTAACCCCGAAGATGCCACTGCAGCCGCTAAGGAATCTCTCAAGTACGCTACCATCGCTATCGGTAACCGTGAGGAGTGTGCAACTGCGGTTGGTGATGGAACACCTGATGAACAGGCCGACCGACTCCTTGAAGCAGGCATCAAAATTGCTGTCGTCAAGATGGGCGCACAGGGAGTTATGGCTAAGACTGCCAACGAACGTATCGTGTCTGCACCTGTACCTGTTGAAACTGCTAATGGCCTTGGAGCGGGCGACTCCTTTGGTGGTGCCTTCACACACGGCATTCTCTCGGGATGGCCTTTGCAACAGGTCCTAGATTTCGCCAACGCCGCTGGTGCTATCGTCGCCTCTCAGATCGCCTGTTCTGAAGCAATGCCCGTAGAGTCAGAGGTCAAGGCTCTACTCGAAGAACGCGGTCGCGGTTTCTAAAAGCCCTCTTCAAGGAAGAAGTACACTCCATGCCAATCAACCTCACCGAAGAACGTGATCCTAAGCGCTACGAACATCTTACCCAGCTCCGCCTTGAAGACCCACAGTCAGTTTTCCGCGCGGCTGAAAGCCGTGAGCGTCACCCAGGAGTCACCTACGGTAAGCAGAACTTCATTGTCGCCGCAGACCACCCTGCACGCGGCGCTAATAAAGTCGGTAATAAACCTCTTGCAATGGCTGATCGCCGCGACCTGCTCGACCGTCTGCAGGTAGCTCTTGCCAATCCCGCCGTAGACGGTGTGCTTGCCTCTCCTGATATCTTGGACGATCTGCTCCTTCTCGGCGCCCTCGAAGGCAAGCTCGTCTTCGGGTCAATGAATCGCGGTGGTATATCCGGTCTGATCAATGAAATGGACGACCGCTTTACTGGCCATACCGCAGACATGCTGGTTAAGCTCGGTGCTGATGGCGGCAAAATGCTCACCCGTATTCATTACGGCGATCCCCATACCGTCGCTACTCTTGAATCCATCGCTAAAGCAGTAGATTCTCTGGCTGAGCGTGGTCTCTATGCCATGGTGGAGCCCTTCATCTCTGAAACTGTGGATGGCGTTATCCGTAACGACCTGAGTGCAGATGCCGTTATTAAGTCTGTGGGTATCGCTTCTGCTCTGGGAGCTTCTAGCGCCTACACCTGGATGAAGCTCCCTGTTGTGGACGAAATGGAACGCGTTATGGCAGCAACCACCCTGCCTACTGTCCTTCTGGGCGGCGATCCATCCGGTGCTCCCGACGAAGTCTTCGCTACCTGGGAAGCAGCCCTCAAGCTTCCCGGTGTGCAGGGACTCACTGTGGGTCGTACCCTGCTTTACCCGGAAGACGGCAACGTTGCCGGCGCAGTAGAAACCGCCGCGTCCCTGCTTAATCAGCAAGCGTAAAACTATCAATACTCTCTGCAGTCAGAAAGAAGACCATGGCAACCCAGAAAATGTCCGTAGCTCAGGCCACCGTCAAGTTCCTCGGTAATCAGTACACCGTGGATGAGGTCGCAGGTGTTGAGTATCGTGAACGCACTATCCCCGGCATGTTCGGCATCTTCGGCCACGGTAATGTGGCAGGTGTAGGCCAGGCTCTACGCCAGTACCAGGAACTTGAACCCGAGCTCATGCCCTACTACCAGGGGCGTAACGAGCAAGCTCAAGTACACCAGGCAGTGGGTTACGCCCGTCATACACGCCGTCGCGCAACCTACGCTGTTACCACATCTATTGGTCCGGGCTCCTCCAATATGGTTACCGGCGCCGCCCTGGCGACTACTAATCGTCTACCCGCACTTTTGTTGCCCTCCGATCAGTTTGCCACCCGCGCTGCAGATCCTGTGCTGCAGCAGCTGGAGCGCCCCGATGCCGGTGACATCACCGTCAACGATATCTTCCGGCCTGTCTCCCGCTATTTTGACCGTGTATGGCGACCTGAGATGCTCTTTGCATCCCTACTGGGCGGCATGCGTGTGCTGACCGATCCTGTTGAAACGGGCGCTGTCACTATCGCCCTGCCACAGGATGTCCAGGCAGAAATTATTGAAGTGCCAGACGAATTCCTTGCTCCCCGTGAATGGCGTATCCGGCGCCCCGAGGCAGAGGACGCAGAAATCCGTGCAGCAGTGGCGGCAATCCGTGAGGCCAAGAAGCCAGTCATCATCGCCGGCGGCGGTGTGCACTACGCCTTCGCTACTGAGGAACTGCAGAAGTTTGCAGAAGCCACAGGTATCCCCGTCGCCTACACTCAGGCAGCTGTGGGCGTTATGAATTGGGACCATCCCCTCTGCCTTGGCGCTGTTGGCTCTACTGGCTCCACTGCCTCTAACGCCCTGGTCCGCGAAGCAGACCTAATTATCGGTATTGGTACCCGCTACGAGGACTTCACCACCGCCTCCCGTACCGCCTTCCAGAACCCCGACGTCAAGTTTGTCAACATCAACGTTGCTTCCTTTGACGCCTATAAGCAGGGTACCTCCCTCACCGTCGTCGCCGATGCTCGCAAGGCATTGGTCAAGCTCAATGATGCCATGAGCGGCTTTAAGGTGAGCGAGGCTCAGGCAGTCCAGATTGTAGACGAAAAGAAGCGCTGGGACGGCATTGTAGACTCCGCTTTTGCCGAGCGCTACCGCCCCCTAATGAGCCAGAATGAAATCATCGGTGCCGTCAATGAGGCAATGGACGACCGCGATGTCGTTATCTGCGCAGCGGGTTCTCTGCCCGGTGACTTACATAAGCTTTGGCGTGTTAAAGACACCCATGGCTACCATGTCGAATATGCCTACTCTTGCATGGGCTACGAAATTCCCGGCGGATTAGGTGTCAAGCGTGCTTCGCTGGACACAAAGGATGGTCGTGATGTTGTTGTCATGGTGGGCGACGGCTCCTACCTCATGATGCATACTGAGTTGGTTACCGCGGTTGCTGAGGGTATCAAACTCATCACCGTGCTTATCCAGAACCACGGATATGCCTCCATCGGGGCACTCTCAGAGTCACTCGGATCCCAGCGCTTTGGTACCAAGTACCGTATGCATGATGCCAAGAAGCACTCCTTCGACCATGGTGACACCCTGCCCATCGACTTGGCAACCAATGCAGAATCTCTGGGCGTCCGCGTTATTCGTATCGAACCTGGCGAGAACGTCCGTGAAGATCTCATGGCGGCCATTGCAGAGGCCAAGGCGGCGCCTGAGGGTTCCGGTCCTATCGTCATCCACGTCGAATCAGACCCGCTCATTGACGCACCTTCCTCAGAATCTTGGTGGGATGTGCCCGTTACTGGTGCTAGCGAACTGGAATCAACCCAGAAGGCATATGAAACCTACGCTGACTGGAAGACCAAGCAGCGCACCTTCCTCTAAAGACTTGGCGGGGGTGAGGTATCTCCCCTTACGCCTTACCCTGTCCACCCCATACTTCATCTACCAGATATCTACCAAGGAGAATTCCGTGACTTACGAAGTACAGCACTTCATCAATGGCGTAGAAGTAGCCAGTGCAGGCACCGAACGCCAGGACATCTTTAATCCTGCTACCGGTGAAACCATCGGCTCCCTGCATCTGGGTGGTGCCACCGAACTTGAAGCGGCAGTGGCGGCTGCAAAGACAGCCTCCGAGACTTGGCGTGAGCTTTCCCTTGCCAAGCGCACCTCTATTCTCTTCAAGTTCCGCGAACTGCTCGTAGCTAACACTGACGAACTGGCTGAACTAGTAGTCCGTGAGCACGGCAAGGTACTCTCCGACGCCAAGGGTGAAATTGCCCGCGGCCAAGAAATTGTTGAGTATGCCTGCGGTATCACCAACCTCATCTCTGGTGCCTACACTCCCCAGGCGGCTACCGGCATCGACGCTTTCTCTATTCGCCAGCCCCTGGGAATCGTCGCAGGTATCACTCCTTTCAACTTCCCCGTCATGATTCAGCTGTGGATGGCACCGATTGCTATTGCCGCAGGTAACACTTTCATCCTCAAGCCTTCCGAGCGCGATCCCGGTGCAGCGAACTTCATTGCTAAGCTCTGGAAGGAAGCCGGCCTGCCCGATGGCGTCTTCAATGTGCTCCACGGTGGTAAGGAAATGGTGGACGGTCTGCTTAACCATAAGGACATTGACGGTGTCTCCTTTGTTGGCTCTACTCCTATTGCTCAGTACGTCCACGAGACCGCTACCAAGAATGGCAAGCGTGTACAGGCTCTCGGTGGCGCTAAGAACCATGCTCTCATCATGCCGGATGCCAACATGGATGTTGTAGCAGATCACCTGACCGCTGCCGCCTTCGGTGCAGCAGGACAGCGTTGCATGGCAATTTCTGTAGCTGTTGCTGTTGGTGAAGCGGCAGATATTGTTGTGGAGCGTGTTGCTGCCAAGGCTCGTGAGGTTAAGGTAGCCAACGGTATGGATGCTGGTGCAGATATGGGTCCGCTCATCACCCCCGCCTCCCGTGACCGAGTCAAGCGCATCATCACTGAAGCTGAGGCAGATGGCGCAGCAATTGTTGTGGACGGACGCGACATTCTGGTTGAAGACCACGAGAATGGCTACTTCGTCGGCCCCACCTTGATTGATAACGTCAAGCGTGAAATGAGTGCTTACGCTGAAGAAATCTTTGGCCCTGTACTGGTTGTTGTACGTGTTGACTCTCTGGAAGAGGGCATCGAGGTTATTAACTCCAATCCCTTTGGTAACGGCACCTGCATCTTTACTGATTCCGGCTATGCTGCACGCAAGTTCACCCGTGACATCAAGGTCGGTATGGTGGGTGTCAATGTTCCTCTGCCTGTACCCCTTGCTAACCACTCCTTCGGTGGCTGGAATGACTCTTTGTTCGGTGAACACCACATCTACGGCGAGGACGGCCTTCGTTTCTACACACGCAATAAGGCTGTCACCCAGCGTTTCCCCGAACGTAAGGATCTCTCCGCGACTTCCTTCAACTTCGAGTCCCGTAACTAGCGACTATTAAGTTCAGGACGTACCCGCCCGCTCCGGTAGCCTCCGGGGCGGGCGGTTTTGTGGAGCGTAGCGACAGAAAAACTATCACGCTCTTTATCAAAGTTTAGTGACCCTAACCAGCGACTTTGATAGTATGTAAGTACATATTCAGCTGAATGCTTATTCAGCCGTATCAAGCCCACATGTCGGCCATATTTCAACGACGAAAGCGTGGAAACAAGCATGACTGAAAACAAGCTCATCATTGGTACCGCCCCCGATTCTTGGGGTGTATGGTTCCCCGAGGACGATGCCCAGACCCCTTGGCAGCGTTTCCTCGACGAGGTAGTAGAAGCAGGCTATAAGTGGATCGAACTTGGTCCCTACGGCTACCTTCCCGCAGACCCCGAAATTCTAGCCAAGGAACTCAAAGACCGTGATCTTCAGGTTTCTGCAGGTACCGTGTTTACCGCCTTCCACCGCGGTCTTGATCAGTGGGACGTCGCCTGGGAGCCAGCCCGCAAGGTAGCAGAACTTACCGCAGCTATGGGCGCCCAGCACATCGTCGTTATTCCCGCTCTTTGGCGTGATGATAAAACCGGCAAGGAACTTGAACCCGCCACTCTCACCGATAAGCAATGGGATGATCTTGCGGCGGGCCATAATCGCCTCGGCGAAACCCTGCAAAAAGAATTTGGTCTCTTCCAACAGTTCCATTCCCATGCTGACTCTCATGTTGAGACTATGGAAGAGATTGAAAAGTTCCTGGCAGTCACCGACCCCAAGCTTGTCACCCTCTGCCTCGACACCGGTCACGCTGAATATGGTGGTGCTTCATCCGTAGAGCTGATTGAGAAATACCCTGACCGTATCGGCTATCTGCACCTTAAGCAGGTAGATCCCGAAATCATAGCTCAGGTTCGCGCAGAAGAAATGTCTTTCTCCAAAGCCGTCCGCCTCGGAGCCATGTGCGAACCCCCTCACGGTCTGCCTGATCTCTCCAAGGTCATCGAAGCCGCAGAAGCTCTAGGCCGTCCACTCTTTGGCATTGTTGAGCAGGATATGTACCCTGTCGATTCCTTTGACACCCCCCTACCCATAGCCAAGCGCACCAAGAACTACCTGCTTGGCTGTGGTTCTCGCACCGTCATCTCCTAACAGTCCACTAACCCACGCTGGCACCGCACCATAGGTGCGGTGCCAGCGCCCTAATCAAAGAAGGAAACTAACGTGACTCAAGAACTTCGTATCGGCGTCGTTGGTGCAGGCCGCATGGGCTATGACCACATCAAGCGTATCCACTCCACCATCAACAATGCTGTCGTATCAGCTGTTATCGATATTGATGAAGCAAAGGCACAGCAGGCAGTTGAAGGAATCGAGGGCGTAAAGGTCTTCACTAACTTTGAAACTGCCCTCGAAGAAGATGCCTTTGATGCTGTACTCATCGCAACTCCCGGCTTCCTCCATACCCCTGTACTTATGCCCGCTATTGCTAAGGGGCTGCCCATCCTTTGCGAGAAGCCTTTGACCACCGATTCCGCTTCCTCCTGGGAAATTGTCCAGGCAGAAGTTGAGGCAGGTAAGCGCTTGGTTCAGGTTGGTTTCATGCGACGTTTTGACTCTGGTTATCAGAAGATTCGCTCCCTGGCGGAGTCTAAGAAACATGGCGAGCTACTGCAGCTTTCTTGCGACCACATTAACCCCGATGTGCCTGAGTCCTACACCGGTCGCAACCTTATCGACGACACCGTAGTACATGAGTTTGACGGCATCCGCTACCTCACCGGTGAGGAAATCAAGAACGTTCAGGTACGTACCGGTAAGAATTCAAAGCATGTCAAGGGAGACCTTCAAGATCCTGCACAGGTACTCATCGAAACTGAATCCGGTATTTTAGTAACCGTTAACACCCACGTTGTTGCCCAGTACGGTTACGCTGTAACTACCAAAGCAGTCTTCGAAGACCAGCACCTGACCGTTGGTGAAGAGGTATGTGAGAGCTTCGAGCCCCGCTTCGTTGATGCTTATGATGCTGAGGTTCAGGCATGGGTGGATGCGGCTCTGGCTGGAGAACAGGTTGGTCCCTCTGCCTGGGATGGTTACGCTGCTGCTGCCTGCTGTGAAGCCGGTATTCGTGCTATTGGCTCAGGTAACGTTGAAGGCGTTATTCTCGAACGTAAGCCGGAACTTTACAACTAAAGACATCATCACTTCCGGTATCTACTGCCGGTCGTGAGGCACTCTTCAAAACTAAAGTAAGTGCCGCCCGCGTTCTGGCATAAGGGGCGTGGGCGGATTTTTATGTCCTGAATGCGGCAGTTTTCCTCTGAGACTCTAATAAGGTCAACAATATACGTGGCTTTCTTCTAGCTTGATGCACCCCGATGCAATCTAGATTGTGGTCAGTCCTCTTGCTAGAAGCTTGAAGGAGCAAAAACTAAAACTATTTATCTGAACCTGATCCGCGATATTACTTGCTGCTGACCCCTATCCCCTTTTCACCTTTGTTCCAGGGTGACTGGACAGGGAAAAACTGCCTCGGCGCTCTGTAATCGCCGAGGCAGTTTTATTGAGAAACTATCGGGTTGCCGCCTAGGGCAGCGGATAGTGGTTATTTGTCTTTAGGCTTGACAACGTAGATGGCGCCGGTGGTAACACCAACTTCAACCTCTTCGAGGCTCTTACCACGAGTCTCAGGCAGGAACTTGACCATTACCAGAACCGCAAGGGCGTTGATTACAGCGAAACCGAAGAAGGTGTTGTTCAGGCCAACAGCATCGAGGGCAATGGGGAAGAAGTAGGCAACAAAAGCATTTGCGACCCAGAGGCAGAAGACGGCAAAGCCCATACCGAAGGCGCGAATTTGCTGCGGGAAGATCTCTGAAAGAAGAACCCAAGTGGCGACATTCAAGAAGGTCTGCATAGAACCCACGAAGCCAACGATGAGGAAGAGTAGAACCCAGGGGCGAATTGCTGCATCTTCGGGGAGCCAGAATGCCGAGGAACCAATCAGTAGGTGAAGGATAGTCACCAGAGAGTAGCCGGTAATGATGGTAGTACGGCGGTTGATGCGTTCCATCATCCAAAGTGCAATGAAAGCGCCAATGACAGCGATAACACCGGGGGCGATATTTGCGATAAGTGCTGCCTGCTGGGAGAAACCGGCATCCTGAAGAACCAGAGTACCGTAGTACATGATGGAGTTGATACCGGTGAACTGCTGGAAGACAGCAAGAGCTACACCTACACCGATAATTCGCAGGATCCACTTGTCTTTGAGCATTGAGCCGAGTTTGGGGGTTACGGCATGGCTTTCGAGTTCCAGAGTGCGCTCAATGTCGCGAGCTTCTGCGACTGCGCGTTCGGGTGAACGAACGGTGTTGAGCACAGCGAGGGCTTCTTCATTACGTCCCTTAGAGAGCAGCCAGCGGGGAGACTCAGGCATGCGAAGCATACCGATGAAGAGGAAAGCAGCAGGTAGAGCACAGATAGCAAGCATGTAGCGCCAGATGTATTCATGATGGCCCCAGACATTGCCCAAAATAGCGTTTACGACAAATGCTGCGAGCTGACCCACAACAATCATCATCTCGTTTCGTCCCGAGAGAGAGCCACGAATTTCATAGGGCGCCATTTCGGCCAAGAAGACGGGAACAACGGTGGAAGCACCACCAACACCCAGACCCAATAAAACGCGACCGAGAAGTAGAATGCCAAGATTGGGCGCAATGGCGCAGAGAATGGCACCAAAGAAGAAAATCGTTGAAAGAAGCAAGATAGTTTTCTTACGACCTATGGCATCGGAGAGGTAGCCGATGGTCAGAGCGCCTACGGCAGCACCAGCAAGCAGAGTGGATGTGACCAGACCAATTTCACTAACTTCTAAGCCAAGTTCAGCGGTCATAGGGTCAATGGCGCCGTTGATAACACCTGTGTCGTAACCGAAGAGGAGACCACCTAGGGTTGCTACAAGGGCTACCTGGCCCAGACGCTTGGAGTGTGGGCCCTTAACGAGGGGCGGTAGATTAGATTCTGCCGCAGTAGGGGTATGAGAAGACATCTTTGCCTCTTTTCTTGTGCAGGCAGCTTAATTGCTGCTTTTAGCGTGTTCTACCATTTCGCGCATGGTCTTGGATTGATACTGGGAAACCTCGACAGCGTTCTCGTTTTCTGCAAAGACGGAGGACGCCATAACAGTGTCGGGAGAGTCGAGGAAGCCTATCTCGTTGAGCCCGCTGAAGAACTCTTGCCAGTTGACATCGCCGTCACCAATCTTGAGGTGCTGGTGGACTCGGACGGGGTTACCGGGCGGGTTAGTGATGTAGCGCAGGCCGTGGGAGGCATGGTGGTTCATGGTGTCGGAAACATGAACGATACGGATGCGGTCACCTGCTTCGCGCATAATTTCCAGTGGGGCTTCTCCCATATGAAAGGTATGGGAGGCAACGTAGACCATACCAAGGTTTTTAGAATTGACACCGCGGATAACTCGCCATGCTTCGAGACCATTTTCTACGAAATCATCGGGATGGGGATCGATGGCAACATGAATTCCCTCGCGCTCGATGATAGGCAGGAGTTCCTCCATCGAGCGGTAGAAAGCACGCTCGGACTCTTCGGCAAGCTCAGGACGCCCGGAAAACTCAGTGCCAATTTGTTGGACCCCCAAGTCAACAGCTATCTGTAGAACCCGCTTCCAGTATCGGACAGCTGCCTCACGGGCATCGGGATCAGGGGACGACCACCTGAGAACGGGAAGGAGTGAGGCGATTTCGACCTCAGCATCCTTAGCTGCTTTTGCAAGTTTTTGAACGAGGTCATCGTCAGCCTTGGGGTGGTTGAAGAATGGGATGAAATCCTTATGGGGAGTCATCTGAAGATAGTCGAAACCCATCTCCTTAGCCACTCTTGGAAATTCCAAGAGGGAATGGGTGTGATGAAATGGGGTGGGATCAAGCGCAATCTTCATGAATACTCCTATGAGGGCTGGGAGAGGCGACCTTAACGGTTGTTTATACCTGCGTAACACCTGTGTCACAACACACTATACATATGTCCTGACATATTGACAACAGAACTTGATAATGCTGATTGATAAATATTATTTCAGCTTGTCAGAGTCACTAAAGAGTGTAAAAGCGGTGGAACCTCTGTCGGATCCCACCGCTTTGGTGTAGTTATTGAAATTTTCTAGCGTATCTTCACTTCGGCACCGTTTGAATCTGCAGATTCAGCAATGGCTGCGATAACTTTTAGGGTGTGGAGCCCGTCGGCAAAAGTAGCACAAGGTTCTAGATGCCCTTCGATCCCTGTGACTTGTTCCAAGAAGGCGCGTGCCTGGAAGGCGAAATTCTGATTGTAGTTGTACCCTACTCCTGGTGCATCCATTGCTAAGGAACCAGGGTAGTTGGGGGTGTGCGCATTGATAACAACAGTGCGCGGACCGGAAGTATCGGCGGGTGCTGTGGAGTCGTTGTAGCTGTACTCTGCGGGGCGTAGGATATCCCATGAAGCTTGAGCCTTGGGGCCGTATATATGGTAGGTCTGGCCGTTGGGATTGCCGAAGGCAACGCGAGAAATTGTATAGGTTCCTACTGCCCCGTTTTCGAAGACGCAGGTGAAGGTTGCGGTATCTTCGTTGCCAACTTTTTCCACCTCTTCAGAAAGTTCGACTTTGCTGTGCCCCACTACTGCACCTGCCGGCAGGTGGCGCTCGGTAATGGTGGTCGACAGGTATGCGCCGCGGACAGAAATTATACGGCCATTGAGCTGTTCACCTGTGTCGATGGTGTGTGATCCGAGATCTCCCAAGGCTCCTGATCCTGGGCCGCCACGGTAGCGCCATGTCATGGGTGCATCAGTGTCGGTTCCGTAGTCGCACAGATAGTTAGAGACAAAACCTGCAACGGGGCCGAAATCACCGTTAGTAATTTTCTTCTTAAGCGCGTTGAGGGCTGGAGTACGACGTACGGTGTAGCCCACGGCTGTGATGAGCTTGTTGCCGTACTGCTTCTCTAGCTCTACCATTGCTTCTGCGTCTTCGAGGGTGCCTGCTAAGGGCTTTTCGCAAAGGACGTGCTTGCCAGCTTCGAGAAGACCTTTGGCGATAGGAAGGTGGAGGGCATTACCTACGACGATGGAAACTGCATCAATGCTTGAATCATTAGCTACTTCGGTCCAGTCGGCATAAACTCTCTCGTAGCCATAGCGATTTGCTACCTCTTCTGCAAGGGATACATTTGGGTCTGCAATGGCAGCCAGCCGTACTTTGGGAAGGGAAGGGTTGTGGATGGCACGTGCCATTCGATAGCCAAAAGCGTGACCCTGGCCTGCCATGCCCGCACCTATAACTGCAACAGAAATTTCTTGAACGCTCACAGTCGCTCCTCGGAAGGGAGGTGTCGTCCTTGCTTATGTCGGCGACCCTCAGTTTGTTAGGACATGAATATAGTGACATGGGTCAAGGGGTTTTGGAAGAAGAAGCTGTCTTGATCTACTTCTTGTTGTCATAGAGTGTTTTTTGGGGTATTCGAGTGGAGTTGGAACGCTCCAATGGGTATATTGTGCATGATATTAAACCGTTCCAACTATACGGTAAGGTCGCAGAAATTAAGATGGGTCGTATTTTGGTGAACCGGTACTTGATCTGCGCACAACTAAGGTGGGCTCTACCAGCAGATACTTAGCTTCATCAGCCTTACCCTCAGCCCCTGCCAGTACAGCTAGGGCTGCCCGCCGACCTAACTCATCTTTATTAGGATCTACAGAAGTAAGCCCTATGCGCGGAATCCCAGCTAAAAAGATATTGTCAAAGCCTGCAACAGCTACATCGCCTGGCACAGTTAATCCTGCTTCTTCTGCCGCCCTTATGAACCCCAATGCAGCGATATCGTTGACAGCGATGACTGCGGTAGGCCGTTGCTTCTTTGGCAGTTTGAGTAGATTCTGGCCTGCTCTGTAACCGCCTTCCTCAGTGTAATCACCCGGTAAAAGCAGGGATTCAAGGCCTCGAGTGGATACTGATGACTCGAAGGCGGCCTGCCGTTCTTGAGTTACTGCCCCAGAACTGCCTGTTATGTAACCTAGACGCTGATGCCCGGTAGTTACCAGATGATTCACCAAAAGTTCCATGCCAGCCTCATCATCTGCACGAATGCAAGTAGCGACGCCACGAGTAATAGCTGCGCTGACATAGACCACGGGTATATCTGCGGGCAGTGCGTTTTGGTCTGCCGCTGTTCCCACTACAACTAGAGCGCGTGGGCGTAGGCTGTGAAGCATGCTCAGAACTTGGGGGTCAAGGGTGCCATATGGTTCTGAAACGGTGGCAGCGGAGCTTCCATTGAGGAGCAAGCCGAACTCCCCGTGCTCAACGAGCGTACGACGCACAGCATCTGCCACTTCAATGAAAAGAGGGTTTTGGAAGTCTAGAACCAGGATACCAATGAAGGGTGACTGCTGGGATGTAAGGCTTTGTGCTACAAAACTGGGGGAATAGTTGAGCTCAGAGGCAGCGGTACGGATTCGTTTCAGACGTTCGTCGCTAACTCTTTTGGGGTCTTTAAAGGCTAGGGAGACGAGAGATTTTGAGACACCGGCTCGAGCTGCAACATCAATGATAGTGGCGCGTTTAGGCGGTCGAGCAGGGGTGCCAGAGTGCTGTGCGGTCATGCTCCCCATTGTGGCATACCCCAGTCGACCTATAGTAGATAAGCTTTAGCGAGTACTGATATCGGCACCGGCGCTACTTGTGCCAGTAACCGGTTCGACGGGTTCCCACAGACGGGTTTCTGACGATTTTTCAGCTGCGGAGACAACACGGTTTGCGAGTAAGGCATCTCGTACATCCGCGTGGAGCTGCTCACCACCTGTGAAGGCTTTGAGGAACTTATATGCCTCAATGACCTTGAGGTCATCGTAGCCCATAGAAGTGCCGGCTCCTGGCTGGAAGCGTGAGAAATCGCCAAACTCGGAGCCAGCATAAATCGTAGTGTACCCAATGGTAGCACCTGCACTACGTAGGGCAAGCTTCAACTCGTTCATGCGCTGGAAGTCCCAGCGCAGTGAACCCTCGGTTCCATAAATTTCAATGGAGTATTCAGCGCGCGGGCCAACGGAGACACGTGAAGCCTCCAGTGTGCCTACAGCACCTCCTGCGAAATTCACCAGTAGAGCAGCATAGTCTTCATTTTCTACGGGCGCCATTTCGCCATTTTCAATAACGGCAAAGTGGGTGGCAGAACCCATGGGGAGTTTGGGGCGTTCTGTATAGACTGTTTTAGTCAGAGCTGAGACCTCTTTGATGGGACCTACCAGGTAGTGGGCGAGATCTGCCAGATGTCCCATAAGATCACCTAGGACGCCGCTGCCGGCAAGATCACGGATAAAACGCCAGGAGAGAGCGCCGTTAGGCTCTGAGGAATAGTCGGCAAAGAAAGCACCGCGTACGTTGGTGATGGTGCCCAGTTTGCCCTCTGAGATAAGATTTCGCGCATACTCAATCGCGGGGGCAGAACGATAGTTGAAACCAACAGCGGTAGTTACGCCTGCACGGGATGCCGCGTTAGCTACTTCTAAGGTTTCTTCAGCTGAGCGCCCTACAGGCTTTTCGATCCAGAATGACTTGCCAGCCTCAGCCGCTGCTTTACCCATCTCTGCATGGAGGAAGTTGGGAGCGCAAATCGAAACGACGTCGATGTCAGGGTTCTTGAGGACATCACGATAGTCGATGTTCCTGTTTCATAGCCCAGTACGTCTATGGCATATTTAACCCGCTCATGGGATGTATCAGCTGCTTGGAGTAGACGGGTCTTAACACCTAGCTCGGGGTAGAGTTGCGGCACCGCGGAATAGGCTCGAGTGTGAACCTTCCCCATCCAGCCTACGCTGATAAGCCCTACGTTGATAGTTTTCTGCTCTGTCATTGAGCTTTCCTTTCATGTATTTGAGAGGGTGAGTAGTTACCCTGTCAGGGTGCCGTTGAAGTGGGGTTTTTACCCTACTATCAGCCAGAGCGCCCCTAGCGTAGTCATGGCAATAACTGCTCGATCGAAGAACTGTTGACTCATGTAGGCGGCGAAACGCCACCCGCACCAGGCGCCAGCAAGTACTGCAGGTACAAGTACAGCATCTAGGCTCAGAGTGCTGAAATCTACGATGCCTAGCCCTATTGAAAAAGGTAGCTTGGCTATATTCATTACTGCGAAGAACCATGCGGCTGTGCCCAAAAAAGTCTGAACCGGGAACCGGACCGCCAAAAAAATACATACTCATAACCGGACCACCGGAGTTGGCAACCATGGTTGTGAACCCGCCCAAGCCGCCGAAAAAAGTTGTTGCTATAGCGCGGTTGCTGCTGGACTCTTGTTCAGTGGTAAGGGGCGTTGCTGCACGATAACGTTGCCATAGTGAGGCTTATTCATAAGGGGTAACCAGCAGCCAAAAACACCAGACCCCGCACCACCGAAAACACCCGCCCATACAACCCCAACGGCCGCCTGAACCCCGTATGAAGAATCCGCCAGGTCTTGATACGTGCG
>DXCN01000008.1 GCA_019115985.1 Candidatus Rothia avicola | reverse complement strand
GGCTGGGCTTTGGCCCCCGCCGCGATGAGAAGGACCGCAGGCTTGACCGCTACGAGGCAGACGAGGCCTACCAGGCCGCTGTTATTGAGGACGGTTACGACGCCGAACCTGAAACCGCCCGCGTTGAGCAGGTTCCCGCTGCCCCCCGCCGTGCTGCCCAGAACGCGGCCCGCCCCGTAGAAGCCTTTGACGTTGAGGCCCCCCGTAAGCAGGCCCGTAAAGAGAAGAAAGCGGCGGCTAAGGCCGCCAAGAAACAGGGCGAGCTCTTTGACCAGGGCCTGTGGGAGAGCGAGGACGAGCTCGCGGCCAGCTACGCCGAGCAGGAGCGTTCGGACGCCCCCGCCCAGCGCCTCGACCAGGCCCGTCAGGCTGCTGCGGATCACGGCTATAGCCCTGAACCGGTAGAAGCAGACCGTAACGACTTTGAGCCCGATACTGATGCGCCTCAGTCTGTTAGCCGACCGGTTGCTGCTCCTGCAGCGGCACCCGCCCCCGCATCAGCTCCGGCCGTGCCCCGTCCCGGCAAGGGGAGCGCTTCTGCCGCTTCACTGGGGGCTGCCCTGACCGGCGCGGCTGCTGCCGGTGCTGCGGGTGCAGGTGCCGCGGGCGCAGCCGCCCCGGCGCGTCCTGCCGCTGAACGCCCTGCTGCCGAGCGCACGTCCGCCCGCCTGCAAAACAACACCGTGGCAGAGCGAACCGAGCAGCCGCGTGGCGAGCTGGTCGTGGAGTCTTCGACCGGCTCCTACACCCTGCCCACCGAGTCCATGCTCGAGGCCGGCCCGCCCGCCAAGGAAAGCTCCGAAGTCAACGAGCAGGTGGTTGACGCCCTGACCAACGTGCTTCAGCAGTTCAACGTGGACGCCGAAGTCACCGGCTTCTCCCGCGGCCCCACCGTTACCCGCTACGAGATTGAGCTGGGCCCCGGCACCAAGGTGGAGCGAGTCACCGCCCTGTCCAAAAACATTGCCTACGCCGTGGCGTCTGCCGACGTGCGCATCCTTTCGCCCATCCCGGGTAAGAGCGCTATCGGTATCGAAATCCCCAACACCGACCGCGAAATCGTGGTGCTGGGCGATGTGCTGCGCTCCGCCAAGGCCCACGCTACCGACCACCCTATGGTCATGGGTGTGGGTAAGGATGTCGAGGGCGGCTTCGTCATTGCTAACCTAGCTAAGATGCCCCACATGCTGGTGGCAGGTGCTACCGGTGCCGGTAAATCCTCGTTCGTGAACTCCATGATTACCTCGATCCTGATGCGCTCAACCCCCGATCAGGTGCGCCTGATTATGGTTGACCCCAAGCGCGTGGAGCTCACCGCCTACGAGGGGATTCCCCACCTGATTACCCCCATCATCACCAATCCCAAGAAGGCCGCCGAGGCCCTGCAGTGGGTTGTGCGAGAGATGGACGCCCGCTACGACGACCTTGCCCACTACGGCTACAAGCACGTGGACGACTTCAACAAGGCCGTCAAGGCTGGCAAGATTCAGCCTGAGCCCGGTTCCAAGCGCCAGATTAAGGCCTACCCCTACCTGCTGGTGATTGTGGACGAGCTGGCCGACCTGATGATGGTTGCCCCGCGCGATGTGGAAGAGTCCATCGTCCGTATCACCCAGCTGGCCCGCGCAGCCGGTATTCACCTGGTGCTGGCGACCCAGCGTCCGTCCGTTGACGTGGTTACCGGTCTGATTAAGGCCAACGTGCCCTCTCGCATGGCCTTTGCGACCTCGTCAGTGACCGACTCTCGTGTGGTGCTCGACCAGCCCGGCGCCGAGAAACTGATCGGCCAGGGTGACGCCCTCTTCCTGCCCATGGGTGCGTCGAAGCCCATGCGTGTGCAGGGCGCCTGGGTGGGCGAATCTGAGATTCACGAGGTCGTGGAGCACGTGAAGAAGCAGGCCCCTGCGGTCTACCGCGATGACGTGATTGCCGCTGCCCCCTCCAAGAAGATTGACGACGACATCGGGGACGATCTGGATGACCTGCTGCGGGCAGCCGAACTGGTGGTCAACACCCAGTTCGGTTCGACCTCCATGCTACAGCGCAAGCTGCGCGTGGGCTTTGCTAAGGCAGGGCGCCTGATGGACCTGCTCGAATCCCGCGAAGTCGTTGGCCCCTCCGAGGGCTCGAAGGCCCGCGACGTGCTGGTCCAGCCCGATGACCTGCCCGCCGTCCTCGCCAAGATCCGCGGTGAGGAACCCCCGGCCCCCGTAGACAGCGACCCCTACGGCGGTGACCCTGTAGCCCACATGAACGATGGGGTGCCGCAGGCCGTTGACTACTACGATGAGGCGGATGACCCCGACAGCGAAGACGCCTGGAACCTGACCGGTCGCTAGACGGCCATCCCCGCCAGACCCAACCGACGGCGTCCGCCCCGTTTATTGCGAGAGGGGCGGACCCACTCTAAGGAGAACACCGTGGCCGACCAGACCGCAACCGCTTCTAACTGGAACATCCCGAATGCGCTGACCGCCCTGCGTATTGTGATGGTTCCCCTGTTCGTCTGGGCCCTCTGGGCCGGCGGGCCCCACGGCGAGGCCAACCTGAGCCTGCGCTGGTGGGCAGCCGCCGTGTTCGTACTGGCCATGATGACCGACTGGCTCGATGGCTACCTGGCCCGCAAAAATAACCTGATTACCAGCTTCGGTAAAATCGCTGACCCTATTGCCGATAAGCTGCTCACGGGAGCGGCCTTCGTGGTGCTGTCCATGCTGGGGGAGCTGTGGTGGTGGGTCACCATCGTGATTCTGGTGCGTGAGTGGGGTATCACAGTGATGCGCCTGTTCATCATCAAGTACGGGGTTATGGCGGCCTCTAAGGGCGGTAAGCTCAAGACCGTGCTGCAGACGGTAGCTCTGGTGCTGATGATTCTTCCGCTGGGGCAGCTGGGATCCTGGGCTCTGTGGCCGGGCTACCTGGTGGTGGCCGCTATGGTGGTCGTGACCGTGGTGACCGGTATTGACTACGTCATCAAGGCTCTGCAGCTGCGCCGCGACTACTTCGCGGCTCAGGGGAAGTAGTAGCCCGGCATGGTAGAGATAAGGGCCCAGGACCTTGAGCGCGCTGCTGCCCGCCTGGTTGCCGCAGCGGTAGCTCGTGCAGCTGATGGGGCACAGAAGGGGGCGGACGCCGGTGCTCGGCTGGCAACGGCAGAATCCCTGACCGGGGGTATGGTCGGCCAGTTTATCTGCACCGTTCCCGGGGCCTCTGCGGTGTACCGGGGCGGAGTTATCTCCTACGCCACCGAGGTCAAAGCCTCTGTGCTGGGGGTACCTGCCGGTTTGCTCGCTGAGCGAGGGGCAGTGGACCCAGACGTCGCGATTGCCATGGCTCAGGGAACCGCCCGGGTCTGCGAAGCTGATTTCGGCGTAGCCACTACCGGGGCTGCCGGGCCCGAGCCCTGCGACGGTAAACCGGTAGGGCGCGTCTACCTGGCCGTAGCCCACCCGGCCAACGGGGGCGTCCGCGTGTTTGAAAAAAACTATGCGGGCAATCGGGCAGAAATTCGTGCCCAAGCCGCCCACGATGCCTTGAACCTGCTTGCAGAGTTTCTTGTTGACACCGCCAAGTGAGCTCCCAGAAAATTTTCAGATGAATTTTTCAGCTAACAGGGAATGAAAACACAGCCCTGTGGGTTTAGATAGATGTAAGGAAAATAAGTCGTACGTAAACGAAATTTTTTCCGGTCAGCTGACGAAAGCGTCAACATGCGCTAGGCTGAAAACACACGCTCCTGATCTACCGGGAGCACGACAACCAGGAGATTGGTATAAAAATGACTAAGCAGCCCGTATCCGTGAACGGTGTCGTCCGTTGGAAGGATGTGGGTCAGACTGAGAACGCTGCCCCCGCCCACGACACCGGTAAAGTAATCCTGCTCCGCCACGCTATCGGCGAAGTTCTGCGCGATGTTCGCCAGCGCCAGGGCCGCACCCTCCGCGAAGTTTCCCACTCAGCCCGAGTGTCTCTGGGTTACCTCAGTGAGGTCGAGCGAGGCCAGAAGGAAGCCTCATCAGAGCTGCTGGCTTCCATCTGCCAGGCACTGAACATCTCTCTCTCAGCTATGCTGGCAGAAGTCTCAGCCCGTATGGCTGTTGAAGAAGGCTTCTCGGTACCCGATACCGTGCCCGCTGAGTTCTCAGAACAGTTCAAGCGCGAATACGGTATCGCCGCAACCTCAAGCCGCGATATTCCCGCCGTCGAGCGCCCCCTGGCAGCTCGCTAGACAATTCGCTCTTTAGATAACTAAGAGATGGAGCCGGGCCCCGCAAGGGCTCGGCTCTCTTTGTGTTCTGTGGTATCTGTGTACTGTGGAGGAAGGAAGAAGATGAAGCTCAGCGAATTTTGGGCAGCGATGGATCATGAGTTTGGGCCGGTCTATGCCCGCCATCTGGCCCGTGACCTGGTGCCCGGGGACTTCGGTGATTTGACGGCCCAGCAAGCTCTGGATGCCGGTGCCAACGTGCGGGAGGTCTGGCTGGCTATTTGCCGGGTGCAGGACGTGCCTGTAGAGCGGCAGCTGGGACCCGATATTGAACCGCGGCCCTAGGCTAGAAAATCGTTCGTACTTAATAGAAAATGTGTTCGAATTCCTGTAGGATTGTGAATAAACGACCGGCAGCCCGCGACATATAACCGGGTTATCCACAGATTTTCAAAATCTTCGCGCTGAACCCTTAAAGTGTCAGCCCTAGGTATTACCGTGGTAGCCAGAGAAGAACTCTCGCACCGCGATAAGAAATGAGGAACATACATGGCAGCGAAAACTCGCATGCAGTCAGTAGGTCAGGTGCCCGCCGAAGGGCGCGAAAAGGCACTTGAGGCCGTCCTTGCCCAGATTGATAAGAACTACGGCAAAGGCTCCGTCATGCGCCTGGGGGACCGCGAGGCCAGCAAGGTCGAAACTATTTCAACCGGTGCTCTGGCTCTGGATGCCGCCCTCGGCATTGGCGGCCTGCCCCGCGGTCGCGTGGTAGAAATCTACGGCCCTGAATCTTCCGGTAAGACCACCGTCGCCCTCCACGCTGTGGCTAACGTGCAGAAGGCCGGCGGTATCGCAGCCTTCATCGACGCTGAACACGCCCTTGACCCGGTCTACGCAGCCAAGCTGGGTGTAGACACCGACGCCCTGCTGGTCTCCCAGCCCGATACCGGTGAACAGGCCCTGGAAATCATGGATATGCTGGTGGGTTCTGGCTCCATCGACATCATCGTGGTTGACTCCGTTGCCGCTCTTGTGCCCCGCGCCGAAATTGAGGGCGAGATGGGTGACTCCCATGTGGGTCTGCAGGCCCGTCTGATGTCCCAGGCTCTGCGTAAGATTACCGGCCGCCTGTCAGCAACCAATACCACCGCTATCTTCATCAACCAGCTGCGCGAAAAGATTGGCGTGTTCTTCGGCTCACCCGAAACTACCACCGGTGGTAAGGCTCTGAAGTTCTACGCCTCGGTACGTATTGATATCCGCCGTATTGAGACCCTCAAGGACGGCGCTAACCCCATCGGTAACCGTACCCGAGCAAAGGTCGTCAAGAACAAGATGGCTCCGCCCTTCAAGCAGGCTGAATTCGATATTCTCTACGGTGAGGGTATCTCGGTTGAAGGCGGTATTCTTGACCTGGCCGTTGAGCACAACGTGGTCAAGAAGTCCGGCGCCTGGTTTACCTACGAGGGCGATCAGCTGGGCCAGGGTAAGGAAAACGTGCGCCGTTTCCTCAAGGACAACCCCGAACTGACCGAAGAGATCAAGTACAAGACTATGGTCAAGCTCGGCATCATTGAGGGCGAAGAGGAAGAGCTGGACGAGGTAGAGCCTAGCACCTCTGTTGACCCGCTCGATGATATCTCTGAGAACTTCTAAACTCATAACAGCGAGCTAGTAGCCGCCACTACCGGGAGAAGCCTCGGTAGTGGCGGCTTTCGACATGACACGATGTAGGCAGTAGGAGGGGAATGTGAGCGCAGAAAACCCACGAGTCGAAGATTTTCTTGCCCCTGAGGAGTACCCGGCCTGGCACCCGGCGGCACAGGGCCTGGCCCAGGACCTGCCGGGGGAGTCTGGCGCCTACGCCAGCACGCAAACCGCTACCCCCTATACCGGTAAAGCATCAGCCGTAGCGGGCAGTAGCGGTGACGGTGGGCAAGTAGCCGAGGCTGCGGAACCAGCCCGTCAGGGCAAATACACCCGCCGCCGCAACCCCAACCTCAAAAAAGGGTTCCGCAAGCCGCCCGCCAAATACGCTGCCCGCTCGCCCTTCGCACCCGCCATCGGGGCGGCGTCCGCCCCAGAGAACGAAGCTCCCCAGCGTAAGCGCTCGCAGCCCCTCTTCCGTGAAGGCTCAGCCCTGAACGAGCCGGTTACCGACGAAGAGATGCTGGTGCAGGGGGTCACCCCCATGCCCGAGAAGCGAGGCCGCGCCGGTAAGGAACCGGAGAGTGAATTTACGCGGGCTAAAAATATTGTGCTGAATCAGCTTGCTGCGTCGCCTAAGTCCCGGGCCATGCTGGAGAAAAAGCTGGTCGAGAAAGAAATTTCGGTGGAGGTTATTGAGGATATCCTGAACCGTTTTGAGGCGGTCAACCTGATTAACGACGCTGAATTCGCCGACATGTATGTGCGAACTCGAATGAACGTGAAGAAGCTGTCGCGGTCGGCTATCCGGCGGGAGCTGAAAACCAAGGGGGTTGAGGGTGAGCTTGCCGAAATAGCTCTGGAGCAGCGCACAGAGGAGGACGAGCGCGCCGACGCCCACGAGTTGGTGCGCAAAAAATTGCGTCCCTCAATGGAGCTGGGGGACAGGGCTGAGAAAGAGAAGGTTATGCGTCGCCTGGTGGCTATGCTGGGCCGTAAGGGCTACCCGGCGGGGCTAGCTTTTAGCGTGGTGCGTGAAGAGGTTGAGAGTTACGCTCAAGAGATGGGTATGAGCGGTGAGGACGGGTACAGCTACTACGACTAAATCCCGGCAAGCACCTGGCTAAAAATATGCTTGAAGATTTAGACGCATTAGGTGGAACCAAATGCAAACTCGTTAATCGTGAGCCTGCGGAACCCTTATGAATAAGCCTCAATGTAGGTGCCAAATAGGTCGAAAATTGTTGTTCTCCCTTGTCCTGTAGCTAGTTTCCCTGTTCGGCCAGTATAGCCCTCAAGGTAAGCTGTGCTGCCGATACAGACTGATCAGTTTCAACATCTGAGTGAGGGTGGGGTGCTATGCGGCAGTAAAAGCTGCGGGCTATTTCCTTCCAGAACTGGTTTTGGCTGAGAGCTGATGGCACCGGCCCCTCAGGCCAGGACGGGAAGCCCAGCAGGAGCTCAGCCACCGGTAGCGCCCAGTGGTGCCAGCAGGTACCCTCAGCGTCGATACCGCGAACCCCCGACGCAGGGGCCGCCAGCTGTAGCAGGTTTGCCGGAGAAAAATCGCCGGACGACAGCGCCCTCTCACTCGGCGCCGGGTAGATAATGCCCTCCACGGCTTGCTCCATCTGTGTGAACTCGACCGAGCCCAGGGGCACACCCTCTCTCTCGGCCAGCAGGCGCAGCCCCTTGACGGCAAGCTGGGGCGAGGGCAGGGACCCCGGCGCGGACGCCCGCGCATCAGCGCTCGCAAGCTCAGCAGCAAAAGATGCCTGGGCAGCAGCCTGGGCGGGGGAGCCCAGAATACTAGCCCAGGTATCTACCCAAGCGTCCAGGGCCTGCCGGGGTGCGGCGTCCGCCCCGGACGACAGCAGAAGCTCACCTAGGCTGATAGCAGACGAGAAGCCGCCGGTGACGTCCTCAAGAATCAGCAGGCGGGCAGCGTCGTCAGCGGCCAACAGGCGGGGGTAGAGCCCCGGTGCGACCTGCTCCAGGGCAGCAAGGCCGTGTTTTTCGCGCAGGTAGCTAAAACCGCCAGAGTTGCGGGCTGAGTCCTTGCGGCGAAAATACTTGAGCACACAGCTCGCCCCGCGATAATCCCGCACCCGAACCACCACCGACCGCATCCCGCTCGACAGAATCTGGGCATCAGCAATATGAACGCCGGTCAGTTCCACAGACCGCTCTAAAAGCCCGGCCAACAGACGCAGAAAAGCGGGGGAATCTACGGGCTGCTCCATCGCGCTAGGGGAGTAGGTGCTCGCAGCCTGGGCGGCACGTGATGCAAAGAATGAGGGAGAAGGGCGAACCGGCATAGAGCCCAGAATAGCAACCTAGTAGACTGTACGGGTGAGTATTGACGTGAACACCGACAAGCCCGTGGCAGCACCCAAAACCCGCACCTACGAGGTGCGTACCTTCGGTTGCCAGATGAACGTACACGATTCAGAGCGCATGAGCGGCCTGCTCGAAGCATCAGGCTACGTGCCCGCAGAAGAGGGAACCACCCCCGACCTGGTCGTTTTCAACACCTGTGCCGTGCGCGAAAACGCCGATAACAAGCTCTACGGTAACCTGGGTCAGCTCGCCCCGGTCAAGCGTGAGAACGAGGGCATGCAGATTGCCGTAGGTGGCTGCCTGGCGCAGAAGGACCAGGACGTCATCCTGAAGAAGGCCCCCTGGGTCGACGTGGTGTTCGGTACCCACAACATCGGTTCCCTACCCACCCTGCTCGAGCGCGCCCGTCATAACAACGAGGCTCAGGCTGAGCTGCTGGAGGCCCTGGAGGTTTTCCCCTCCACCCTGCCGACCAAGCGCGACCACGTGTACTCCGGCTGGGTCTCTATCTCGGTGGGCTGCAACAACACCTGTACCTTCTGCATCGTGCCCTCTCTGCGCGGTAAGGAAGAAGACCGCCGCCCGGGCGAAATCCTGGCAGAAGTGCAGGCCCTGGTTGACGACGGCGCTATCGAAGTGACCCTGCTGGGCCAGAATGTCAACTCCTACGGTGTGGGCTTTGGCGACCGACAGGCCTTTTCGAAGCTATTGCGAGCCTGCGGCAAGATCGAGGGCCTGGAGCGCGTCCGTTTTACCTCCCCCCACCCGGCCATGTTCACCGACGACGTCATCGACGCTATGGCCGAAACCCCCAACGTCATGCCCGTGCTGCACATGCCCCTGCAGTCCGGCTCTGACAAGGTGCTCAAAGACATGAAGCGCTCCTACCGCTCCAAGAAGTTCCTGGGTATCCTGGAGAAGGTGCGCGAGCGCATCCCCGATGCCGTCATCACTACCGACATTATCGTCGGCTTCCCCGGCGAAACCGAAGAGGACTTCCAGGAGACCCTGCGCGTGGTCGAAGAGTCACGTTTCTCGTCCGCTTTTACCTTCCAGTACTCGATTCGCCCCGGCACTCCGGCCGCGACCATGCCCAACCAGGTCCCCAAGGCTGTGGTGCAGGAACGCTACGAGCGTCTCATCGCTCTACAGGACCGTATCGCCGGTGAAGAAAACCGTAAGCAGCTGGGTAAGACCGTGGAGCTGATGGTTACCGCAGAGTCAGGGCGTAAGGCCGAAGAAACCGGCCGTCTGTCGGGCCGTTCCCGCGACCAGCGTCTGGTGCACTTCACCGTGCCCGAAGGCTGCGAGGTGCCCCGCCCCGGTGACCTGGTGACCCTGCCCATCACCGAGGCCGGTTCCTTCCACCTGATTTCTGACCCCACCGCTGACCAGTACTCGGTGCGCCGCTCCCGCGCAGGTGACGCCTGGGACCGCGCCCAGGCCGACTCCTGCGGCACCGGTACCACCCAGGTGCCCGGCACCCCGGTTTCCCTGGGCTTCCCCACCTTCAAGCCCGCCCTCTAACCCATGACAGAGAAGGACGCCGCCAGCAGCTCCCTGCCGATTATCGCCGTGGTGGGCCCCACCGGCTCAGGTAAAAGTGCCCTCGCTATCGAGCTGGCACGGGCCTTGGGCGGGGAATGCGTCAACGCCGATTCCATGCAGTTCTACCGGGGTATGGATATCGGCACCGCCAAGGTCACTGCCGAAGAAATGCGGGGGGTTCCCCACCACCTGCTCGACACCCTCGATGTCACTGAGGAAGCCTCAGTCGCTACCTTCCAGGCTCAGGCTAGGGCTATCTTTGATGAGATTCGCGCTCGCGGGAACTACCCGATTCTGGTTGGTGGCTCCGGCCTGTATGTGCGTGCCGCCCTGGACGTTTTGGAATTTCCCGAAACCGACCCGATGGTGCGGGCTCGGCTGGAAGCTGAGCTGGCGGCGTCCGGCCCCGGCCCCCTGCTGGAGCGCCTGCGTACGGTTGACCCCGAATCAGCTGAGCGGGTGAAGGACGACCGCCGCCTGGTGCGTGCCCTTGAGGTCTTTGAAGTGACCGGCCGCCCCTTCTCGTCCTTCATGCCCACCCGCACCTACCACCAGCCTGCCCTGCAAATTGGTCTCAACGGCGACCGCGCCCAGCTGCACCAGCGGCTGCACGACCGAGTGGTTGCCATGGAAGAAGCCGGCCTGCTGGCCGAGGTAGAAGCCCTCGAAGCCAAGGGCCTGCGCCGGGGCAAAACCGCCCCGGCAGCTATCGGCTACCGGGAATTTCTCAAGGTTCTGGACGCCGCCCGCGGCTTGCTGCCTGCCGGTGAGGAATATTCTGTCGCCCAGGCCGTTGACGATACTGTCACCGCCACCCGCCAGTTCGCCCGCCGCCAGTTCACCTGGTTCAGGGCAGATGAGCGGGTGCACTGGCTTGACTGGTCCAGCCCTGATCTGCTCACCGAGGCCCTGGCCATCATCAAGGGCCACCAGACACTAGACTAAGAAGAAAAAGCGCCCCACAACGGAAAGGCAAAACCCGTGGCAACCCACACCGTAGAAACCCCCGTCTGGGGCGATTTGACCGGCAAGACCCTCACCAAGGGGCAGGCAACCGGCAACGACTTCATCTTCGTTACCGACCCCGAAGCCAGGCTCGACCTACCGGCAGAGCTTATTGCCAAGGTTGCCGACCGCCATTTCGGCATCGGCGCCGACGGCTTTATCCGCGCGGTCAAGACCGAGCACCTGGATTTTGCCTCCCACCTGCTGGAAGAGGCCCCCGAGGCTATCTGGTTCATGGACTACCGCAACGGCGACGGCTCGATCGCCGAGATGTGCGGTAACGGGGTGCGCGCCTTCGTTGACTACCTGCTGACCGAGAAACTGGTTGAGCTTGAAGAGGGCGGACGCCTGCTCATCGCCACCCGCGCCGGTATCAAGGCCGTGGGTCGCACTGAAGACGGCTACGCCATCGACATGGGCCCCTGGGGCTTCATCAACGGCGATATGGCCCGCGATAACGGCACCGACGCCCAGGTAACTGCCAAGGGCCTGCGTACTCCCCGCGGGGCTCTTTCCATCACCATGGGTAACCCCCATACCGTTGTCATGCTGGGCACTGACGGCAAGCTTGACGGGCTGAACCTGCACGAGGCCCCCAAGGTTTCACCCAACCCGCCTGAAGGCACCAACGTAGAATTCGTCGTCCCCGAAGAAATCTCAGCAGAGGACGGCGACCCCGCCACCGAAAACATCGGTTCAATTCGTATGCGCGTGCACGAACGCGGGGTCGGCGAAACCCTCTCCTGCGGTACCGGGGCTTGCGCCGCCGCTGCCGCTACCCGTTTCTGGGGTGGCGAGGACGCCCCCGACGAGTGGCTGGTCCGCGTACCCGGTGGAACCCTTGCCGTCACCTTCGTGCTGGGCCCCGACAACCTCGAACACGTCGTCCTGGCCGGTCCTGCCGCAATGACCGGTAAGGTGCTGCTGGGCTAGAGACAAAGAAGTAGGGGGGGCGTCCTTCGTGCAGAAGGACGCCCCTTCGGCTTTACGCCGGGCGGTGCACCTCTAGAATGCGGAAACCCTTCGAGGTAGCGTAGCGGGCTACCTCTAGGTCGGGGAAAGTCTCAGCCAGCCACTTCTGTAGGGAATCTGAGCCCAGGTTTTTCTGCACGACCAGGTAAGCGGTGCCGCCGGGAGCCAGTCGGGGGAGCCAGGCGTGCATGATGCCGTGTAGAACGTCCTTACCCACGCGAATGGGCGGGTTAGACCAGATGGTGTCGAAGGTCAGTGACTCATCGAGTGCATCGGGGGCAGCTACCGTCACGTTGGTCAGGCCCAGGCGCTCAGCGTTCATCTCGGTGAGCTGGGCGGAGCGGGAATTTACCTCGACCCCGTAGACCTCAGCATCAGGCGCTGCCATAGCCAGGGTCAGGGTAATCGGGCCCCATCCGCACCCGATATCGAGCATGCGCGCCCCCTGCGGGGCGGGGGCCTCATCCAGGAGAATACGGGTTCCCTTATCAACCCCACCCGGGCTAAAGATGCCGGAAGCGGTCAGAACCTGCACCCGGCGTCCGCCCAGCTCAACAGTTATAGGCTGGGGTGAAAAATCGCCGGTGGGGTTTTCAGAGAAATAGTGCGCGCTACTCATAGACGTTCATTCTACGCTAAGCCTCTGCCCTTACCGCCCCGGAAAAGCTAGAATAGAAGGACGCCTCAACCCACCTCGAAAGGTACTATGACCGAGACTTCACCCCCCAGCAATGACCCCAAACTTCCCTCAGATGAACAGCTGAGACGTACAGTAGACCGCGTGCTGGGGCGGGCACAGGGCAACGGTAGTGTGCTCGATGAGAGGGCCCGCGAACTCTCAGACAACCAGCGTGAACATTCCGAATACGACGGCGACCAGGTAGATCTCGAAGAGCGTCGGGCGCTGCGCCGTGTAGCGGGTCTATCAACCGAGCTTGATGATGTTACCGAGGTCGAATACCGCCAGCTGCGCTTAGAGCGCGTTGTACTGGCAGGTGTTTGGTCAGAGGGCACTTTAGAAGAAGCCGAGAATTCCCTGCGTGAGCTAGCAGCGCTGGCTGAGACTGCCGGCTCTGAGGTTCTGGACGGTCTGGTGCAGCGTCGTCTGAAGCCCGACCCGGGCACCTACCTGGGCTCCGGCAAGGTGCTGGAACTCAAAGATATTGTTGAGGCATCCGGAGCCGATACCGTGATTGTGGACGCCGAGCTGGCCCCCTCCCAGCGCCGAGCCATTGAAGATATCGTCAAAGTTAAGGTCATTGACCGAACTGCCCTGATTCTTGATATCTTCGCCCAGCACGCAAAGTCGCGTGAAGGTAAGGCCCAGGTTGAGCTGGCCCAGCTCGAATACATGCTGCCGCGTCTGCGCGGCTGGGGTGCCTCCCTGTCCCGTCAGGCTGGTGGCCGTGCCGCCGGCGGTGAAGGTATCGGCTCCCGCGGTCCCGGTGAAACCAAAATCGAAATGGACCGCCGCCGCCTGCGCGCCCGCATGGCCAAGCTCAAGCGAGAGATCGCGGCCATGGCTCCTGCCCGCGAAACCAAGCGCCTGAACCGCAGGCGTAACCGGGTGCCGTCCGTAGCTATTGCCGGTTACACCAACGCCGGTAAGTCCTCCCTGCTCAACCGCCTCACCGACGCCGGCGTGCTGGTCGAGAACGCCCTCTTCGCAACCCTTGACCCCACCGTGCGCAAGGCCCAGACTCCGGACGGCGTGGGCTACACCCTGTCTGACACCGTCGGCTTTGTGCGCGCCCTGCCCACCCAGCTGGTGGAGGCCTTCCGCTCTACCCTAGAAGAGGTCGCGGATGCCGACGTCATCGTACACGTTGTGGACGTCTCCCACCCCGACCCCGAGGGGCAGATTCACTCTGTACGCCAGGTGATTACCGAGGTTGACGCCCAAAATATCCCCGAAATCATCGTGCTCAACAAGGCAGATGCGGCCGACCCCTTCGTCATTGAGCGCTTGCGACAGAAGGAACCCAACCACGTTGTGGTCTCAGCCCGCACCGGTGAGGGAATTGAGGAGCTACAGCAGAAGATTGCGGACACCATTCCCCGCCCTTCGATTGAGCTCAACCTGCTGGTACCCTTCTCAGCAGGTGGCGTGGTGTCCCGTCTGCACGAGTGGGACGCCGAGATTCTGCGCACTGCCTTTGTGCAAGACGGTACCTATGTGCAGGCCCTGGTCCGCGAAGAGGTAGCCTCTGACCTCGCTGAGTACGTGCTTGAAGAAGACCTTCTTGAGGTACTGCAACCTGAAATCGACGAAGCTATTGCCTCAGGGGCGGTAGAAACCCAGCGCGCATGAACGAGCACGTCACCGCACCCACCGGGCAGGAGCTAGAGACCCTGCCCGGTGCTAAGCCCGTCCTGCAGCTCCTCGACACCGTCGTGGAGCGCTCCGGCGGCCAGAAGCGCGACGGCCAGCGCACCATGGCAGCCCACGTAGCCCGCGCCCTCGATGCCGAAAAGCACCTGCTGGTGCAGGCTGGTACCGGCACCGGTAAGTCCCTGGGCTACCTGGTGCCCGCCATTCACGCTGCCCAAAGAACAGAAAAACCTATCGTGGTGGCTACCGCAACCCTGGCCCTGCAATCCCAGATTGTTAATCGCGATATTCCGCGCCTGCTGGAAGCCCTGGGCGATGAACCCGAGCACGAAACCGACGTCGCTATCCTCAAGGGCCGCAACAACTACGTCTGCCTGCACAAGCTTGAAGGCGGCTACCCCGAGGACGACGGCGACGCCCTCTTCGATATGGACGCCGCTACCGGCTCTATCGGTCCTGCTGGAAAACTGGGGGAAGAAGTTGTGCGCCTGCGCGAATGGGCGCAGACCACCGACACCGGCGACCGCGACGAGCTATTGCCAGGCGTCAGCGATAAGGCATGGCGGCAGGTAGCCGTCACCGCCTCAGAATGCCTGGGCAAAAAATGCCCCCTGGTCGAAGAATGTTTCAGCGAGATAGCCCGAACCAGGGCTGCTGAATCAGATATCGTCATTACCAATCACGCCCTTCTTGCCATTAACGCCTTTGAGGGTGCTGCGGTGCTACCCGACCACGACATCGCCATCATCGACGAGGCCCACGAACTGGCTGACCGCGTCACCGGCGCCGTCACCGGGGCACTCTCGCCGGCCGCTATCACCAAGGTTGCCCGCAGCCTTAAACGCCACACGGACGCCGACCACAAGGCACTAGAACAGGCGGCGCTCGCCCTTGACGATTCTCTCAACGGGGTACCCGCCGAGATGATGCCCAAGGGCTTGCCTGACCGGGTTGCCGCTGCCATGGAACGCGTGCGTGATGCAGCGCGTCAGGCCCTCACCGATACGAAGAGCGGGGATAAGGACGGCGATGCTGGCCGCCAGATGGCGCGTGCCGCCCTGACCGAGGTGCACGAAACCTCAGAAAAGATGTTGACCGCTGACCCGCTCTATCAGGTCATCTGGGTTTCTCGTACCGGCTCATGGGAGCCCGGTAGGGGGTATGTGGCGGCAGCCGACGATGACCCCGCCACCCTGAACATTGCCCCTATCTCGGTTGCCGGTTATCTGCGAGAAGGTCTTTTCGAAAACCGCACCGTGGTGCTGACATCTGCAACACTGACGGTGGGAGAAAGTTTTGATGCCGCCGCTGGTGCCCTGGGGCTGATGGGTAAGGATGCTCCGCGGTGGGACGGTATCGACGTGGGCTCACCCTTTAACTACCCCAAACAGGGCGTACTGTATCTAGCCTCTGACCTGCCTAAACCTGGGCGGGGAGTTTCGGTAGAGCAACTGGACCGTATCGTTGAGCTCGTGACCGCCTCGGGTGGCGGCGCACTGGGGCTCTTTTCCTCTAAGCGCGGAGCCGAGTTGGCTGCCGAGTACGTGCGGGAGCGCACCGACCTGAACATTCTTCTGCAGGGGGAGTCGTCTCTGCGCGCCCTGGTGCAGGAGTTCACTGAGGACACCGATTCCTGCCTTTTTGGCACCATGAGTCTCTGGCAGGGTGTGGACGTTCCTGGCGACTCCTGCCGCCTGGTCATGATGGACCGTATTCCCTTCCCCCGCCCCGACGATCCGCTGTCGCAGGCTCGCACCCGGGCGGTAGCAGCTGCTGGCGGTAACGGCTTTATGACTGTTTCTGCCTACCACGCGGCGGTACGCATGGCCCAGGGTGCTGGCCGCCTGGTGCGGTCGGTCGGTGACAGGGGAGTTGTGGCTGTCCTTGACTCCCGCATCGCTACTCAGCGCTACGGCTCCTACCTGGTGAAGTCCCTTCCGCCCTTCTGGACTACCACCCGCAAGGACGTGGTGCTAGGAGCACTTGAGCGCCTCAAACAGTCAATCGACTAGTGAGAAGCTAGGTCTTAGAGACTGCGCAGTACAGAGACGACCTTACCCATGATGGTGGCTTTATCTCCCAGAATGGGCTCATACTGGGTGTTCTGGGGCAGCAACCAGGTGTGACCATCGCGCTGGCGGAAGGTCTTAACGGTGGCCTCGTCATCGAGCAGGGCCGCGACGATATCACCGTTCTGGGCGGTGTTCTGGGCACGCACTACGACCCAGTCGCCATCGCAAATCGCAGCATCGACCATGGAGTCCCCCTTGACGCGCAGCATAAAGAGGTCGCCCTGCCCTACGAGCTGGCGGGGGAGCGTCATGACGTCTTCGATTGCCTGCTCAGCGGCAATGGGTGAGCCCGCAGCAATACGGCCGACCAGGGGAACGGTAGCGAGGTTATCGTCGGTCTGCGCGAAGGTAGGTACAATCGGCAGCGTGATGACGCTGGTTTCAGGCTTTGCTTCTTCGGGGGAGGTCTCGCCGGTGAGAACCTCAATGGCGCGAGGACGCTTGGGGTCGCGCCTAATGTAGCCCATCTCTTCGAGGCGAGAGAGCTGGTGGGTAACAGATGAGAGTGAAGCGAGACCAACAAGGTCACCGATTTCACGCATAGACGGCGGGTAGCCGTGCTCATCAATAGCGCTTGAAATGGCGCTCAAAATTTTTTTCTGGCGGGAAGTGAGGGGGCGAGAGCTCTTGTGGGGCGGGCTTGCCGGAGTCTGCGGAGTTCGTTCGCTCACGGTATCTCGTCTCTGTTGGTTCTTAAAATGTCAGCCACCCGGTGTTCACTATCAAGTGGTCTTCTAAGACTATGTCAAGCAAACAGGTTATTCAAACATTTGTTCTAATTTTTCTCGACTATGTTCGATTTTTCTGATAGAACATAGATACGAAGAAATTTTAGAACAAAGATTCGACTTTTGGTTGAATGTTTGAGCGTGAATCAGGAGAAAGACTTATGAGCACCATCGCCTTGCCCGAGTTTATGGCTCGTACTTCTTTGAAGAAGCCCCTTGATCAGGCTGCTACTTTTACCGTCCGCCAGCACCCGCAGGTGCCCGCATCAGCCGGGGCACTGCGGCAGCCCCAGTACCGCATCCGTTTTGCGGCACCTGTGCCTGTTCGCCCCGCACCTGTAGCTCCTCTGCGGAATCTACCTTCCCGCCCTGCTGCTTTTGCCTCGGCTCAGCAGCCTAGCGCGGTAGTAGAACCGCCCCAGAGCGCGAAGACAGGGCGTCGGAAAATCCGTCTGACCCGCCGTGGTCGTCTGGTTTTTAGGGGCCTGCCCCTGCTCACCCTTGTGGCTCTTATGGTTCTCGGTGCCCTGACTTTCCTT
>DXCN01000047.1 GCA_019115985.1 Candidatus Rothia avicola | reverse complement strand
CTGGGCCGTGTCTCAGTCCCAGTGTGGCCGGTCACCCTCTCAGGCCGGCTACCCGTCGTCGCCTTGGTGAGCCATTACCCCACCAACAAGCTGATAGGCCGTGAGCCCATCTAAAACCAGTACATATCCCTTTCCACCAGCATCCCATGCGGGAACTGGTCGTATCCGGTATTAGACCTCGTTTCCAAGGCTTATCCCAGAGTTAAAGGCAGGTTACTCACGTATTACTCACCCGTTCGCCACTAATCCACCCAGCAAGCTGGGCTTCATCGTTCGACTTGCATGTGTTAAGCACGCCGCCAGCGTTCGTCCTGAGCCAGAATCAAACTCTCCGTTAGAAAAATAATGAAGTAGTTGATGATCCCGGTCTCTGATTGTTAGCGAACCATTCACCACGGGGTGGTGTGGTTCAAGCTGACGAATCTGAAACCAATTGATTATCAAATTCTGTAAGAAACCCTTGGTTTCTCACATTGTTATATAAATATTTGGTATCAGTTCAATTTCCGCACTACCTGGTGTTCCTTGTGAACACTAGTGTGTAGTGTGGACGATAAGAATGTTATCTATAACATTGGTACGCTATTGAGTTTTCAAGCAACAAACCGCATTCTCAACCCTAGCCAGATGCTGGCTGGTGTTTCGTATCGGTCATTCTCAAGTTTTCGTGTTACCCATCTGGGCAACTCGTCTAGTCTATCGCGTCTCTTTCCTGTGCGTCAACTCGGTGCTCCGTGTTGTGCCCCACAGTGGCTTGTAGCTGGATTATTACTTCAAAATCCCACTCGTGTGAGCTGGGATTTCTCACTTCCGGCTTGGGCCTGAATTCGCTATGTGACTAGGTGTTTTGTCGCTTGGTGAGTTTCCCCTGTGCCGTGGCGACTCGTAATACTCTACGCAGGTTCAAAACACTTCGCAAGTCGAAAATGACCCCAAAAGCCACCCACAGGCGTCCCCACACCCATTTTCAGTCCCGCAAAACACCCTCACCAACAATATTCCCCCTAGTCATAGACAGATAGTGAGGTAAATCTATGGCTCGCATCTATGACTCACTACACCTAAAATTCTTTGAAAAACCTTCACAACTCCCCCAAACCTCCCGCCCTGCCCCCTTTTCAAGGAATACTGCACCCTTCCCTGCCCGTTATGCCAGGCGTACACAACCCCTATATAGAGAAGGACATTCACCATGCCACCCCTATCCCTGCTCGACTTTGCCCTCATTTTCCCGGGTGAACGCCCCGCAGACAGCTTCAAACGCTCTGTAGCGCTAGCCCAGCACGCAGAGAAACTCGGCTACAAACGCATCTGGTACGCAGAACACCACAACATGCAGCGCATTGCCTCAGCAGCCCCGGCAGTGCTTATTGCCCACGTTGGTGCACAGACCTCAACCATTCGACTGGGAGCTGGTGGCGTCATGCTACCCAACCACTCCCCTCTCACCGTGGCAGAACAGTTCGGAACCCTGGCCGAAATGTACCCCGACCGCATCGACCTGGGTCTGGGCCGGGCGCCCGGCACCGACATGCGCACCCTCGCCGCCCTGCGCCGGGACCCGCAGGACGCAGAGAACTTCCCCCAGGACGTCCAAGAACTCGCAGGCTATCTGAGCGGGGACACCCGTGTGCCCGGCGTCCAGGCAACCCCGGGGGCAGGGACCAATGTGCCCCTCTACATTCTGGGCTCCTCCCTCTTCGGCGCTTCCCTCGCTGGTGCCCTGGGCCTGCCCTATGCCTTTGCCTCCCACTTCGCCCCCACTCACCTGGAACAGGCTATAGCGGTCTACCGCGAGCGCTTCACTCCCTCAGAGCAGCTAGAGCAGCCCTACGTGATCGCTGCGGCTAACGTGATTGCCGCCGATACAGAAGAGGACGCCCGCGCCCAGCAGGTGATTGCGCACCGGCAGCGGGTAAAGTCCATGATGCGCCTAGATGACCGTTACCTGAGCGACGATGAACTGGATATGCTGGTCGCTTCACCCCAGGGCCAGCAGATCCTGGACATGCTGCGCTACACCGCGGTAGGCACCTCGGAGCAGGTAGGCGACTACCTCACCCGCTTCGCTGATTCGGTAGAGGCCAACGAGCTGATGATTTCTAACCTCTCCCCCAGCACGGAACAGGCCCACCGTGGCCTTGAGGTGCTGGCGCAGGCCATGATTCAGAAGTAGGGGAAAAAGTAAGTACCCCAGTTTTTGTGCATATACCCCGTGATAAAGAGGGGGTATATGCACAAAAACTGGGGTACGTGCCTTAACAGGGAGCGTTAGCCTTCTAGAAAAGCCAAGACCGCGCGGACGCGGCGGTTGCCGGTATCGGCGGGCAAATCGAGCTTGTCGAAGATATTGCCCACGTGCTTGGCGACGGTTGCCGGGGATATAAAAAGCTCAGCTTCAATCTCTGCGTTTGACCGCCCCTGGGCCATGAGCCGCAGAATTTCTAGCTCGCGCGGGGAGAGCCTGGCCAGCTTGCCCCCGACCGGGCGGGTTGCCTGGCCGAGCTGGCGGGCGGACGCTCCCCCGCCGTTCCCTGCCCCGGGGCAGGAAGAGGGGGCGGGGGCGTCCGCGCCGGAAGTGCTGGCGGCTGTACCGGGCAGCACCCCGGGTGCCTGCCCGCTAGAGGTGCCGCCGAGAAGGTGCTGGACGACGTCCGGGTCGATGACGGTGCCACCTGCCACCACGGTTTCGAGGGCGCGGGCAAATTCTTCGATATCTCCCACCCTGTCTTTGAGCAGGTAGCCCAGCCCGGCTGCGGAGCGAGCAAAGAGCTCGCGGGCGTAGGCGGTGGCGATGTACTGGGAAAGCACCACGATGGGCAGACCGGGGTAGGTCTCGCGCAGCTGTAGGGCGGCTTTGAGGCCGTCAGAGGTGTGGGTGGGAGGCATGCGCACATCGGTGATGACGGCGTCGACCCCATCCCCCGCCATTGCTGCCTCAACGGCGGTGAGCAGGGTGGGGGCGTCCTCTGCTTCTGCAAGCACGGAGTGCCCCAGCGCTCCTAGCACCATCGTCAGCCCCTGGCGGAGCAGGGCGGAATCTTCGGCGAGGATAATGCGCATGGGGTACCTTTCGTGACAATGTTTCACGTGAAACGCTACAGGGTTGTTGAGCCCTTGGGTAGGGGCAGGGCGAGGGTCAGGCGGGTGGGACCACCGGCAGGAGAATCCACCTGCACTGTGCCCCCCAGGGCGGCTGCACGTTCGACCAGGCCGGCGAGGCCGGTGCCGCGGGCGGGGTCCGCGCCGCCGATGCCGTTGTCCTCGGCCGTGACCACCAGGGACTCACCAGCGACAAACGCTGACAGTGAGACGAACTGGGCCTGGGCGTGCTTGAGGGTGTTGGTCAGAGCCTCATTGACGGTGTAGTAGGC
>DXCN01000046.1 GCA_019115985.1 Candidatus Rothia avicola | reverse complement strand
GCCCCGGCACCAACGGCTCCCAGTTCTTCATCACCACCGTTGAGACCCCCTGGCTCAACGGCCGCCACACCATCTTCGGTGAGGTCGCAGATGAGGACTCCAAGAAGGTCGTTGACGCCATCGAAGGTGTAGCAACCGGCGCTATGGACCGCCCCGTCGAGGACGTCGTTATCTCATCCATCGACATCGAAGAACTCTAAACCTTCCACAGGTTAGTGCAAGGCCCGCCCCTTCCTGGGTGGGCCTTTGCTCTACCCTAGAAAATTTTTTTGAGCGGCTAATGCCGCAGTTGAAAGGACGCGCGCGTGAGTGAGCAGGTCGGCAGGTACGGCTATTCCAGTGATGAGACTCCGGTGTGCCCCCGCCACCCTGACCAGGTGACCTATGTGCGGTGCGGACGCTGCGGGCGGCTAGCCTGCGGGCAGTGTCAGGTGCCGCTTGAGGTGGGCATGATGTGCGTGGACTGCCTGGCAGAAGCACAGCGTTCAGCCCCGCGGATTCGCTACGCTAAAGCCCGCCCCACTATTACATATGCCCTTATCGGTATAAATGGTGTGGTGTGGCTTCTGCAATTTATCTTCCCGCAGGTCACGGTATTCGGTATCTACAACCCCCTCTACGTGGAGTACACGGGGCAGTGGTACCGTCTGCTGACCTCGGGCTTCTTGCATTCCCCCGATAACATCAGCCACCTGCTGCTCAACATGTTCACCCTCTACCTCTTCGGCCAGGCCCTAGAACCCTTGATGGGGAAGGGGAAGTTCCTGGCAACCTACCTGCTCTCAATCATTGGCGGGTCTGTGGCCGTGCATCTGCTGGCCTCGGTGCTGGGCGGTATGGACGTGAGCACCCTGGGGGCCTCTGGTGGCGTCTTCGGCCTCTTTGGAGCCTTCTTTGCCCTCTCACGAGCCCGCCAGCAGAGTACCAGTAGCATCGTGATCCTGGTGGCAATCAACTTCGCCTTCGGCTTCCTCATGCCGGGTATCTCCTGGGAAGCCCACCTTGGCGGCCTTGTGACCGGCGCCCTGGTCGCTGCTGTGCTTGACCGGTTGCCAAGTCGCCCGCCTATGCCGTAACAACAGAATAAAAAGAGTGAGGGCCCACCATTACGGTGGGCCCTCACTCTTTGTCCACAGGATTTATCCACAGCTGTTAATAACTACAGGGGTGTAATTCCACAGATGTTAAAAACCTGTGTACGGCACCAAAAAGCTTTAACTGCCGCCTGTAATTACACCGATGTAAGAGATTTCCCCAGTTTTATCCCCACCTGTGGATAACTCCTATCCGCAGGGTGTAGAAAACCTGTAATTTCAAAAAATATGGCGGGCGCCTACTTGCCCGATGCCTCAATGAGCTCAGCTACAGTCTGCGGGGCGCTTGCCGCTGAGGCAACAAAAGACCGCTCTGCGGTGCGGACGGTCGGCACCACAGCGTTACCGTCTGGGTAGATACAGCTATCGCCGGGGCCCACGATACCTCGTGAGCACCCGGCGATAGCGCTAACCCTAAAAGACGGTTTTACTTACCGAACTTCTCGGTGAGCTTGGTGGCGGCACCGGCAGCGGCTTCCTTAGCCTTCTCAGCGTTTTCTTCGCTGACAACTTCCTTGCCAGCCTTCTCGTTGATGGCGTCCTTAGCCTTGTCGATGCCGTCGTTGATGGCGCTGTTGAGATCGAAACCCATGGGTTCCACCTTTCTTGTGCGGTGCGAGGGGCCCCGAAATGGGTACCCACTAGCAGTTTAGCGCCTGAAAGGGATAAGGCTAGTCCTTCTTGAGGGAATCCTTGATGCCGCTGATGGCGTCCTTAGCTTTATCAATACCGTCGGAGATGGCCTGCTTGGCTTCATCGACTTTGTCCTTAGCCTGGGCCTGAACCTGGTCGGCCTTACCCTCAGCTTCGAGGCGGTCATCGCCGGTCAGTTTGCCACCGGCCTCCTTGGCCTTGCCGGCGAGGTTGTCGAGGCCGTTTTCAATCTTGTCTTCTGCAGCCATGGTGGGCTCCTTTCGTTCCTCGCTTGCGCGAGCTTGGAATACAGGGATAGCTCGTAGGCTTCCCTGTTGATAAGTTTACGCACTAACCCCACAAAAAGAAACCCAGTAGGCTGAGAAAATTCTGATGGCTACCCCTGGGTCACCTTGAAATAAGAGAGCCCTATATATCTCGATCTGCCGGGAAGCCCGCCACCATGGGCAGGAATTCGGGGTCGGCGTAGCCCTGTTGGGCATAGGCTAGAGCCACCCGCTCTGCCGCTGACCCCAACAGGTGGGCCGGTAGCAGGGCCATCACAGCCCCGCCAAAGCCGCCACCCACAAGACGGGCACCCAGAGCGCCGGCCGCCAGGCAGGTATCAACCGCCAGATCAATCTCGGGGCGCGAAACGCGCAGCTCATCGCGCATCGATACAAAACTCTCGGTAAAGAGCCTGCCCAGCTCGCTCCAGTCAACCTGCTCACCGGCGTCCTTACGGCCCAGCAGGTAGGCTGCCCGCTCCACCAGGGTCATATCGTGCAGGGTGTGGCGCACCCAGCCGCGCGGGAAGGTGCGGGGCTGGCCGGTCTCTTCCAGAGCAACCAGGGCGCGGTTGACGGTCTGATCCACCAGATCCAGGCGGCACTGCTTAGCCTCGCGCTCGCTCATACCGGCACAGGTGAGATCCTCGGGCAGGGCATTGCGCAGGTAGTCCAGCCCCATCGCCCCGGTCACAGCCTCGTTCGCCTCGCGGCGGGCAGCAAACTCGCCCCCCGCCAGCTCGTGGGGGGTGTTGGTGTTGATGACCAGCCAACCTAGGTCAGCGCTCGCCACATCAACGGTCAGCGGGTTGATGGAGAAATCGCGGAAGTCCACCACCAGGGCCTTACCCGGTGCCGAGCGCAGCGAAGCGGTCTGGTCAAGGCCGCCGGTGCGGGCCCCCGCCACCTCGTTCTCGGCACGAATACAGACCTGGGCCAGGCGGGCACGCAGGGCGTCGTTGGTGGGGGAGAGGTCAGAAGGTAGAGCCTCAGTGCAATCGCACCCCTGGCGCAGGGGGCAGGAAAGATCTAGTAGGGCCAGGGCTGTGGAGCACTCCAAGGCGGCAGAGGACGACAGGCCCCCGCCCACCGGCACCTGGGAGGTAATCAGCAGGTCAGCCCCAAAATTATGGGGCAGGGCGATATCTTTGCCACCTTCCCGGTTCATGGCCCAGGCTACGCCCGCCACATAGGTGAACCAGCCCTTAAAAGTGCCCGGGGTAATCTCGCGAATCACGACCGTTCGGTCGTCCCCCGGCATCTGCAAGGACGCCGCCCGCAGCACCCCGTCGGTACGTAACCTACCCGCCACATAGGTGCGGTAGGGCATGGGCATGGGCATGCAGGACCCGCCGAGAAAGTCGATGTATTCACCCAGTAGATTGAGGCGTCCGGGCGCTGACCACACCCCGTCGGGCTCTGCCCCGTACTTTTCAACAAAAGCAGCGCGGGCTGCCTCAACTTCGGCGCGGTGGTCTGGCAGGGTAGCCCAGACGGGCTCAACACGGAGGGTCACAGTCTTATCTTTTCGTTCTACGGGGCTTGGCTGAGTGGGGTGGGTTAGGCGGTAAAGCCCTTGATGATGGCGGTGAGGGCGGAGGTGTAGGACGCCGGTGGCTCAGCGGGTGGGGCGCTGCCGGTGAGTAGGGCCCGGGTTTGCTCTTGTTCGATGAGGCTCAGGCAGGTGTGCATGAAAATTTCGGCGGCCTGGGCGGGTTGCGGGGTACCGGTGACGGCTTCAAAGTCAGTTTCAAGGGTGTCGAGCAGGGTCAGTCTATCAGGGGTGAGAGTTGCGGGGTGAAGGGCTAGGGCTAGACGGATGACTTCGGAACATTCCTTAACTGGAATAAGTTGCCGGTAGGTGTTTTCCCCGGTGATGAGCAGGCTGCCGGGGGTTGCCGCTGCCTGGGGGTGCTCAACCGTGGCCAGCATGCGGGAGGCTAATGAGGCTAGAAGCTCCTGCTTATTTTTGACGTGATAGTAGAGCGCGCCGGGGGCCACGCCCAGCTCGGTAGCCAACCGACGCATCGAAAGGTCGGCTAAGCCAAACTGGCGCAGCACATCAAAAGCGGTGTCAAGAATCTTCTCACGGGATAAAGCCACCCCCTCATTGTGACCTACTTTCGCTCCCGGCAACAGCTGGCAGTAGGCGCTGTTCCCTCGCAGAGGAGTAGATTTGAACCCATGACCCTCAACTTTTCAGATCTTGCCGCCCGCCTGCGCGCAGGCGAAACTGCCTCACCAGCCAACCTCCACGATATACTGACTGCCAGCCCCGCCGCCACCTTCGCCCTCATGGAACTGGCTGCAGAACTACGCGCCACCCACTTCGGCTCAACCATCACCGCCATCAACCTGCTGGGCGCACCCGAGCGGCAGGTGGCGTCCTCCCTTGTAGAGGTCGCAGCCCCCCTCGACGCCGACGCACTGGCAGCTACCTTAGCTGACCTGGCAGCCGACCCCGCGGTGGAGCGTATCGACGTGGACTTTGTGGGCGTACCCGCCCTGGCCCCCATGGAGGCCCTGCGCGTGCTGGCCGCCGCCCGCCTGGCTGCACCCGCAAAGAGCCTGCACCTGGGGGAGAGTCGCGACATGACCCTGCGCTCCCTGCAACCTTTGGCGGTCGGTGCCCTGGACTCGCTGGTGCTGACCGTAGACCCCGCCCAGCCCCGCCTGATTTTTGAGGACCTCAAGCTCATCGTGGGCGCTGGCCTCACCATTGCCGATGCGGGTGACCGCGACCTGGTAGCTGAGTGCGTAGAGCATCTGCGTGCTGCCGGGGTGGAGGACGCGGACGCCTATGCCCAGGTCGCGCTGGAGGGTGCGGCGTCCGGCGGTGGCTGCGGCGGTAACTGTGCCTGTGGCTCTGGGGGCTGCGGCGCCTAGTACTCTTCAGGTGATTATGAGCTGTGTAGAGAGAAGTAACAATTTGAACACCGTTCAAAATCGGTGTTGACTGGTTCCATGATTGACTTCTCTGCCATTGCCGACCGCGCTCTGGCCGGCCAGCCTGCAAACCGCGACGAAGCGCTTGCCGCCCTGACCGCCAGCGACGCTGAAACCTTCGCCCTCGTCGACGCCGCCTCCCGTCTACGCCGCCACTACTTCGGAAACACCGTCAAGGTGAACTACCTAGTCAACCTCAAGTCAGGTCTCTGCCCCGAAGACTGCACCTACTGCTCCCAGCGCCTCGGCTCCGAAGCTGAAGTGCTCAAATACTCCTGGATCAAAACCGATGAAGCCGTCAAACAGGCCGGCTACGGCATCGCGGGCGGAGCCTCCCGCGTCTGCATGGTCGCCTCGGGTAAGGGACCCACCGACCGCGACGTCGAGCGCGTTGTCACCATGGTCGAAGACCTCAAAGAAGAACACCCCCAGGTGGAAGTCTGTGCCTGCTTAGGCATTCTCAAAGACGGCCAGGCCGACCGCCTCAAGCAGGCCGGGGTGGACGCCTACAACCACAACCTCAACACCAGCGAAGACCACTACGCCGATATCTGCACCACCCACACCTACGCCGACCGCGTGAACACCGTCCACTCCGCCAAGGAAGCCGGTCTCTCTGCCTGCTCCGGCCTGATTGTGGGCATGGGCGAGAGCGACGAACAGCTGGTGGACGCCATTTTTGCCCTCAAAGACCTGGAAGGGGACTCCATCCCCGTCAACTTCCTCATGCCCTTTGAGGGCACCCCGCTGGCCGGCACCTGGGAGCTCACCCCGCTGCGCTGCCTGCGGATCCTGGCCACCGTACGCCTGGTTGCCCCCGAAAAAGAACTGCGTATGGCAGGCGGGCGTGAAATGCACCTGCGTTCCCTCCAGCCCCTGGCCCTCCATGTGGTCAACTCCCTCTTCCTGGGTGACTATCTCACCTCAACCGGCCAGTCAGCCCTCGACGACCTGAAGATGATTCGGGACGGTGGGTTCGTGGTGCTTGGTGCTGAAGACCGCGATCTGGTAGCCGAACACGAAGACTACCTGCGCGCCCACGGTGTAGACCTCGCCCAGGAAACTGCTGTTGCACCCGCGCCCTGCGGGGCGTCCGGTGGCTGCGGTGGCTGTAGCTCCGGGGCCTGCGGGACCCACCCGTCCGCAGGGGAGGCGGGCGCCGGCGTCCGCCCCGGTGGTGGGCAGCGGGCTCCCGAGGTCCTGGTACCCGAAATCCGCCGCCGCGGGGTCGGGACGGACGCCACCCCCAACTTCTAGCCCTACTTTCTAGCCCCGGGGCGGTGGTATCTTAAAATCGCACCCGGGGCAGCTGTCCGTTCTTTATGCTTCAACCGCCCGCGAGCGGGAGTGATTCGAGGCACCGGCTAGGTGATACTCAAGAAATTTGCAGAATCATCACCTACTATGGGTAAGTGCCTATTCCGCTATAGGCCTATGTGGGCCCCAGGTTGACGAGGGCTTCTCAGGGTGGAAGGGCACGCCTGCAATATATTCTGAAATTAGAATATTAGATTTTCTCACAGAATCAGGACCAATGGACACCAAAGACCTTTCCCCGGCATACCTCACCTCCCTCGCAGCCCTTTTTGCAGGCGCTTTAATGGTGGGTGCGAGTTCCACCTGGGTATCAGTGCTGGGATGGGTCGTACTTCTGGCCGGTATGGGCCTGAACGTCTTTGCCACCCTGGTGATGGTACAGCGCCTCAAGGGCGGGCCCCTGCCCGCTATGATCGCCGGTGCGGACGCCGCCGCCCGGGTAGAGTATGAAGAAGAGGACGCGCCCGCTACCCCCTACCTCCACGAGCCCGAGGCCATTACCGAGTCCCAGCCCCTGGTCTCAGCCGCAGCCTCCAGTGCTGCTGCCTCCAGCGACGAGCGTATCTTCCGCTCCCGCGCCCCGCGCCCGCACGTCCGCTAGAACCACCGAGAGGACCCCATGGATACCCGCTTTCTTCTCTCCCCCGCCTACCTGGTTTCGGTTGCTGCCCTGATTGTTGGTGCAATCCTCAGCGGTACTGCCCTGATGGTGATTGGCTGGATTATCTTCATCATCGGCCTGGCCCTCAACGCCCTGGCCCTGGTGGTACTAGCCAACCGCGAGCAGCTCTACAAGGCCCAGCGGGTTGGGGTCATCCCTAAGGCCCAGAAGCCCGGTTCTGCCGACCAGCAGTAAAAATCTAAAATTTTTTCTCTGCCTACCGGCAGGGCAAAGACGAGGGGTGGACGCTTACAAGAATCCGCCCCTCTGTGTATCTTCTAGGCTCTTACCCGCCGCCGCTCGGGGTATGCAATCTTGCCGAGCACACTGCGGGAAAAGTGGGCCAGGGCCCGGGCGATGTCGGGCTCTAGCCCCTCAAAGACCGTGCGCTGCACCTCGCGGGTATAGACAGGGGCGGCTTCTTTGAAGACCTGCCGCCCCCGCTGGGTGATTAGCACTCCCTTGCCCCGCTTGTCGCTGGGCACCGAGACCTTGGTGACCCAGCCGTTTTTCTCTAGCACATCGATCTGGTAGGTCAGCCGTGATGCCGAGACATTGGTGGCGCGGGCTAGGTCGCGCATGCGCACTATGGGGTGGGCGTCGGTGGAATCTGTCTGTGGTGAATCTATAATCGCTGCCAGAATCCTGTAGTCTGCCAGCTTGATTTTCACTTCTTCTTTGAGGCACCTATCGAGGTGTAGGTTGAGGGTCTCTAAAGTGTTGGTGTAAATCTTCCACAGATTTTCCTGTTCTTTGGTGAAACGAGCCGGTGTGGGGGCTGTTTTCATAGAACCTCCTCTCCTGTCTACCGGGTGGGTAGGTGTGGTTCAGGAGACTTTCTCAGAAAATCTCTATCTGGTGCCAGCCTAACGCGCTGAGTCACCTGTACGGAATATCTGTGGGAAATATTAAGATGGGTTAACGGGTTCCCGCGCGCTCACCAGCTAGGACGCTGTTTTAGTTGCGGAACGAAAATGCAAAAATTTAGACACCTTAAAGAATGGCTGGGAGGGCTTTTACCCTCCCCGCCAGTGCTGTACCGGTAGGCCGCCCTTTAGACGCCCGGTGTATTCCGTTTAAGTAATTCCTCGAAAGGGGTGACCGTCAGGGCTTCTAACCCCGGTGCCTTATAAGCTGCCGCGGGTGCTTGCCCGCCCCGCTCTTTCTCAAGAATGCCGAAGAAGGAGCCGGTGTTGGCGTCCTGAACTGCCTGCTGCTTGGCCTTGCTGGTCCCGCCTTCATCAGCCTGCTGGCCTGCCTGCCCGGCAGGATCTACCGACCCAAACGTCCAGAGCACCAGCTGGGCAAACTCGCTAGCTGCCTTGGTGACGCGCGGAGCCAGGTGTACATCGGTGCCGAAGTCGTCTGTTGCGGCAAAGACACCCGAGGGGGCTACGGTTGCCTTGAGGTAGCTAAAGAGCGGACGCATGGCCGTCTCCAGCATGAGGGAATGGCGGGCGGTGCCGCCGGTGGCGGCAATCAGTACGGGCTTACCTGCCAGGGAGCCGTCCTCGACGAGGTCCCAGAAGCTCTTGAAGAGCCCCGAATAGCTGGCCTTGAAGACCGGGGTGACCACAATCAGGGCGTCAGCTTCCCGCACCTGATCCAGGGCGGTCGCCAGCTTGCCCATGGGGAAGCCGGTCAGGTAGTGGTTGGTGATATCGGTAGCTAGAGAGCGGAGCGAAATCTGGGTGAAGCTCGCCTCAACTCCAGCAGCGGCTAGGGCCCGGGCAGTGGCCTCGCTCAGGTTCTCACCCAGTAGGGCAGTGGTGGACGGCTCGCCCAAACCTGCCGTGACAACAAGGATAGAAGGAGTGCTCATGGGTCTTACTCCCTACTTACCCTGCTCAGCCAGGTGGGCAGCGTAGCGGGGGTGGACGGGGGCCTCGGGCACACCGGCAGGGCGCAGCTTAGCGAATTCCTCGCGCAAGACGGGCACAACCTGCTCACCCAGCATATCGATCTGCTTCAGAACCTCCTTGAGGGGCAGGCCTGCATGATCCACCAGGAAGAGCTGACGCTGGTAATCGCCAGCGTAGTCGCGGAAGGACAGGGTCTTCTCAATGACCTGCTGGGGTGAACCCACGGTCAGCGGGGTCTGGTCAGCAAAATCTTCCAGAGAAGGACCGCCGCCGTAGACCGGGGCGTTATCGAAGTAGGGGCGGAACTTGGCAACGGCGTCCTGGGAGTTCTTGCTCATGAAGACCTGCCCACCCAGGCCCACGATAGCCTGCTCGGCGGTGCCGTGGCCGTAGTGCTCGTAGCGCTCGCGGTAGAGGTTGATCATCTGCTGGGTGTGCTCCTTGTTCCAGAAGATGTTGTTATGGAAGAAGCCGTCACCGTAGTAGGCGGCCTGCTCTGCGATTTCGGGGGTGCGAATCGAGCCGTGCCAGACGAAGGGGGCGGTACCGTCCAGGGGCTGCGGGGTGGCAGTGAAGGAGTTAAGCGGGGTGCGGAAGTTGCCGGACCAGTTGACCACCTGTTCGCTCCAGAGCTTGCGCAGCAGGGCGTAGTTCTCGATGGCCAGGTTGACGCCCTGGCGGATGTCCTTGCCGAACCAGGGGTAGACCGGGCCGGTGTTTCCGCGGCCCAGCATGAGGTCCATGCGGCCGTCGGTCAGGTGCTGCAGGGTGCCGTAGTCTTCGGCGATGCGCACAGGGTCGGTGGTGGTGATCAGGGTGGTGGAGGTCGACAGCAGGATGTTCTTGGTCTGGGCTGCGATGTAGGCCAGGGTGGTGGTCGGTGAGGACGCGATGAAGGGTGGGTTGTGGTGCTGGCCGACGGCAAAGACGTCGAGGCCTACTTCGTCTGCCTTCTTGGCAATTTCAACGATGGCCTTTTGGCGCTCATATTCGCTGGGGGTCTTGCCGGTGGTGGGGTCCATGGTGACGTCGCCGACGGAGAAGATGCCGAACTGCATGATGGTGACCTTTCGAGGTGGTGTTGTTGTTTCGATGTTTTTAATCTACCCCTAAAAACTTTCCTTGTAAAGTATTTTGATTTGTGTTTTTCGGAAAAGAGACTAGTGCGAGGGGTAAGAGATACATTAATGAATTATCTGAAAGGTTTAGTCATGTCAGCTATCTCAACCGCCCAGCAACTAACCGACGTCCTCTCTGCCGGCACCAGCGTCCTTGATATCGCCATCCGCTACCGCGCAGGTTCCCTGCCTCTAGACGGGGTGGCTCTGTGCGCCCGCGACGGCCAAACTTCCGCCGAACTCTAAAGTAGCGACTATCGCCCTACTCTTTCTCTCTTGACCCTAGGGAATATCTCGGGGTGAAGAGAGAAAGAATAGGGTGTTCTTTGTGACGACGCAGAGGCCAACTTGTGTCTTCTTGTCCACAGGCAACTGACGAGCGAAAATAAGGGTTATCCACAGGTACACGTAGGGGCACTTGAAGCGCCCGACCCTTTTTGCCACAGTAGCGGCATGGAACTCAACCTCTCACACATCTGTTCAGCGATGCACACCCACCGTGAACTCAAAGAATCGGGCATGAGTAACAACCTCATCAGTGCGAAGCACCGTAGAGGTGAGCTTATACGCCTGACCCGCGGGGTCTATCTCAAAGGTGATATCGCACGACACTGCACAGCAAGCGACCGAGCCAAAGCTGTGACGGTAGCCCTTCAGAAAACCCGCCCCACAGCCGTAGTGAGTCATCAGTCAGCTGCCCTGCTGTGGGGTGCGCCGCTGATGGCCCTACCCCCTAAAGTGCACCTCTCCCTCTTGGGTATCAATAAGTCGGGGCACCCGCAGGCAATCCTGCATAGCCATAAGGTAAAAGAATGCTCCCTGGCTACTGATTTAGGCGGAGTTAAAGTCACGAACCCGCTCACAACCGTCATAGACTGCGGAAAAACTATGCCTCTGCAAGAGTCGCTAGCTATCACAGATTTCTTTTTAAAACACGGGAATCTCGAACTTAACACTGCGCGAGAAGAGCTCGAACACTGTGCGGGGCGAGGCTCCCAGAAATTGCGTGTTGTGGCTGCGCTGATGAGCCCGCTGAGTGAATCACCTCTTGAATCTTTTGCCAGGCTTCGCCTCTATCAAGGAGGTATCGAACAGCCTATTCAACAGTTTGAAATTACTACCCCGTCCGGGCGCCTGTACCGTGCTGATTTTGCCTGGCCCCACCTCAAACTGCTTCTTGAGGTGGACGGTCTGCATAAGTATTACGGATCCTACCGGGCAACCGATGAGCAGTTACGCAATGATGCGCTGCGGCAGCGGGAATTAGAACTGGCGGGGTGGACGGTTATCCGTGCCACCTGGGGTGATCTGGCTCAGCGCCCAGAACTGTTGATTTCGAGGTTGCGTCACTTCGGCGTCCGAGCAACAGGCCAATAACCCTACTCTTTCTCTCTTGACCCTAGGGATTATCTCGGGGTGAAGAGAAAAAGAATAGGGTGAACGCCGCTAGGAGGTTCCGTACTGGTCCCGGGCCAGGCGGGCAATATGAATCGTCAGATAGGTCAGCTCATCATCGGTCAGGTTCTGCTCCAGATGCATCTCAAGCACCAGCTTCACCTTCACCGCCGCAGCAAAGGCGCGGGGGTGGGCGTCCTTCAAACTCTCAAGGAGCAGAGGGACGCTCGTGCCCGCGTCCGCGGTCTGGGCAGCGCCTGCGCGCACAAAGAGATAGCGCAGATGCGTGACGAAACGGGCAGCGCTCATCAGCGACCGGTCCACCGGGCCGCCAAAGCCGGCCCCAATCACCTCAAAAATCTGGGCAAAGACCTCGGTCATACGGTAGGTTCCGCCCATATCCTCAGAAGCAAACTGTGAATTGACCAGGTGCATGGCCAGGGGGATTGCCTCAATCTCAGGCAGCTCAACCCCCAGGCGCTCCTTGACCAGCTCAAGGGCCCGGTGGCCAAATCGGACCTCCCGCGGGTAAAGCTGAGACACCTCAAGAGCCAGCGGGTAATCCACCACCAGCCCCTCGCGGGCCCGAACCACTGCATAACTAATATGGTCAGCCACCGGAACAATAAAGGAATGAGAAATGGTAATTCCCTCGGCCTTGACTAAAAACTCAAGCTCAGTGGCAAGGCCTAGAATCTCAGACGGAATTTTCGCCAGCGACCCCGCCAAATGCTCATCGGGGGTGCCGTGCTCCGGCACGAAGGTCTGCTCAATGAGAGTGGGATCAACCATATCCCCCTTACGCTTACCAAACGCTAAGCCACGACCGATAACCACCATCTGCTCGCCCGTATAGGCCTGAGCCAGAGCCACATTGTTGTTATAAATACGTGAAATGCGCAACGTGACCCCCTTTCGCCTCAGGTTCAAAACGCGCGAATATCCTTACCAGTCTACCGACCCACCGCCAACTGCGGGATTACCCACCCGCAACCTGCCCAATAAACAGGAGTAAACTAAACCCTTTCGTACAAATAGAGAACTACCCCCACACTTATGAACTCAGCACCCACCAAATCATCACCGCTCATCAGCATCGTGGTCACAGCCCTCATGCTGTTCTCCATGTTCTTCGGCGCAGGCAACCTCATCTTCCCCGCCATGCTCGGTGCAGAAGCCGGTGAAAACTTCACCCCCGCCATCACAGGCTTCCTGGTGACCGGCGTCCTGATGCCCATCCTGGCTGTTATCGCGCTCGCCGTCACCGGCCGCGACCTGCAAGATTTGGCGGCCCGCGGTGGAAAAATCTTTGCCCTCGTCTTCCCTCCCCTGGTCTACCTCTCCATCGGTGCCCTCTATGCCCTGCCGCGTACCGGTACCATCAGCTATGCCATGGCCGTAGACCCCTACCTGTCGGCGGACGGTATGGTGCCCACCCTCATCTTCTCTGCCGTCTTCTTTGGTATCTCCTACCTGCTGGCCATGAACCCCACCGGCATCGTTGATACCCTGGGCAAGTACCTGACCCCCGCCCTGGTAACCCTGCTGGGTGTGCTGGTCGTGATGAGCTTTATTACCCTGCGCACCCCCTCCGCCGCACCGACTGAAGACTACGCCACCGGCGCTTTTGCCACCGGCTTCGTCAACGGCTACATGACCATGGATTCCCTGGCAGGTCTGGCCTTCGGCATCATCGTGATCGCCTCCCTGCGTGAAAAAGGGGTGACCGGACGCAGCGAGATGCTCCGCAGCGTCGCCTTGGCCGGCGGTATTGCCGGCGTGCTGCTGGGCGCGGTCTACCTGGGGCTGGGCTACATTGGCGAGCACATCGCGGACGGCCAGGGATACAAGGACGGCGCAGCCCTGCTCACCGACTCCGCAGCCCAGACCATGGGCGGCCCCGGTGCTGTCATCTTCGGCCTCATCGTACTGCTAGCCTGCCTGACCACCTCGGTGGGCCTCATCGGCGCGACCAGCTCTTTCTTCAACAAGCTGGTGCCCTCGGTCTCCTACCGCACCTGGGCTATTATCTTCACCCTGATTGCCTTCGTGCTGGCGTCCTTCGGCCTGGAAGGGCTGATGAGCTTCGCTATCCCCATCATCACCACCCTCTACCCGCCGGCCCTGACCCTGGTCGTCCTCACTCTTATTGAGGCCGCCCTGCGAGCCCCCTGGATGAACCTCACTCACCGTTTCGCCCTGCTGGTCTCGGTGATTTGGGCCCTGCTCATGACCCTCAACTCCCAGGGCCTTGGCTCAAACGTCATCGAGCCCCTTATCGGCTGGGCCCCCGCCCACGCCTACGACCTGGGTTGGTTCGTACCCACTCTGGTTGCCGCCCTCATCGGCGCTGCCATCGACCTGGTACAGCACCGCCGCGCGTCCGCCTGCTAAGTCGGGCGCCGCACAGGCTCCCTAGGAGGGCAAAAAGAAAGGGTCTTGCTCCCGCATCTGCGGGGCAAGACCCTTTGCTGTAGAGAGGCCCGCGCTGAGGGGAACCACAACCATCAACGCGAGCCCGTCTAACGAGTTGCGAGGTGGTTCATTCAACTCAAACTTAGAAAGCCTCTAGGCAACCCGTCATAAAGTTTCTTCAAAAATAAACAATTGACAGCCTGCTCAAAACTCTACCCGATGAAGTCCAGGAAATAAACCCGCGGTGCTCATAAAGGCAGGTCTTTGTGAAACATTACATCTCTGTGCCATCCCACTGACACTAAATGTTCTCTCACTTGCTCATACAAGACAGACCCACCCCCGGTTTGCTCCCGCTCACACCCGCATAAGAATCGCCTGTGAAAACAGCCCTAAAGCCCCCACATAGCGATCAAGGTACCCCTAAACTTCCGCGGTTAGCTACCCTTAGAAGTATGAGCAGCACAGCAATCGATATCGCCAAGAACCTGCCGGCCCTTGAACACCCCGACGGCTCGCCCATCCGCGCCCTCGTGGTAGACGATGAGCGCATGCTCGAAGAGCTGGTCAGCGTGGCACTCAAAATGATTGGCTGGGAGGTCAAATCAGCGGGCGAGGGCTCCGCAGCCCTGGCTATCGCCCGCAACTGGCGCCCCGACGTCCTTGTGCTCGACATTATGATGCCCGGCTTCGACGGCATCGAGCTGCTCTCCCGCATCCGCAAGCTCTACCCCGAGGTGCCCTGCCTCTTCCTCACAGCCAAGGACTCCGTGGACGACCGCATCGTCGGCCTGGCAGCCGGTGCCGACGACTACGTCACCAAGCCCTTCTCCATGGAAGAGGTCATCATCCGTCTGCACCGCCTGGTGCAACGCTCCGGTGTAGCAGCAGCCAACGACGCTGAACTCGTAGTCGGCGACCTGGTACTCAACCAGGACACCCGCGAAGTCACCCGAGGCGGCGAAGAAATCCAGCTCACTGCAACCCAGTTCGACCTGCTGCGCTACCTCATGGAAAACGCTAGGCGCGTGGTCTCTAAGGCCCAGATTCTCGATAACGTCTGGAACTACGACTTCGGCGGCCAGGCCAACATCGTAGAACTCTATATCTCCTACCTGCGCAAAAAGATTGACGCGGGCCGTGAACCCATGATTCATACCGTGCGCGGCGCAGGCTACGTCATCAAACCCGCCAACCAGTAAGGCCCATGGCAGCACCTTCACAGCCTGCGGGCACCCCTGCGCCTGCTTCAGGGCAGGAGCAGGCCCAGGACGCAGCCCCCACCGGGCTGCGCACCGCCCCTCACCTGCGCACCAAGCTCATCGCCATTCTGGTGACCATGCTGGGTATCGCCTGCCTCATTATTGGCGTTTCAAGCTACATCGCCCTCTCTAGCTCCCTCATGGGCCGGGCCTACGGGCAACTCGACGAAGCCGCCCACCGAGCTGTTTCTTTCAAACCCGGCGGCCCTTCGTCCGGGCAAAGTAGCAGCACCGAGGTAGACGGCTGCCAGCAGTTCAACGGCCGCACCACCCTCGACGCCCCCGGCCAGGGGCCCGGCACCCTAAGCCTGTGCACCGCCAACGGCCAGACCGTGGTGGCGGGCATGCTCGACTCGGTTGGCTCCACCCAGACCCTCAGTGACGCCGACCAGCAGACCCTGCTGGCGCTCTCCACCTCTGACGGAACCATTGAAGTAGACCTTGAGGTGGGCGAATACCTGGTTGTCACGCAGGATAACCCGGTCAGCGAGGGCGTCATCGTCACCGGCGTACCCCTGGCAGAAACCCACCGCACCCTTGCTGTGCTGGTAGCTGTGATCGCTGCCGGTTCGGTCGCCGTGATGATCGGTGCCGGTGTGCTGGGCTCCTGGATTATCCGCCGTACCATGCAACCCCTTGAGCGGGTCTCGCAGGTCGCAGCGGGCGTCGCCCACATGGACCTGGCCCTCGAAACTCTGCCCGAGGCAACCCGCGTACAGCCCGCGGACGCTCACCCCGGCGACGAGGTAGGAGCGGTCGGGTATGCCCTCAATCAGCTCCTAGACAACGTACAGTCGGCCCTCGAAGCGCGCTCGCGCACCGAGGAGCAAATGCGGGTCTTCGTGGCGGACGCCTCCCACGAGCTGCGTACGCCCCTGGCGGCTATCAAGGGGTATGCGGATATGATTCGCTGGACCGAAACCCTCACCGACCAGGGTAAGACTTCCCTAGAGCGCGTGAACTCGCAGACCGAACGCATGTCGCGCCTGGTCGAAGACCTGCTTCTGCTGGCCCGCCTCGACGAAGGCCGTGAGCCTGAAATGACCGAGGTGGACCTGACCGAACTGCTGGTAGAAAACGTCATGGACCTACAGGTGGCAGCTCCCTCTCACGTCTGGCAGCTCAACCTGCCCGAGGATGTGGTGGAGGTGCGCGGCGACCGCTCCCAGCTCCAGCAGGTGCTGTTGAACCTGCTTTCGAACGCCCGGAAGCACACGGACGAGGGCACCACGGTGACCGCCTCCCTGTCGATTTCTGCCAGCGGCCGCGAGGCCATCATGAGCGTGAGCGATAACGGCCCCGGTATTGACCCCGAGTTCAAGAGCAAGATTTTTGACCGCTTCACGCGGGCGGACGCTGCCCGCTCCGGCTCCGATGGCACCACCGGTCTGGGCCTTCCCATTGCCAAGGCCATCGTAGAAGCCCACGGGGGTTCTATCGATGTGGTCTCCCGCCCGGGGCGTACCGAGTTCACGGTGCGTCTGCCCCTGCTGGCGGCGTAGGCTGGAGGAATGACCCCTACATTCCGCGCTACCTGGCTCGTCTTTCTGGGTGGTGGAGTAGGTGCCCTGGTGCGGGCCCTGCTCCTGGCTGCCTGTCCCGTCTCTAGCACCCTACCGGTGACCGTGCTGGTGGTGAACTGGGTAGGGGCCTTCCTGCTGGCTCTCTTGACAGGTACCCTGCTTGCTGCTGCCCCGGGAGGGGTCTTATCGGCTCGTGCTGAAGAGCTCCGTCTTACGCTGGGCACCGGCTTTCTGGGTGGGTTCACCACCTATTCCACCTTTGCCCTCGCCTTGGCTCAGTTGACCCTGGGCGGGCGCTGGGGGGTGGCTGCTGCCTATGCCCTGCTCTCGCTGGTTGGTGGCTACCTGCTGGCCTGGGCTGGCTGGCAGCTCGGGGGCAGATGGGGGAGGCGCGGACGCCCGCCCCACGCCGGTCGGCCAGCTTGTGGAGCAGGGGAGTAGGGTATGGTCTACCTTTTGGTCTTTATCGCCGGTGGTGCAGGCGCTGCCCTGCGCCTGTGGGCTGATGCCTGGGTTAAGGCCCTCGTATCAAGGCTTTGGCAAGTGTCTATGCCGCTAGGGACATTCTTTATTAATGTCACGGGATCCTTTCTTTTGGGTTGTCTCACCGGCCTTCTTGCTGCCCGCATCAGGCTTATTCCCGGTGCGGAAACTTTTGTAATTACAGAAAATCTCACCCTCATTCTGGGGGTGGGCTTCTTAGGCGGCTACACCAGCTTCTCCACCGCTCTGCTCGAAACCCTACGAGCCCCCGGTAAACTGGCCACCGGCGTCCTTGCCCTTGGTCAACTACTTGCCGCAACCGCTGCGGCCGCAGCCGGGCTGACCCTGACCGCCCTCACCTAGGTCAGTCAGACAGGTGGCACACAGCCTCCTGCGCCCCGGCGAAGAGTAGCCCCTGCCCTGGGGTCGCACCACCCGCCGCTCCCTGTAAAAGTTCAGTAAGCATCGGTACAATAAACAGCCCATCCACCCCTTCGGCATGAGGCTATGCGGTACTACTTCTACTTCTCGATTCCCGTGCTCCAGCAGGCACTTTCCCTCTGGGTTCTGCTCATGGTGTTTATCGTGCCCGCCCTCTGGTGGCTTGGCCGCCACCTGCCTGTCTACAGGCTCCTGCGCCGCATAGCTGCTACGGGCGTCCTGGTGCTCTACGCTGCCGGGGTCATCGCCTACACCTTCCTACCCCTGCCCGATAACGACGTATTTGTCTGCCCCGACGGCTGGGGCAGCACCTACCCCCGCTTCTTCCTGGGCTGGAGCCTCGACTTTGCTATTGCCGCCAATGACGGCCTGCTCGGCGCCCTTTTTTCGATTTACGTGTTGCAGATGCTGCTGAACGTGCTGCTCTTTGTGCCCTTTGGCCTGCTGGCCCGCTGGCGCTGGGGAGCTAGTTTTCGCACCGTGCTTTTTGCTGCCTTTGGCACCTCCCTTGCGATTGAGCTGACCCAGCTGACCGGTATCTGGGGTTACTACGACTGCCCTATCCGAACCTTTGACGCCGAAGACATCTTCAACAACACCCTGGGTGCCGTACTGGGCTGGGGTGCCCTTGCCTCCTGGCAACACCGCCACACCCTGCCGGGGCAGCTGCGCCGCCTCTTCGGACGCTAGTGGGGCGGGTGCGTCCGCCTCTTTGCCCCGCGCGGACGCCCGCCCCGTCTACCGCCGTCTTAGCAGGTGGGCGGGGCCGGTGGGTGCTTGGTCACAGTGTTCGGAAAAGAGGGCGGTAAACCGCTTAAGTGTTAGGGCACTTTTACTCCTAAGCCTTGCCGCATAAAACCCAATCATTCACACTTAAAGCCAAGTGAAGCAAACTATGGGCTGAAGGATCCGGCACCTGCCTGGGCGTACTAGCCCCCGACACTTGCGGAGAAACACGTGAATACCATCAGCCCCTACCTCGCTGAATTCCTGGGCACCATGATTATGGTGACCATCGGCTGCGGCGTCATTGCCACCGTCGAACTGCGCCGCTCCAAGGGCCACGGCGACAACTTCTTCACCATCGCCTTCGGCTGGGGCTTTGCCGTTACCTTCGGCGTCTACGCCTCCCACGCCTACTCCGGCGGCCACCTCAACCCCGCTGTTTCCATCGGCCTAGCCGCCTACGGGGAGTTCGACTGGGCCATGGTGCCCGGATACATTCTCGCCCAAATCGCCGGTGCCATGGTGGGTGCGGGCTTCGTCTTCTTCAACTACCTGCCCCACTGGAAGGCAACCGCCGACCGCAAGATCAAGCTCGGTGTTTTTGCCACCGTGCCGGCTATTCACAACTACTTCACCAACGCTCTGTCTGAGATTATCGGTACCTTCCTGCTGGTCTTCTCGGCCCTCTACGTGGGGGTTAACTTCACCCCTGTGCTCGAAGGTTCAGCCCTGGCGCTCAACCTGAATCACGTGCTCAAGCCTCTGGCCTTTGGCTTTCTGGTCACTGTGCTGGTGATTGGTTTGGGTGGCCAGACCGGCTTTGCTCTCAATCCGGCCCGTGACTTCGGCCCCCGTCTCATGCACGCCCTGCTGCCTATCCACGGTAAGGGTAGCTCCCGCTGGTACTACGCCTGGGTGCCGGTGTGTGCCCCCATCGCCGGTGGCATGATGGGTGGGTCCTTCTTCAAGCTCTACTACGATGGTCAGTTCTCTATCTTCCAGGTGGTCGGCGTTGTGCTGGCTCTGGCTGTGCTTGGGTTTGGCCTGTGGGCTAACAAGCACATGTACCGGTCTAAGTCGGCTGAGGTGCTACCTCAGAGCGAGGACACCGAGGCTACCGCCGCGTCCGCTGCCGCCACCTACGTGCCCACTGGCAAAATCCCGGTCGTGCAGAAGCGGGCTTTCTGGGAGTAACCTCCTACTCGGTGCTGTGCAGACTTCTTGGGCTGTGTGCAGGGTTTTCTCTGCACACAGCCCAAAAAGTCTGCACTAGATACTGAGCATTAATTCAGATACCCGACCCTATTCCTGGCTAGCCCTCATAGATAATCTCGAAGCCATCCCCTAAAACTGCCCGCAGGCTCTCTACCAGGGCCTTACCTTGATTCTTCCACTCCAGTTCTTCCTGGTGGCGCTCCTGCTGGGTGAGGGGACGGGGAGGAGCCTCACCCATCTCTTCAGCTGCCCGGGTCGCCCACGCCTGTGACCAATCCGCAAGCTCTTCCACCAGGTCAGACGGGACCTGGGGTAAATCGTCCGGGTCATAAGGGTAGGGGTACTCTCCGGCTTGCTCTAGCTCACTGGGAGCACCCCACAGGGGGAAATCAACACTCCATTCCGGAAAAACCCGAATACGCCGACGGGGTCGCGCACCTGTGTCCTGGGGTGTCATCGTATTCTCCTATTCCTGGCTAGCCCACTCCAGCACCTTGAGCATGAAGCGGTCGCAGGCCTCAATCTGGGCCAGCTCAATCCACTCATTGGGGGTATGGGCCTGGGCGATATCGCCGGGACCGCACACCACCGCCTGCACTCCGCCGTAGAGGGCGAACTGGCCAGCCTCAGTACCGTAGGTAACCTTCTGGGCCTCCATAGAACCGGGGCGCCCTGCCCACTCGTTGGCCAGGGCAATTATCTCAGCACCGTCAGCAGTACCCAGGGCAGGGACGGCAGCCAGCAGCTCATGGGTGATGCCCACGGCGTCCACAAACTCGCCGGGCGCAGCACCAGCCAGGGCCTCAGCGTCCGCCGCCCGTTCCTTCAGCGCAGGCAGCAGGTCGTCGGCAATCTTCGCCTCAACCAGGGCCAGCACCTCGTCGGTGGTCATCTGGGGAACCGTGCGGAAGTCATACTCCAGCACCACGTGCTCACCCACAATGTTGTACTGAATACCACCGCGGGCAAAGTTCACCCCGCCAGTGGAATAGGGCACCACAAACCCCTCATCAAAGGGACCGTTCTTCCGCCAATGCCCGGCCAGCTGTTCAAAGAAAGTAATAAACTCCGCCGCCTGCGCCAGGGCGTTAACCCCGTGTGGGCCCAGGGAGGCATGCTTGGCGATACCCTTGAAAGTCACCCGCCCGCGGTGGGCACCCTTATGGGCAGAAATAACCTGCATCATGGACGGCTCACCAATCACCGCAAAATCAGGGTTAATACCGCGGGCCTTGAAATCTTTGACCATGGCAGGCGCACCCACACAGCCAATTTCCTCGTCGTAGGAAAAAGCGAAATGAACGGGCCTAGCTAACTCCGCTTCACGCAGCTGGGGCAGCAGCCACATAGCCGACCCAATAAAAGACTTCATATCCGACGCCCCACGCCCGTACAGCTTGCCGTCCTTTACCAGGGGCGTGAAAGGGTCAGTGACTGTCCAGGCCTGGCCCTCAACCGGCACCACGTCCGTATGCCCCGACAGCACCACGCCGCCGTCCGTACCGCCATCAGCGGCAGGAACGGTCACGAAGAGGTTGGCGCGCTCGCCGTCCTCGCTGTAGGTGTAGTGCGGGGTCAGGCCGTGAGCCTCAAACTCAGCCGCCAGCAGGTCGAGCACGGGGCGGTTGCTGGTCTGGCTGATGGACTGCGCGGCAATAAGCTTTTCAATCCAGGGAAGAGATGCAGGGAGTGTCATAGCACCAGTCTAAAACCCCGGGCCTGCCGGGGCGCTAGATTACAGGGCTGAGTGGTCGCCCAGGCCGTGGAAGCGGCGGGCGTGGTAAACGGTGGGGGCTGCGTTGGCATCGTGGCGGATGAAGTCGGTGACCTCAGCGGTAAAAACCACGGCAGGGCCCGCATCGAGGGTGCCCAGGGGGCGGACGCGCAACACCCGGCTCACCCCGTGCAGCAGGGGCTCGCCAGTGGGCAGGCGGTCCCAGGTGGAAGTATCACCAAACTTATCGGCCTTGCTGACCGAGAAGAGCTTGGCGATCTCGATGTTATCGGCACCAATCAGGTGAATCAGGAAGGAGTCAGCGTCGATGATGCGGGCAGCCGAACCGGTGCGGTCCTTAAAAGAGAAAGACACGATGGGAGGCTCAGCAGAAACCGACGACAGGGAAGAGATAGTCAGGCCACCCGGCAGCCCGTCGGAGCCCTCAGCGGTGATGATGGCAACGCCGGCTGCCTGGGCGCCGAAAGCCTCGCAGAAAAGTTCGGTGGCGGTCTTCTCGCTGATGTTTACCTGGGTGGTCATGGTCGGTTTTCCTTTGTGCGGCTGCTTGGGGACTACAGCGCCTGAAGCGCTTGGTCTTCAGCCTAGGACTTCAGGTGCACCAAACCCTAGCCTTTCTCACATATTGCCCCTATGAGTAGAACTGTGACAGTGTTACGTGCGCGAGCTGTAACAAAGAGTAGAAGTCGTAACAGGTTAAGCAGGCAGGCACTCACTGCTGGCCCTCTTGCTCCTGGCCCAGGACGTCGCCGAGATTCAGGCCCTGCCTATTCGGTATGGAGGGTCAAATAGGTGCACAATAGTAGATATGACAAAGGAAAACACACATCACATCGTCGTGATGGGTGTGAGCGGAACCGGTAAAACCAGCATCGCCCACGCCCTGCGCGACCAGCTAGGGTGGTCCTTTATCGAAGGTGACGACCTGCACCCTAACGAAAACATTCAGAAAATGAGCGCCGGGATTCCCCTCACCGACGAAGATCGCGCCCCCTGGCTGGCCCGCATTTCCACCTGGATTAAGGACGCGCACGCCCGCGGCGAGCGCACAGTCGTTACCTGCTCCGCCCTCAAACGCGCCTACCGTGACGTACTACGTGAGGCTGCCCCCGGCGTCCTCTTTGTACATTTGACCGGGCCCCGAGAAACTATCGCAAACCGCATGAAATACCGCCAAGGCCACTTCATGCCTACCTCTCTGCTCGACTCCCAGTTCGCCACCCTTGAACCCCTCGAAGCGGACGAAGCGGGCGTGCTCGTTGATATCTCCGGCACCCCCGAAGAAGTCGCTACAGCTGCTCTGGCGGCTCTGTCTCCTACCCTCTAAAAACACACCACCACACGAAAGCACACCACTATGCCTCTTCCCGAAGACTGGGCTCAAACCCTCACCGCCGGGCCCCTTCTTGCTATCGCCGCCGGGGCGATACTGCTTCTGCTCCTTTTCATCATTAAGTTCAAACTCCACGCCTTCCCAGCCCTCATTATTGTCAGCCTACTCACCGCAGTTGCCACTGGGATTCCTATCGCCAGCGTCGTCCCGGTCATGCTCAGTGGTTTTGGCTCAACCCTGGCCTCCGTGGCCCTGCTCGTTGGCCTTGGAGCCATGCTGGGGGCCCTCATCCAATACTCCGGTGGTGCCCAGGTACTTGCCCATAAACTCATCTCGGTCTTCGGTGAAGACCGCGCCCCCATCGCTCTCGGCGTGGCATCTATGCTCTTTGGCTTCCCCATCTTCTTCGATGCCGGCCTTGTCGTAATGCTCCCCATCGTCTTCTCCGTTGCCCGCTGGGTCGGTGGCTCCTTACTCTTCTATGGCATTCCCGCTGTGGGTGCTTTCTCCGTGATGCACGTCTTCGTGCCTCCTCACCCAGGGCCTGTCTCGGCCGCCTCTTTCTTCGAAGCTAACGTCGGTACTCTACTGCTTGTCTCCCTCATTATCGCGGTACCCACCTGGTACCTGGCGGTTTACCTCTTCTCAAAATTCATTGGTAAGCGCATCGATCTTCCGGTTCCCTCTCTCATGGGTCACGAAGAAACTCAGGATGCACCCTTGAACCCGCCCTCTTTCGGTACCGTGCTCTTCGTGCTGCTCCTTCCCATGGTTCTCATCTTCCTCAACACCGGCCTCAACACCCTGGCTAAGGGTGGGGTGCTGCCCGAAAGTGCAGCAGATGAAACCTGGTTCCAGACTCTGCGTCTGCTCGGTGAAACCCCAGTTGCCCTGCTCATTACCTCCCTCGTTGCCATGTACCTGCTCGGCTTCAAACGCAAAGATCATGCTTTGGGGATTCAGCAGACTATGGACGGTGCACTCCCCGCAGTCTGCTCCGTCATCCTGATTACCGGCGCCGGTGGTATGTTCGGCGGTGTGCTGCGCTCCTCGGGAATTGGTGATGCGCTCGCTGATGTGCTGGGTGACCTGGGCGTTCCCCTCATTGTTGCGGGCTTCCTGATCGCTGCAATTCTGCGCGTTGCCCAGGGGTCAGCGACCGTAGCTCTGACAACCGCCGCAGGCCTTATCACCCCCGGTGTGCTGGCGGCAGATTTCAACTCCATTCAGCTTGCGGCCCTGGTCGTATCGGTTGCGACCGGGTCTGTTGTGCTCTCCCACTTCAACGACTCAGGTTTCTGGCTGGTCAGCCGCTTCTTCAACATGGACGAGAAGACCACCCTGAAAACCTGGACGGTGATGGAAACTCTCATCGGCCTAGTGGGCTTTGCCGGTGCCGTGGCCGTGTTTGGGGTCGCTAGCCTGCTTTAGTCGCCTGTGGGCTATAGCCGGACGCGCCCGCCCTGCCTTCGTACATGAAGGCGGGGCGGGCGCGTCCTTGTGGGCCCTTGTACTACTTCTTCTTATTGAGCTGGGCTGCCTGGGCACCGAACTTTTCAAGCAACTCGGGCATATCCATAGGGGCGGTTACCACCTCAATGAAAACCAGCTTGTCACGGTTTTCTGTGGCCAGGCGGCAGGCCTCGTCGAACTCGCGAACCGTAGCAGCGCGTAGCGTGACGGTGTTAGAGTCGGTGCCACCGAAGGCCGCTGGAATCTTTGACCAGTCGTAGGTGGTGATGTCGTTGTACTGGGCCTCCACGCCGTGAATCGACCGCTCGATGGTGTAGCCGTCATTGTTGATTAAGAAGACCACCGGGTTCACGCCCTCGCGGATAATGGTGCCAATCTCCTGAATCGTCAGCTGGGCTGAGCCGTCACCCACCATCAGCACGCCACGGGAATCGGTATCGGCCATAGCCGCACCCAGCAGGGCCGGGATGGAGTAGCCGATAGAACCCCACAGGGGCATGCCGATAAAGCGGGAGTTGCGCGGGAACTTGCGGGTTGCCATGCCGAAGAAAGAGGTGCCCATATCGACCACAACGGTGTTCTTCTCGTCCAGGTTTGATGAGAGAACCCGCCACAGGACGTCCTGGGTCAGGGCCTCGTCGGTGATCTCAGGTAGGGGCTCATCGGTGGTGGGTGCCTCAAAGGGGGTGCCCTTCAGGCCTAGCTCTAGGGATACCTCTTTAATGATGTTCAGGGCACTGGCCATGGTGAGTGGGGCGTAGTGGCGGCCGGCGATGCTGGTGCTCTCTGCACCAATGTTAATAACCCGCCCAAAGTCTATCTGATGTGAGTATATGCCGGTTGTGGTATCTGTAAATTCCACGCCAGCGCAGACCAACACCTCGGCATCTTCCACTACCGCACGGGTATGTTCAGCAGACAGGCCGCCCACGTAGATGCCCGCAAAGTTGGGCTTGGTTTCGTTCAGTACGGCCTTGCCCCACATGAGGGACGCGAAGGGGAACTTGGTTTCGGTTACCAGGGCGCGGACGTCCTGCACTGCCCCCAGGCGCTCAGCCATGATATCTGCCAGCACCGTCACGCTCTTGCCGCGCATGAAGTCGGTGACGGCGTCCTTGAAGAGGGCCTCAATATCGGGTGAGGAAACGTGGCTATCCACATCGAGCGGACGTGACGGGGGAGTGGCCGGCATGGTCGATACATCAACCGGCAGCATCAGGTAGCCGGGCTTACGGTGGATGACGGCGGTGCGGATGACGCGGTCGATATCGGTCGCAGCGGTTGCCGGGTGCAGGGCCGCAACGGCGGCAGATACCTCGGATGCCATACGCATAAAATGCTTGAAATCGCCATCGCCCAGGGTGTGGTGCATGCGCAGGTGAGAATTCTGGGCTGACAGGCTGGGTGCACCCACAATGTGAATCACGGGAACATTCTCAGCGTAGGAGCCGGCGGTCGCGTTGATGGCTGACAGCTCACCCACGCCGTAGGTGGTCACCAGGGCGCCCAGGCCCTTGACGCGGGCGTAGCCGTCCGCCGCATACCCGGCGTTGAGCTCATTCGCGTTACCCACCCAATCCAGCTTCTCGTGCGCCAGCACATCGTCGAGGAAGAAGAGGTTAAAGTCCCCGGGCACACCGAAGACCTTGTCTACGCCCAGCTCAGCCAGGCGATCGAGAATGTAGTTACCCACGGTATAGGTCATCGTTAACTCCTTGTACTAGGTAAAACAGGCCGTGTGACCTGCGCCATTTAACTTCCAGTGTAGTGGGTTTCGCCTGCCCCACCATTGGGCGCCGAGCGCCTGAGTCTTAGCCTGGCGTGCAGAATCACTGTGTCTAGCACCTGTGACCTTTGTTTAAAAGTTTCAGCACCTCCTTACCGGGCTTTACTACTAGACTTGGGGAGGACGCTTTACCCCCGCTGTGGCTACAAACAAGGAGAACGATGAGCTGGTTCGAGATTGCAATGCCTCTACTGGTTGGGCTTATCTATCTTTTTGTTCCGGGCCTGCTGATTTCGGCGGCTGCCCGGCTACGCGGGTTTGAGGCTTTTGGTTTAGCTCCGGCGCTTTCTGTGGCAGCTATTATGCTGGGCGCAACCGTGACTCCTATGCTCGGTATTCGCTGGGCTTTATGGGTTCCGTTTGCTTCGGCTGTAGTACTTGCTGCCGTTATTCTGCTTGTGGTGCTAGTAGGACGCTGGGCTGGGCTGGGCTCAGCTCCAGCTCGTTCGCATCAGGGGAGGTGGCTTCCTCCTCAACGTTCCGTAGTGGCTAGCGCCTGGTGGTCGAAAGATCAGATAGCCTACTGGGGCAGCTTCCTTGTGGGTGCCCTCCTGCTGTGGCGCAACGTTACGAATGCTATTGGCCAGCCTGAATGGATTTCTCAGACCTGGGATAACAGCTTCCACCTTAACGCTGTGCGTTTCATTGAAGAGACAGGTAGCGCCTCGCCCCTCACCCTGGGTGCAATGACAACGGTTGAAGGGGAACCCACTTTTTACCCCGGTGCCTGGCACGCTATCGTTTCGCTGATTTCGATGGGCTCAGGTGCAGATATACCGGTAGCAACCAACACCATGGCGCTAGTGGTTTCGGCTATTATCTGGCCTCTGAGCACAGTTTTTATGGTGCGCCAAATTTTTAAGCTGAACACCGCAGGCGTCATGGTGGTGGGAGCTTTCGCAGCCGCCTTTACTGCCTACCCCATTCTGCTCCTTGACTTCGGTGTGCTGTACCCGAACCTGCTAGGTATTGCCCTGATTCCTGCCGGTATCGGTCTGGTAGCGCAGCTCTTCCGCATGGTAGCGGTTCGCCGTATCTCAACCCTGCAGTCGGTGGTCTTAGGGGTCTGGGTGGCTTTGGCTATTGCGATTGCCCACCCCAATGCGATTATGTCGCTCCTGGTAATGATTATTCCTCTGCTGCTCGGCCGCGTCATTCTTAACTTCGTTACTAGCTTTAAGCTGCGTGCCTACTGGGGTGCAGCGGGAGCCACCGCCCTAGGCGTTGCGCTGATTTTCATCGTGATGAATATTCTGTGGGGCGTGGTCCGTCCGCCCCAGGCAGCAGGCGAAGTGTGGGGCCCCGTCCTCACCCAGGGGCAGGCGCTAGGGGAACCCTTTGCCTTTGCCGCGATGGGCTTTAAGCCCCAGTGGTTCCTGGCCATTGTTTTTGTCATTGGCCTGTATACATTCACCCGCCGTGCCAATGTTTACTCCCTCTGGGTGCTGGGTGCTTGGGCTGTGGTTGTTTACTTCTATGTAGCTGCCCGCTCCCTGGCGTGGGAGGAGGGACGTTATGAAGTCGTAGGTCTCTGGTACCACGATTCTTTCCGTCTGGCTGCCCTCTTGCCCGTCATGAGTGTTCCTATACTGGCCCTGGCTGTGCACTGGGTAGCGGAAAAACTGGTTGTTAACCGTTGGTGGCAGCGAACTCAGTGGGAGAGCGCCCGCCGCATGCTAGTAGTCGGTGCTGTAGCCCTGTTTGCTGTAGTTGGGTTTGGCCAAACTAGCACCGCTTTGCAGAACCAGGTTGAGGCCAACTACTACGAGTATGCTCCTGACCCTGAATCTGACCTCTTGAGCACCGATGAGTTCGACATGCTTGAGGTGCTCGATGAGTATGTGCCCGAAGGTGAGACCGTTGTAGTGCAGCCTTTCACCGGCGCTGCTCTGGCCTATGCAATAGCAGACCGTCCCGTGACCGCCTACCACACTATCTATTCCGCAGATGATGATGTGAAGTACGTTCAGGATCACCTGAATCAGGCTCTCATGGACCCTCAGGTCTGCCGTGCTCTGGATAACCTCAACGCTGACTACTATCTTGACTTCGGTCGTGCAGAAGTCAGCGGGCATGATCACAGTAGCTGGTACGCGGGCTTTGAGGGGCTGGCTGAGTCTGGAGTGCTGACCGAGGTTCACCGCGAAGGTGATGCTGTTCTATACAAGATCACGGCCTGCTCAGCGCCCTAAGGCGGGCTACCCCAAACTGATAGACTGGGCCATACGCATGTTACCTATCGGCCGATAGATGCACGAGACAGGAAAGCCAGCCCACAGATGAACAGTGAATCTGCACCGCAGGAGCGTCCGCGCGTTCTGGTGATTATGCCCGCCTGGAATGAGGAAGAGGCTATTGGAGCGACGATTGCTGACCTTCGGGCCAAGGCTCCATGGGTTGACCTGGTCGTCATTAATGATGGCTCTACAGATAGTACGGCCCAAGTGGCCCGCCAGGCCGGTGCTTTCGTCATTGACCTGCCCTACAACATGGGGGTTGGTGCTGCCATGCGAACCGGGTACCGGTATGCCCGCCGTATGGACTACGACATTGCTCTGCAGATGGATTCGGACGGCCAGCACCCACCTGAGTTTATCGACACCCTCATCGAAGGACTGAACCGGGCCGATATCGTTATCGGCTCCCGCTTTGCAGCCTCTGATACCTACAAGGTACGAGGCCCCCGTAAATGGGCAATGGGCCTGCTCTCCTTCCTCTTCACCCGTATCTCGGGTGAGAAATTTACCGATGTCACCAGCGGCTTCCGTGCGGTAAACCGCCGGGGCATCCAGCAGTACTGTGAATTTTTCCCTGCTGAGTATCTAGGGGATACCATCGACTCAACCGTGATGGCTATCCGTTCTGGCTGCAAGGTCATTCAGGTGCCGGTAGAAATGCGGGAACGACAGGGCGGCACTCCCTCATCAGGGCCTCTAAAATCAGCTATCTACCTGGTGCGATCCTTTTTCGCCTTCGGTATCTCCATGACGCGTAAGAAAACAGCCGGGGAGGGCTAAGCATGCCGTCAAATGTCTTTTTTCTGATCCTGTCGGTTCTCATCTTCGTCATGGTCTTCGCCCAGGTGCGTAACCAGAAGATGAAGGAAAAGTACGCTGCCCTGTGGTTGCTCGTATCTGCGGCAATTATTGTGCTGGCTCTCTTCCCCCATCTGCTGAGCACACTTGCTGACCTGACAGGCGTCATCGTGCCCGTCAACCTGCTTTTCATGCTGGCAATTATTATGCTGATCGGTATTTGCCTGCACCTGACTCTAGATCTCTCACGACTGGGGGATGACACTAGAACTTTGGCTGAAGAAGTGGCGATGCTCAGAGCCCAGCTAGAGCAGGGGAAGGCTGAGAACCCTCGCCACCCCGTGCCTGCTGAAAGCCGCCCAGAAGAAGAGGGCAAATAGAAACTATGAATATCGCCTTCGTTATCAATAACTACCCCCCTAAGGTGGGTGGCCTTGAACAGCATGTTTCTGCCCTGTCAGCTGAGCTGCACAGGCTAGGGCATAAGGTCACTATCGTGACCCTCTCAGATACACCCGGTGTGAGTGTTGAAAACGGTATCAAGGTTTATCGGCTCAAGGAATACCTCACCGTCGACGGCATCCTCGGTTTCCCATCTCTAGTGGGTCTTACCCGCCTCGCTAAGGTGCTGAAGCGCGAGAATATCGATGTTATCTCGATTCATACCCGCTTCTTTAGCATGAGCTGGTTTGGGGTTGCCCTAGGCCGAATGATGAAGATTCCCGTAGTCCATACCGAGCACGGTTCGGGCTTTGTGGTCTCGGAGAAGGCTGTTATCCGCCTAGCAAGTCAGCTGGTAGACCGTACATTAGGTGTGCTGACGCTTCGTGCAGCTTCTAAGGTTTTGGGTGTTTCTCAGCCCTCCTGTGATTTTGTTAAAAAGCTTTCAGGTGTAGATGCTGAGGTTTTTTATAACGTTTCCCCCCTGCCTATGGCTGCCCCTGAAGATGTTGTCTTCCAGCGGAAAAAGCTTGTCTTTTTAGCCCGTGTAGTTGAGGTGAAGGGGTGGCGGGCTTTTCTCGAAACTGTCCAGCAACTCCATGCAGAAGATGCTGAGATTACCGGTGTAGTACTGGGGGCTGGGGCTGATTTAGAGAAGGCTAAAGCCTATGCCGCTGAGCTGGGTATTTCTGATGCAGTAGATTTCAAGGGCTTCGTCGACCACGCAACTGTAGCTCGTGAGCTTCGCGGAGCCACCCTGGTCAACCCCACTGTGGCGGCCGAAGGGTTCCAAACCACCATCATCGATGCTTACGTTTCACAGGCAGCAATCGTTACCTACGATGTATCGAGCGCCCGGGTGCTTAAGGACGCCGGGGTTCGGGTTCACATTGTTGAGCAGCAGGGCGTACCCCAGCTGGCAGCAGCCGTACGTGCTGAGCTCGCCCAGGGCCCCCAGGCCTACCCTGTAGAAGACCTCCAGCGGTGGGGCTGGGCAAGCCAGGGTAAGACCTATGAGCAAATCGTTCAGACTTATAGGCATAAGATTCACGAGGAGTTGTAGTGGAAAAGATAGAGGGAGCCCTTGCCGTTATCGTTCGCAGCGGGGAACTCAATCGATGGGTAGATGAAGCCATGAAGTCTGCCCTCCAGAGTGACGGTATTGATTTAAAAGTTGTTCTAGTTCTGAACGGACCTAAGATCAGCCTTGATGCTACTCAAATACAGTCTGAGGAAGAACAGTACCCGTGGCTTACTGACAGCAGAGTCTTGGTGCTGCGATTTAACCATTATCTGGGGATGAGCGGTTCAATCATTGAAGGTATTAAACATGTCAACACTGAATACATCGCTAATCTCGACGGTGATGATATTGTTCTGCCCCAGCGTTTTGCAAAACAGCTAGAGTACCTTCAGTCTCATCCAGATTGCGTTCTAGTGGGAGCGCGGGCTCATATGATTGACGAGGACGACCAGCAAATCGGTGATTTGAAGTCTGTGGTATCGGCTGACGTGCGCAAGAGCCTCTTCTTATTTAACCCAATCCCCCATTCATCCGTCATGTTCCGTAAATCCGCATATGACAAGATTGGGGGGCATACCCCTGGGCTAGACCAGTGTGAAGACTACGATTTAACCCTAAGAATCGGTACCTTGGGAAAAGTTGCTGTGTTGCCTGACTTCTTGGTGTTGTACAGAGTCCACACCTCCAATTTAAGCAAGGGCGCGGCGCCTCGAGGCCCTCATGTGGATTGTGTAACTCGTGGCCGCCGTCAGCTGGCGAAAGCACTCGGGGTTCCTGCCGTTCTAGCGCTACCGCCCCACCTCCTGTGGCGAGGTGTCCAGTTTGTGCGAGCGTCCGGCCTGATCCGCCCCCTGCACGAGTACTTCACCTACTTCAAACATTCTTAAAACATCGAGGGGCAGCTCAGCTGCCCCTCACGTTTTATGCACTGCTAGATGGCTGGTGCGGACGCCTGTTTTCGGCTCAGTACCTCCATACCGGCAAGGTGCGCTGCCGCACCGATGACCGGGCTAGCCATCAACGCCACAACGGTTTTAGTTTCAAGATCTAACGGTAGTAGCAGACAACCGAAAGCAACAACAACGGTAACTACCCAGCCCGCAAGGTAGATGCGGTGAGCGCCCATCGCCAGGGCCGCCGTGCCTGACAGCGTTGTCACCGCTAGCAGAGCCGCAGCAAAAGTGAGAGCCGCAAGGAAAGCACCGTCGAGCTGCCCGGCATACTTCTCGTAGATTTCATCGAAAAGCCAGGGGCCCAGCAGGTAAGCGGCCCCCGCCCCTGCCAGGCCGAGGGCCAGTAAAGCTCCCACCGGTTTAAGCAGGGCAGCGGTAGGACGCTGAGAGTGGGCCAGGAAATAAGAGACAGCAACCCCCTGAAAAGCCTGCAAGGGAAGCATGATAGGAGCACGGGTAATCGAGATACCCAAAATAATTGCGGCTAGAAGCGCGGCAGACTCAGGCGTAGCAGTGGAGCTTGTCGCCTCCAAGAAGATAGGGAAGCCCGTAGACATAGTGGCTATAGCGACAGCGGTGCCCACCGCCAGCATCATGCCACGATAAGCCACCCCAGGGCGTCCTACCAGTCGTAAGCGGGTGGCACCCCGCACCCTGGGGGAGAAAACTACGAAGACAAGCCAGAGAAAAGCGGTTGCCAAAAAGGAAAGCTGGAAGGCCAGTAGGCCTGCCCCCAGCGCAGATGCGAGCAGGGTGCACAAGAAACAGAAAATACCGCCGGTTGAAATTAGCAGGGCGTACTCCGTCCAGGCCCGGGTGCCAGCCATCGCCCCAATGCAGTAGACATGGCAGGCGTAGACGGCCGTTACTAGCGTAATGAGAAGTACGGTTCTCCAGTCCCCTGCTGGTAGAACGGTGCCGAGCCACACCGGTGTAAGAGCAGCAAAGATAATAGCGCAGGTAACCCCCACCCAGGTCGCTACCACAAGAGGGTTATAGGTGCTTTCCCCGGGGGCACGGGTAGCCTTCTTCTGCTGACTGAGCTGGTCAGAACCAATCAGACGTGCAGACTCCTGCTGCACTCCAAGGAGGGTGGCGAAGACCAAAGAAGTAAGGGACCAGAAAACCAAAAAGTCCTTATTGTCTTCAACCGTTAGTGACCGGGCAGCTAGCCAGGTCACTAGAAAAGTAGTGCCCGCACTGATGATGGACGAAGCCGTAATAAAAAGTGACTGGCCGCGATTAATCACAGCTTCGGTAGGTTCTTCGCTCACGGAATCTCTTCTTCTGTAACGATAAGGAAAGTATCTCTAGCTTAGTACCCATGCTCTCAATCGTCGTACCTACCCTGTAGAGGAAACATGTAACTCCTC
>DXCN01000045.1 GCA_019115985.1 Candidatus Rothia avicola | reverse complement strand
CGGTACAGAAAAAGGGTGGGGCCCCTATCCTCTCGGATAGGGGCCCCACCCTTTGAACCAGATAAGGCTCTTAGTGGGCGTGGTCGCCGCGGTTGTATTCGTAAACCCAACCCAGAACAGCTGCTGCTGCGAAGGGGATGGCGATGAGTACAATCCACCAGTCGATAGCCAGACCTACAACAACGATGGTGCATGCTGCACCGATGAAGAGGGGCCACCATGACCACGGTGAGTAGAAGCCGTAGTCACCAGCGCCATCAGCGATTTCACCTTCGAGGTTCTCGTAAGGCATGTCAGGGTGCTTCTTGTCGGTAAAGTTCAGGAAGTACCAGAGGAAGAGACACATCACGGCGGTAGCCAGAATCGCGGGGAAACCGGCCCACTCGGTGAAGTCAGTCATCAGACCGTAGACGATGCCAACGGGAATCAGGAAGACGCCGATGAGACCGAAAATCTTAGCAAGAAGTTTCACTGTGGCCTCCTAGCGTGCAGTTGCCTGGCGGGCTGCTGCAGCGATGTCGTTGTTGGTGGACAGTTCAGGGTGGTGCAGGTCAAGTGCAGGACGCTCTGAACGGATACGGGGCAGGGCGGTGAAGTTGTGGCGCGGGGGCGGGCAAGAAGTTGCCCATTCCAGTGAGCCACCGAAGCCCCAGGGGTCATCAACCTCAACACGCTTGCCGTTGCGGGCGGTGGTGTAGACGTTCCAGAACCAGGGAATCATGGAGATTGCCAGAATCATGGAGCCTACGGTTGAGAGCTGGTTCATCCAGGTGAAGCCATCTTCAGGCATGTAGTCTGCGTAGCGGCGGGGCATGCCATCGACACCGAGCCAGTGCTGGATGAGGAAGGTCATGTGGAAGCCGATAAAGAGCATCCAGAAGTGGATCTTTCCCAGGCGCTCGTTCAGCATCTTGCCGGTGAACTTGGGCCACCAGAAGTAGAGAGCTGCGAACATACCGAAGACGAGGGTACCGAAGATGACGTAGTGGAAGTGAGCAACCACGAAGTAGGAGTCAGACAGGTGGAAGTCCAGCGGCGGGGTTGCCAGGATAATACCGGTGATACCACCGAAGAGGAAGGTAACCAGGAAGCCGATAACCCAGAGCATGGGGGTCTCAAAGGTGATGGAGCCCTGCCACATGGTGCCGATCCAGTTGAAGAACTTCACACCGGTCGGAATACCAATCAGCATGGTCATGAAGGAGAAGAAGGGCAGCATGACCGCACCGGTGACGTACATGTGGTGTGCCCACACGGTAACTGACAGAGCCGCAATGGCGATGGTCGCAAAAATCAGACCCTTGTAACCGAAAATCGGCTTACGTGAGAAGACGGGGATGATTTCTGAAACGATGCCGAAGAAGGGCAGAGCCAGAACGTAAACCTCGGGGTGACCGAAGAACCAGAAGAGGTGCTGCCAGAGGACGGCGCCACCGTTTTCGGGGTCGAAGATGTGGCCACCGAGACGGCGATCCATACCGAGGGCGAACAGGGCGGACGCCAGCGGCGGGAAAATCATAATGATCAGGATCGCGGTGATCAGGGTGGTCCAGGTGAAGACCGACATGCGCCACATGGTCATGCCGGGGGCGCGCATGCAGAGGATGGTGGTCAGGAAGTTAACGCCACCCATGATGGTGCCAAAGCCCTGAAGAGCCAGGCCGAAGATCCAAAGGTCACCGCCGACAGAGGGGCTGTAGGTGGTGCTGTTCAGCGGGGCGTAAGCGAACCAGCCGAAGGAAGCTGCACCCTGGGGAGTAAGGAAGCCAGCGATGGCTACCAGTGAGCCGAACAGGAAGAACCAGAAGGCCAGGGAGTTCAGACGGGGGAAGGCAACGTCGGGTGCACCAATCTGCAGGGGTACCAGGACGTTAGCGAAACCGGTGAACAGCGGGGTACCAAACATGAGCAGCATCAGGGTGCCGTGCATGGTGAAGAGCTGGTTGAACTGTTCCTTGGTTTCGAGGAACTGCATACCGGGGGTGAAGAGCTCCAGACGCATAAGCAGAGCCATGACACCGGCAAAGCAGAAGAAAATAAACGCGGCGATCAGGTACATGTACCCGATGGTCTTGTGGTCGGTGGAAGTCAGCCAGTTGACGATGATTCGTCCCTTGGACTTAGGAACCACCCGCGGGACAACGCTACCGGTTGTCTCAGCTGAATACTCAAGAGTAGTCACGGGTTACCTCTTAGTTGTTAGTGTTCATGTTGGGGTTACGGTTGTACTCGTCACCCAGACGGCCAATGTTGCCTTCATCTTCCAGTGACTGGATGTAGGCGTCGTAGTCTTCCTGGCTGACAACTTCAACGTTGAAGAGCATCTCTGAGTGGTACTCACCGCAGAGTTCGGCGCACTTACCCTGGTAGCGAGCGGGCTCGGAACCGGTGGTGAAGTACATGTGGTTGGTCATGCCGGGAATGGTGTCGCGCTTCTCAAGGAAGGCGGGAACCCAGAAGGAGTGGATGACGTCACGGGACTTGAGCTGCAGGTCTACGGTTGAGTTGACCGGCAGGTAGAGGGTGGGGAGGGTTTCCTCAACACCTACATTGCCTTCCTTGTCGAGGCGAGCCTGGACGCCGGCGAAGTAGACGTTTTCGTCGAGGTAGTTAAAGTCCCATGCCCACTGCTTACCGTAAACCTCGATGGTGACATCGGCGGTTTCAGACTTGGGAGCGGTGATGTCGCGCTCGGCACGGTCTGAGAAGGTGAAGAAGCTGACAATCAGGATAATCGGGATAGCGGTGTAGAAAATTTCCAGCGGAGCGTGGTAGCTCACCTGGCGGGGGTAGCCGGTTTCGTACTTGCGACGGCGGTAGGCGATGATGCACCAAAGCATGAGGCCCCAGGTCACAAGACCTACAGCCAACGCGGCGATCCATGTACCAATCCAGAGATTCATGATGGTATCGGCGTTATCGGTTACACCACGCTGAGTGGGCAGCCAACCCACTGATGCCTGTTCTGAACAACCGGTCAAGAGCAGCGCTGAAACGGCTGTGGCAGCGGCTACTGCCTTGCCCTTAAGCCCCTTGCTGCTGGTTCGATGCTGCGAACTCACAGACGGCCCTTCCTGTAGCGATGTGCGTGTCACCTGGTGCTGTGTGTGGACAACATTAACCCAGGTGTTAATTCTTTCAATACGAGCTTACCCTCAAACGGGCGTTTCTGGTGACAAACCTGTCAATGAACTGACGTGTCATTACATAAGTATTTCATGTTTGGGTGGGCTGGAACAGAAAAGTGGGGGTATGCCGGAGCATACCCCCACCTGTGAAGCGGGTTGGGCGGACGCTTAGTGGAAGGAATCTCCACAGGCGCAGGAGCCCTGGGCATTGGGATTATCGATGGAGAACCCCTGCTTCTGAATGGTGTCTTCGAAGTCGATGGTTGAGCCTTCGAGGTAGGGAACACTCATACGGTCAACGATGACTTCTACGCCGTCGAAGTCGCGGACGGCGTCACCATCGAGTACGCGCTCATCGAAGTAGAGCTGGTAAATCAGGCCTGAACAGCCACCGGGCTGCACGGCGATACGCAGGCGCAGGTCGGTGCGTCCTTCCTGCTCAAGCAGGGAACGAACCTTACCGGCTGCAACTTCGGTGAGGTTAACGCCGTGGGTGGGGAGGTCTTCAAGTACTGCCTCAGACATAAGCAATCCTTTCGTGGGGTGTTTTGATGTCAATCTTACGCCTCTTGGGTGCGGGGCGCGAGATGTTCGCAGTCAAGTGAATTCCCTAGTGCGCGGTGTGAGCTGCCGCCAGCATGAGGGCTTCAGCCAGGATTGCCTTTTGGAAGTCGGGGATGAACAGAGACTCGTTGGCGCTGTGGGCGCGGGTGTCGGGGTCTTCGATGCCGGTAATCAGAATGTGGGCCTCGGGGTAGACCTCGGTGAGAGTCGCAATAAAGGGGATGGACCCGCCCATGCCTGTGGTGACAGGCTCAACTCCCCAGGCCTCCCCCAGCGCCGCCAGGGCTAGCTGGGCGCCGCTGCCAGAAAGGTCAGCCTGGTAGGGCTGGCCGGAGTCTTCTGCATGGTAGGTCACCTCTGCCCCGTGATGGTTGTGGCGGGCAAAGTGCTCGGCAAGTGCCCGGTGGGCTGCAGCGGGATCCTGGCCGGGAGCCAGGCGGACGCTGATGCGCGCCTTAGCTGTGGCAGCAATGGTGTTTGAGGACTCGGCAACCGAGGTGATGTCCATGCCGATGACGGAGATAGCGGGCTGGGACCAGAGGCGGGAGGAGATGGAACCCTGACCTGCCAGCTTCATGCTGTCGAGAATGCCAGAATCGGTGCGGAAATCAGCCTCAGGGTATTCAACGTCAGGTTCAGGTGCAGTAGCCAAACCTTCAACTGCAACTGAACCTTGAGTATTGTGCAGGGTGGCAAGCAGTTGGATGAGGACGGTATTGGCGTCCAGCAGGGGGCCGCCAAACATGCCGGAGTGAACCGAGTGGCTGCTCACGCGTACAGAAATATCACCGCTTGCTACACCACGCAGGCCCGCGGTAAGGGCCGGTACGCCGGTTTTCCAGTTAGCCGAGTCTGCTACAACGATGTAGTCGCCAGCAAGCTTGTCACGGTAGGTATGTAGGAAGTTATCAAAGCTGGGTGAACCAGCCTCTTCCTCGCCCTCGATAAAGAGGGTAACGCCAACCTTAAAGTCGTCGCCCAATACTTCACGTGCAGCCTTAAAAGCAGCCAGATGGGCAATGACGCCAGCCTTGTCGTCCGCAGCTCCACGGCCGTAGAGGCGATCGCCCTTGCGAGTGGCGACAAAAGGCTCGCTCTCCCAGAGGGAGCGGTCGCCAGCTGGCTGCACATCGTGGTGGGCATACAGCAAGAAGGTGGGGAAACCAGGTGCAGCCGGTGAGTGGGCTACGACCGCAGGCATGCCCTGCTGGCCTTCCCCGTAGGTTGCTGAGAGGATCTCAACGCTTTCAAAACCGGCGTCCTCAGCTAGGCTCTTCACCTTTTCAGCACTGCGCTGTACTTCGGCGAGGTCAAAAGACTCCCAGGCAACAGAAGGGATGGCCACGAGCTCAGCTAGATGTTCAAGTTGAGCTTCAAAGTTCTCTTCGATGTAGGTTGCTAGAGCGGGACGGGCAGAAAAATCAAAATCGTGTGTTGTCATACATCTCAGAATACGCTCTGACTGTATATCTACGCACGAACTTGGTTATTCTTAAGGAGTGTTTGGTCGTAATAAGAAATCATCAGAAAATGCTGGTTCTGTGGTTGCCGACGCTACCCCGGTAGTAAGCAAAGCCCCTAAAACCACCCAGCCGGGGTACACCGCGCCCAAGGGGCGTCCTACCCCTTCCCGTAAAGAACGTGAAGCTGCCCGCCGCACTCCCCTGGTTCCCGCAGACCGCAAAGCTGCAAAGGACGCCCAGCGTGAAGCTGACCGCGAGTTCCGGGCAAAGCAGCAACAGGCCCTGCAAACCGGCGATGAGCGCTACCTGCCCGCCAACGATCGTGGCCCCCAGCGCCGCTACATCCGTGACTATGTTGATGCCCGTTTCAACGTAGGTGACATCATGATCATCGTTATTCTGGCTGTCTTTATCGTGGGCCTTTTCTCCCCCAGCATGCAGCAGTACACTATCTTGCTGATGTGGGGCATGATTCTGCTCTGGGTCATCGACTATATGATTATGTGGCGCGGTCTTAAAAAGAAGTTGACTGAAAAGTTTGGCTCCATCGAGCCCCGCTCCGGCTTCTATGCCTTCAACCGCGTCATGATGCTTCGTCGCTTCCGCCTACCCAAGCCTCAGGTAAAGCGCGGTGAATACCCCAAGTAAAGCCACAACGGAGTAAAAATCCGCTTGCTTGAACCTTTAAATACAAAGGGGCGTTACCTCTCTAGAGAGGTAACGCCCCTTTGTGTCATAATCTCACGTGTCTAGTCTAGCGGGTTTTCCGCAATTTCAACAGTCCCCGATTGATATGAGCTGCCCAGAGTGGGCCTTCGTAGATAAATGCAGAATAACCCTGCACTAGATTGGCGCCTGCATCCAGACGGTCGGCGACGTCCTGAGCAGTGGTAACGCCACCTACCGAGATAAGAGCCAGTTGGTCGCCCACCACAGCTTTCAGCAGACGGAGAACCTCAAGTGAACGCTTCTTGAGGGGCTCGCCTGAGAGTCCACCCGCGCCAATTTCCTCAACCTTAGCTCGAGGGCTAACCAGCCCCAGCCCGTCACGAGCAATTGTGGTGTTCGTGGCAATAATGCCGTCTAGCCCCAGACGCAGAGCCATCGCGGCAAGGTCCTTAATATCTTCATCGGCCAGATCAGGAGCAATCTTCACGACCAGGGGCACACGGCGCCCCTGCACAACGCGGTCGGCTTCAGCACGTACAGCCTCAAGTAGAGGTTCAAGGGTCTCAATCGCCTGAAGGTCACGCAGGCCCGGGGTATTCGGCGAGCTGACATTCACAGCGAAATAGTCAGCCTGGGGTGCAAGAACCCGAGTGCTCACCAGGTAGTCTTCGATGGCGTCCTCAAGGGCTACCGCCTTGGTTTTACCGATATTGACACCAATAACGGGGCGTACCTTACCCCGATATTCGGCTTCAAGGTCCGCGCGGGCGGCAGCAACACGGGGCCCAGCTGCTGCCGCCCCATCGTTATTGAAGCCCATGCGGTTAATGATGGCCTTATCATCTACCAGACGGAAAAGACGGGGCTGGGGGTTGCCCGGCTGAGCCTGGCCGGTAATCGTACCGATTTCAATGTGCCCAAAGCCCAGGTTACCTAGCGCCGGAATTGCCTTACCGCCCTTATCAAAACCAGCGGCAACGCCGAAAGGCGAGGGGAAAGTAAGGCCCATGACCTCGGTAGCCAGTGACGGGTGCGGTGCGAAGTAGCGGCCCCCCAGGCGAGAAATACCGGTGCGGCGAAGGGTCTGCACCCCCCACATGCCCACACGGTGCGCCTTCTCGGCGTCCATGGGTTTGAAGAAGAGTTTGAATAGGGTCGGGTAGATCCGCATATCGGACCCCTTTCAGCCGCGGCTTTCGCCTAGTGTGGGAGGAAACTTAGGGTTGGGTTACCTTATCAACTGCCCCTCCGTAGCGGCGGTCGCGGAGGGCATATTCTTCTACCGCCTGCCACAGTACCGTACGGTCAACATCGGGCCAGAGCACGTTCATAAAGACCATCTCGGCATAGGCGCTTTGCCAGAGAAGGAAGTTAGAGAAACGCTGTTCACCAGAGGTTCGGAGGAAAAGATCGACGTCGGGCAGATCAGGCTCGTCGAGGTAGTTCTGGAAGATTTTTTCGTTGACGTGCTTGGGCTTGAGACGGCCGGCTGCGACGTCCTCGGCAATCAGGGCGGCGGCGTCCGCAATTTCTGCCCTACCCCCGTAATTGACGCACATGGTCAGGGTGCACAGGGTGTTGTGCTTGGTTTCTTCTTCGCACTTTTCGAGCAGCTTGATAACCGACTTCCAGAGCTTGGGCCGACGACCAGCCCAGCGGATGCGAACCCCCCAGCTCTTGAGGGTCTCTAGCTGACGTTCTAGAACCTCAGAGGAGAACCGCATAAGGAAGGCAACCTCGTCGGGGCTACGACGCCAGTTCTCGGTTGAAAAGGCGTAGGCAGAAACATAGGGAATACCCATTTCGATAGCACCAGCCACCACATCGAGCAGGGCCGCTTCACCGGCTCGGTGGCCCTCATTGCGGGGTAGGCCGCGTTCATTGGCCCAGCGTCCATTGCCGTCCATCACCACGGCCACGTGCTGGGGCACGAACTTGCTCGGAATCGCAGGAGCTACGGCGCCGCTGGGGTGGCTGTAGGGCTTCACCGGTGTCATCTACTAGATTTCCTTCTCTAGGGTGGTCAGAGTTTTGAGCGGCCGCTCAAGCTGCCACTGCACATAGTCCATGATATGCCGTTCTGCCCGCTGCCGGAGCGCGGGCGGGTGCTCGCTCAAAATGCCGGGCCAGTCGCCGGTGGCCAGAGCCGCTAAATAGGCAGGTTCTTCAGGAGCCAATGGGCTGAGCTGAGGGAAGTCACCGGTGCGCGCACACCCGGTACACAGCACCCCCAGGGACGGAGAAAAATAGGTGAGGTCATCCAGGCTACCGCAGGCGGCACAGGCACCAATGGCCATGCTCCAGCCCGCCCTGTGCAGGGCTCGTAGTAGGTAGGAGTCAAGGACGCGGTGGGGCGGGTAGCTGCCCCGCGCTAGGGCTGAGAGGGCCCCGGCTAACAGCGTGAACTGCTCCTCTAAGCGCTCTTGTTCGTGGTTGAGCAGTTGCTCTGCCACCTCGGCTAAGACAGCCGCGACCGTGTACCGGGTGTAGTCGTTGATAATCGGCCCTAAGTAGGCGCGGCGGGTAACAACCTGAGAAATCGTAGCGAGTTTTTTACCGGGGGCAGCCGAAATATCGACCAGCATGAAGGGTTCGAGCCGAGCACCAATCTTTGAGCTACTCTTGCGCACTCCCTTAGCTACTGCATGCACAATCCCTCGCTGCCGGGTAGCCAGGATAATAATGCGATCGTGCTCCCCCAGATCCTGGGTGCGTAAAACAATAGCGCTATCACGAATGGTCTTAGTCGTAGATAGCGCTGAAGTCACGTCTTTATTCTCCCACATTCAGTGTGCTAGAGCTCCACCCTGACCTGTTATACGGGGCACTGTCAAAAGGTGGGCCGTACCGGAAGCCCCGGCACGGCCCACACTTATGCTCTACTCAGCAGAGTCACGCAGTGCGCGGTTCACCGCTGAAATCATCGCCTTGAGTGAAGCGCGGGTAGTTGAACTGTCGATACCGACACCCCACAGCACCCGGCTACCCACCGCAGCCTCAATGTATGAGGCTGCCTGGGCGCTCGCCGCAGAAGCCAGGGTGTGCTCCGAGTAGTCGAGCACGCGGACGTCCACGCCCTCCTTGGCCAAAATTGACTGCAGGGCCTCGATAGGGCCGCTCCCCTGACCCACTCGGTTGTAGGTATGACCAGCAATATTCAGGCCAACCCGCATGGTGGTCTCGCCGTGCTCCTCAGAGTCAATAGAGAGCGATTCAATGCGGTACTTACCCCAGCGGGCGTCCGCCTCCCTGCTCGGCAGGTACTCATCGGCAAAAATATCCCACAGGGCCTTGCTCTCAACCTCGCCACCCTGGGCATCGGTCTGAGCCTGCACAATAGCAGAGAATTCCTGCTGGGCGCGCTTGGGCAAATCGAGCCCAAAGTCCTTCTTGAGCAGGTAGGCCACACCACCCTTGCCCGACTGGGAGTTCACACGAATCACAGCCTCGTAGGTACGGCCCAGATCCTTGGGATCAATGGGCAGGTAGGGAACAGCCCATACCAGATCATCGACGCTCTTACCCTGCTCAGCAGCGTCCTTCTCCATGCGCTCGAAGCCCTTCTTGATGGCGTCCTGGTGTGAGCCTGAGAAGGCGGTAAAGACCAGGTCGCCACCGTAGGGGGAACGCTCGTGAACGGGCAACTGGTTGCAGTACTCAACGGTTCGACGAATCTCGTCGATGTCAGAGAAGTCAATTTCGGGGTCGATGCCCTGGGTGTACATGTTCAGGCCCAGGGTAATCAGATCAACGTTACCGGTGCGCTCACCGTTGCCAAAGAGACAACCCTCGATACGGTCTGCACCGGCCAGGTAGCCCAGCTCAGCCGCAGCTACACCGGTGCCCCGGTCGTTGTGGGGGTGCAGGGAGAGAATGACGTGCTCACGGTTGGTTAGGTTGCGGCTGACCCACTCTACGGAGTCGGCATACACGTTAGGGGTAGCCATCTCAACGGTGGCAGGGAGATTGATAATAACCTCGTTGCCCTCGCCAATACCCAGCTCATCGGTGACAGCATTGCAGACCCGCACCGCGTACTCCAGCTCTGTGCCGGTGAAGGACTCAGGTGAGTACTCGTAGGTGATCTTGGTGTCGCCAGCCAGCTGCTCTTCGTATTTCTTGCAGAGACGGGCACCGGTGAGGGCTATATCCAAGATGCCGTCCTGATCCTGGTTGAAAACCACGCGGCGCTGCAGCACAGAGGTGGAGTTGTAGAAGTGAACGATAGCCTTGGGAGCCCCGTCGATAGCCTCAAAAGTCTTCTGGATCAGGTGCTCACGGCACTGTACCAGCACCTGGATGGTGACATCATTGGGAATGTGGCCCTCTTCGATGAGAGTGCGCACGAAGTTAAAGTCGGTGGCCGAAGCTGAGGGGAAGCCGACCTCAATTTCCTTGTAGCCCATCTTGACCAAAAGCTTGAACATGGTCAGTTTGCGCTCAGTATCCATGGGGTCAATCAGGGCCTGGTTGCCGTCACGCAGGTCAACAGCGCACCAGCGGGGGGCCTTTGTCATGGTCTTGTTAGGCCAGGTGCGGTCGGGCAGGGAAACCTGAATCTGCTGGTCAAAGGGTACGTACTTGTGTACGGGCATGGGTGAGGGCTTCTGAAAGTTTTTCATCGTGATGACCTTAGATGTTGAGATCGGTGAGGAAGGGGTATCGTCCCGGGTAGCACTGACCCGTATCGAAGCTACACCCGGAGCGCTTCGATACGGCAGATAAGGAGTACCAGTGTTATCTCACTCATACTGTCACGGTATCACGCAGAGACGGGCGGCGGCAGAACCTGCCGCCGCCCGTCCACTATATGGAACCGCTGGGTGGGTGCTTAGTAGCTGAAGGACTGTTGGCAGGTTACCTGGTCAGCGGTCTGGCCGGTAGCCCCAGCCGCAATCTCCGAGGTGGGTGCGGCAATGGTATCGTTCTCAGCCAGGTCCGACCCCAGAATAACGGCAATACCCACGTACTGGTCCGAGGGAGTCAGCGAGGTGATACCGAAGAGGCCGGCAATAGCCTGGGCCTCAGCGTCGTAGCCGTAGGGGTAGTAAATTGCCGACTCGGTGTAGAGCGCATCGGTGGTATCTACCGTGACCGAGGTAAAGCCAGCCTGCTCAATCTTGGGGGCTAGTTCTTCGGCCCGGTTTTCAATACCGGTGGCGTCGGTGACGCTCACACCCAGGGAGTAGGTCAGGTCAACGGCAGGTGCGGACGAATCACTCGCGCTGGCAGTAGCAGCGGGGGTAGGCTCGACCAGGGATTCATCATTCTGAAGTTTGGTGAAGAAAGCCTCTGTATCGGCAGAGAGCTGGAGCTTGTTCTCGTCGTAGACGTAGGGCTCGTTGGGGACGGTTGCAAAGACGACCTTGCTCAGGTCGATGTTGGCAAAGATAGAGCCAATACTCACCAGGTTACCCAGGTTAGTCAGTTCCTTATCGACGGTGACGTTCTGAGTAATAGCCTCAGCGATGTTGAGTAGCATAGCCGGGTTGGTGAGAGTTCCCTCAGCCTGGACCTTCCGCAGCAGGGAGGCGAGGAAGCTCTGCTGGGCCTGGATACGGGCGGTGTCGCTGCCGTCGCCGAAGCCGTGACGAGAACGTAGGAAGGCCAGGGCCTGTTCACCCTCAACGCTGGAGGTTCCTGCGGGGAGCTTGAGCCCGCTGTAGGTGTCGTCAATCGGCTCGGTCACACAGACCTCAACACCACCCACAACGCTTGATAGGGCTTTAACGGCGTTAAAGTCCACCAGCATGAAGTGGTCGATAGCTACGCCAGTGAGGTTGCTGATTGTGGCCACGGTGCAGCCGGGACCACCTCGTTCGAGAGACTCGTTAATCTGGGTTTCTGTAGTGGCTGGGTAGACTTCACCGGTTTCGGCGTCCGTACACTTGGGGATATCCACCATCAGGTCGCGGGGGAAGGAAATGACGTTGACATTTGAACGGTCTTCGCTCACCTGAACCAGCATCATCACATCGGAGCGGGCCCCGGATGCTGCGTCCTCAGCAGTACCGTAGGCCCCGTTGTTACCGGCGCGGGTATCGGAACCAATCACGAGAATATCGAGAGGGCCGCTGGCAAGGTCTGCCGAGAGCTCACCAATGTTCATCTCGGCGGTCTGCACGTTGCTGCGCAAACGCACCAGGGCAAAACCGCTAAAGGCAACCACCATAGCGAGAAGGGCAACGCACGAGAGCGCTATCCACTTGACCCGCTGGGACTTGAGGGGCTGGTTGCGCATATGACGCCCCAGGGGCGTAACGACTCGCTGCGGGGGCTGACCCTGTGGCGCCATAAAAGGTATCTCCGATTCGTCTACGGTACGGGGTGACCGATTCTTCAGCCCAGCTTAGGGGGGGAAAACTGAGAGGAAACTCCTGATAAGAGGGGAAAACTTAGAAGCCCAGCTTGCCCAGAGCACGGGGGTCGCGCTGCCAGTCCTTGGCAACCTTCACGTGAATGGAGAGGAAGACCTTGGTGCCGAGCAGGGCCTCGATGTTCTTACGGGCAGTTTGACCAATTTCTTTCAGACGAGCTCCCCGCTTGCCAATGATAATTCCCTTTTGGGAGTCTCGCTCCACAAAGAGGTTCACGTGAATATCGAGCAGGGGGTTCTCTTCGCTGCGGCCCTCGCGTAGTTCCATTTCTTCAACGGTGACGGCTACCGAGTGGGGCAGCTCGTCCTGCACGCCTTCTAGAGCCGCTTCTCGCACTAGCTCAGCTACCAGCGTGGCCTCAGGCTCATCGGTCAGCTCGCCGGTGGGGTACAGCGGGGGTGAGTCAGGCAGGTAGGAAGCAAGGAGCTTCGCGACCTCTTCTACCTGGTAGTCCTTGACCGCAGAAACCGGGATGATATCTGCCCAGCCGCCACGGCCGTCATTAACGGGAACAGGCGCAGCCTGGCCCTTCTCACGGGTAGCGGCCGGGCCGCTACCCTTACGGAAGGGAAGCTCCTCCCCCTTCTTCTTACGGTCCTGACGTTCGCGGCGCTGCTGGCGGGCAGCCCGCTCAGCGCTCATAATCTCATCGCCCAGCGCCGAAACAGCAAGGAGCTGCTCGGTCAGCTGCTCATGGCCCACTTTATCGGCCTTGGTGACAATAGCGACGATGGGCTTGTTGCCCGAGGCCGCTAGCTGCTGCGCAATGTAGCGGTCACCGGGGCCGATTTTTTCGTCGGCAGGAATGCAGAAACCAATGACGTCGACCTCAGAGAGAGTCTGCGCCACCATGTCGTTCAGACGCTCACCCAGCAGGGTACGGGGGCGGTGCAGGCCGGGAGTATCAACCAGCACCAGCTGGAAGTCCTCACGGTGCACAATACCGCGGATGGTGTGGCGGGTAGTCTGCGGGCGGTTGGAGGTAATAGCGACCTTCTGCCCGACCAGCGCATTGGTGAGGGTTGACTTACCGGCGTTGGGGCGGCCTACCAGAACGGCAAAGCCCGCAGTGTAGTCGTCGGGGAAGGAAGCAAACTCCATGCAGATACTCCAATGATGGGATTAAGTAATGTCTTGGCTTTACTTTACAGGGTGTTGCGGCGCAGGGTCTGCCCAAACAGAAAGCGTGCCAATCTTATTGCGGCGCCCACGAGAACCAATAGCCTTAATGTGAATACCCTCAACAACAACTTCGCTGCCGATAATCGGTACCCGACCCAGGTGTTTAGCTAGCAGACCGCCGACCGTATCGACGTCCTCATCATCAAGTTCTAGGCCGAAGAGCTCGCCCAGTTCCCAAATGCTCAGGCGGGAGCTGATCTTGAAGGTGCCATCCTCTTGCAGGGTGATGTCTGGCTTCTCGTTGTCGTACTCGTCAGAGATGTCGCCGACCAGTTCTTCAATGAGATCTTCTAGGGTCACGAGGCCGGCAGTTCCGCCGTACTCGTCAACCACCACGGCGACGTGGGTAGATTCACGCTGCATTTCCTTGAGCAGGTCCATCACGCGCTTGGATTCTGGCTCATAGCGGACCGGGCGCATCAGAGAGGTAATCCCCAAGCTCTTAAGGTCTGCCCCTGCCTCGCGCGAGGCGGCCAGGGCGTCCTTGAGGTAGAGCATGCCGCGCACATCGTCAAAGGACTCCCCCAGCACCGGCACGCGGGAGTAGCCCGATCGCAGGAAGAGGGAAATAGCATCGTCCAGGCTTTCGGTCACGTCAACCGTCACCATATCGGTACGCGGCACCATAATTGAGCGGATGCGGGTCTCATCGAGTTCAAAGATTGACTGCACCATCTCTGCCTCGTCGTCTTCGATAGCCTCAGAAGAACTGGCGCGGTCAACAAACTCAAGAATCTCATCTTCAGTGAAAATGCCGGTAACCTGCTCGGAGTCCTTGGGGCTGACCTTGCGGGACAGGGCGGTGAGAGCGGACGAGAAGGGGCGGGTGAGTACGCCCAGCCCGTAGACCACCCCGGCCATCGCCGAGAAGACCTGGGTGTGCTTGGTGCGGCCCACCAGGCGGGGAGCGACCCCGAAGAAGGCAAAGACCACAACGGTCATGACCAGCAGGGTGACCAGGACGCTCACCCAGGTGCGGCTAAACAGGTCGTGAACCAGCAGGAAGAAACAGACGACCGAAGACACCTCAGCTAGAACCCGCCAGATACGCAGGGAGCGGAAGTAGGGCTCGGGGTCAGCGAGAATAGCCCGAATGCTTGTGTTCTCGGGCTCCTCCCCCAGGCGCTGGGCCTCAGAGCGGGGCAGGTAGGTGTAGGACGACTCAACGGCGGTGAGCAGGTAGCCCACTAGGACTAAGAGCAGGACGGCACAGGCCAGCAGAGCAGAAGAAAGCACCGGTTAGTGCCTCGTTTCTACAGGTGCCGGGCGCCCCAGGAACTCTTCAAGAATGGTGCGCTGAATACCGAACATTTCAGCCTCTTCTTCGGCTGTGGCGTGGTCAAAGCCCAGGCAGTGCAGGATACCGTGGGTGGTGAGCAGGCAGAGCTCATCGAGGGTGCTGTGGCCGGCGTCCGCCCCCTGTCGGGCGGCAACGGGCGGGCACAAAACAATATCGCCGAGGACGCCGGTGGCCGGCTGATCGTCGGTGCCGGGGGCGAGCTCGTCCATGGGGAAGCTCATCACGTCGGTGGGGCCGGGTAAGTCCATCCAATCGATGTGGATGCGCTCCATTTCGCTTTCGCCCACAATAGCGATAGACAGCTCGGTCTCAGGTGAGACCTTCATATGGGCAAAGGCATGGGCTAC
>DXCN01000044.1 GCA_019115985.1 Candidatus Rothia avicola | reverse complement strand
AAGGCGTGGGCTACCAGCTTCTCCAGCACACCGGTATCGACAGCCTCAAAAGACTCACGCACAAAGTCGCTCGCCTCTGCACCGGGCTCTTCAATATCAAACTCAATATTCACAGGGCTAGGCCTTCTCTTCGGGGGTTACATCGATACCTGACTGCTGCAGTAGCTTTTCGGCTGCAGCCTCAATGGTCTGGCGCTTAACCTTGCGGTTGCGGCGGCGTTCCATCGAGGTCTTGGCATCGTCCCACTGATCGTAGGCACTCACAATATCCGAGACCAGGGAGTGGCGCACCACGTCCTCGGCCTGCAGAACCGCGAAATGGATATCGTCAATACCCTCAAGAATCTGACGAATCTGCTTCAGACCTGAAGCCTGACCACCGGGCAGATCAACCTGGGTGACGTCACCGGTAATCACCATCTTCGACCCAAAACCCAAACGGGTCAGGAACATCTTCATCTGCTCCACTGTAGTGTTCTGCGCTTCGTCCAAAATAATGAAAGCGTCGTTCAGGGTACGACCGCGCATATAGGCCAAGGGCGCCACCTCGATGGTCCCGGCCTCCATCAGGCGGGGAATGGTCTCGGGGTCCATCATGTCGTGCAGCGCATCGTAGAGCGGGCGCAGATAGGGGTCAATCTTCTCGTTCAAGGACCCGGGCAGGAAGCCTAGGCGCTCGCCAGCTTCAACAGCGGGGCGGGTCAGAATGATGCGGTTGACCTCCTTTGACTGGAGGGCCTGCACCGCCTTGGCCATGGCCAGGTAAGTTTTACCGGTACCTGCTGGGCCGATACCAAAGACTACGGTGTTGGCATCGATAGCATCGACATAGGACTTCTGGTTAATGGTCTTCGGGCGAATATTCTTGCCCCGGGAGCTCAGAATATTCTGGCTAATCGCGGTAGCTGGGTGGGAGAGGCTGGCGGTCATCATGCCCATGATGCGCTTGACCACCTCGCCGGTGACCTGGGTGTCGTTCTCTACCAAAATGGTGAGTTCAGCCAGTAGACGGACGGTGGTGGCTACGGTTTCTGAGGGGCCGGTAACGATGACGTCTAGCCCCTTGGGGCGAATAGTGAGACCGGGGAAGGCCTGCTCGATCAGGGTGATATTTCCGTCGTGGGGGCCAAGCACCGCGACCATCTCTTCGGTTGACCGGAAGGAGAAGGTCCGGGCAACGGAGAGGGGGCGGCTGCTAGCCGTAGATGAGGTAGTCATAGATGCCCGTGCGGGCTGTCAGAGCTCCTTGAAATACAAAGCGTACGCGGTAGTTCTTACTTTACCTGTAGCAGAACGGGGTTTACCAGCGTCCTAGCGCAACGTTGAGGGCAGAAATAGCGGCTGCACCGGCGGTAGAACTGCGGAGGATTTCTGGGCCAAGTAGCACCGTGTGAGCCCCAGCTTCTGAAAGCAGGTCGAGTTCTTGGGGGCTGATACCACCTTCGGGGCCAACGATGAAGTAGACCTCTTTCACCCGGTCGGTCAGGTGCTGCTCAAGAGCTTGGGTGAGACGGTAGTCTGCCTGCTCGTGGAGAACCAGGAAGAGACCGTCCTCCCCCAGCTCGTGGGCAAGATCGGCTAAATCTGCAGTTGAGTGCTGCTCGTAGACCGGAGGGAGCAGTGCCCGGCGGGACTGCTTAGCTGCTGCCCGAACCGTATTCTGCCACTTAGCCCGTGCTTTGACGGCCCGTTCCATCTTCCAGCGCACAATTGACCGGTCGGCGCTCCAGGGCACAATACCGTGGGCGCCTAGCTCGGTGGCCATCTCAATGGCCTGAATATCCCTATCCCCCTTAGCCAGGGCCTGCACAAGGTATATCTCTACCCCCACCGTATCTTCGGTGAGCTCAAGGACCTCAAGCACGGGACCGTCCTGGCCCCGCTCAGTAACCCGGGTGATAGCGCGGTTGCCCTCACCGTCTACCACGTCGAGCCCTTCTCCGAGCTCCGGACGTTTGACGAGGGCGTGGTGCCCCTCATCGCCGGTCAGGTGCAAGGTTGCACCTGGCGTCAAGGCAGCCAGCTCGTCAGGTTCGATGTAGTAGACAGCGTTGCTCATGGGGTCGTCCTATTTGAGGTGGTCTTTGAGGCGGGAGAAGAAGCCGCCCTGCTTGTGGGTGACGGTTTCGCTGACCTGCAGGTCCTCGCCGCGAAGCTCGGAGAACTGCTTGAGCAGGTTCTTCTGCTCCTCGGTGAGGTCTGTGGGGGTGCGCACCTCAATCTGCACACGGATGTCGCCGCGGCCGCCTCCACGCAGGTGGGTGACGCCCAGGTCCTTGAGGGTGACTACGTCACCTGACTGGGTTCCGGTGGGAATCTGTACCTGCTGGGGACCGTCGAAGGTGTCGAGGGTGATGGTGGTGCCCAGGGCTGCTGCGGTCATGGGCACACCTACGGTGGCTACCAGGTCATCGCCGTCCCGGCTGAAGGTGGGGTCGGGGTTGACGCGCAGCTCAACGTAGAGGTCGCCGTTGGGGCCGCCTGCGGTACCGGCTTCACCCTGGCCTGCCAGGCGGATGCGGGCGCCACTGGTGACGCCGGCGGGAATTTTGATGGTGAGGGGCTTGCGTTCCCGCACGCGACCTTCGCCGTAGCATTCAGCGCAGGGGTGCTTAATGACGGTGCCGAACCCGCGGCAGGTGGGGCACTCAACGGGCTGTACGACCGTGCCCAGAATTGACTGGACCTGGCGCTGCATGTAGCCCTGACCGTGGCAGGTGTCGCAGGTTTCGGGGTGGGTACCCTCAGCGGTTCCTTCGCCCTTGCAGAGGTCACAGGTGACGGCGGTATCAACGGTGATGGGCTTGTTGGTGCCGAAGACAGCATCTTTGAGGTCGATCTTGACGTTGATGAGGGCGTCCTGACCCTGGCGGACACGGCTCTGGGGGCCGCGCGGGGCAGAGTTGAAGAAGGTGTCGAAGATGTCTTGGAAGCCGCCAAAGCCCCCACCGAAGCCACCTGCTCCTGCACCGAAACCACCGGCGGTGCCGTTTTCGTTGCCGGTCTGGTCGTAGATACGGCGCTTTTCGGGGTCAGAGAGCACATCGTGGGCGAGGGAGACGCGCTTGAACTCCTCGGCAGCTTCTTCCGAAGGGTTGATGTCGGGGTGCAGCTGACGGGCCTTCTTGCGGTAGGCCTTCTTGATTTCTTCGGGGCTGGCATCGCGTGAGACGCCGAGGGTTTCGTAGTGACTGCTCACTGGTTCTCTCTTTCAATGGGCTGGTTTAAAGGGGGTAGGCGCAGGGCTAGGCCTGGCCCAAAATCTTGGATAGGTAGCGGGCTACGGCGTTGACCTTGGAGACGGTGCTGGTGTAGTCCATGCGGGTGGGGCCAACGACTCCCACGTGGGCAGCTCCCCCGGGCCCGTAGCTACTGGCGACGACCGAGGTTTCGGCCAGGGATTCGCTGCGATTCTCAGAGCCGATACTCACGGCAAATCCGCGTTCATCGTGGTCTAGGTCGGTGAGTAGTTTGAGTAGTACAACCTGCTCTTCTAGGGCATCGAGCACCGGGGCGATGCTGCCTCTAAAATCTACGGTGGAGGCGGCAAGGTAGGAGGTGCCCGCAATCAGCACCTGCGATGAGGCCCCCTGGGCTGCAAGTAGGTGCAGGGCTTCGGTAAGGGTGCCGAGCAGGTTATTGCCGGGGGCGGACGCCGGTGCTGCGGTTATGCTGTCGAGCGTACGGTTGGCGTAGAGGTCAAGGAGCTGCTGGCGGGCCACTGCAAGCTCTTCGGGGCTGTGGGCAAGGGTGAAAGTTTGCTGGTTGACCTGGCCGGAGTCGGTGATAAGAATCAGCAGCACCGTGGTGCTGGAGAGGGAGACCAGCTCGATATGGTGCACGCTGGTAGCTGGGCCGGTGGGGTACTGCACCATAGCTACCTGATGGGTGAGTGATGAGAGCAGACGTACGCTGGTCTTCATCATCTCATCAATGCTTTCGGCGCTATCGAGCAGGGTGTGAATTGCCCGTTTTTCAGCGTTAGAGAGGGGCTGTAGGGACGATATCTGATCAACGAAAAGGCGGTAGCCCCGGTCGGTGGGGACTCGCCCGGCACTGGCGTGGGGGGCCTGGATGAGGCCCTGCTCTTCGAGGGCCGCCATGTCGTTGCGCACGGTGGCGCTGGAAACCCCCAGCTGGTGCCGCTCGAGCAGGGTTTTGGACCCCACGGGCTCACGGGTGTGCACGTATTCTTCGACGATGGCTTGCAGAACTTGCAAGCGTCTCGGGTGGTTCACGGCACCTCCTGGGCTTATAGGTCTTCGCCCGGTGGGCGAAGAGGTCTGCGGGGCTAGGTTAGCACTTGATGACCTTGAGTGCTAAGTTACCCGTTAACTCTAATACCGCTGAACTAGAATCAGAACTCGGTACGCTGATGGCTAATGCCCCTGGATGAGAGAGTGAGAGATACACTGATGGACTACCGCGATACCTGGGGTCAGGCCGACCTCACCTCCCACCGCCCTGCCCTGCCCAAGGTGCCCCTTGCCCCCGGTATGGTGCTAGAGGACGCTGCCACCGGCTTTGTGGGGGCGGCAGTGACCCTGCGGGCTACGGCGTCCGGCCCCCAGGTGGGCCTCGAAGACCGGCGGGGCCGTGTCAAGTTCTTCCCCCTGGGCCCGGGGTTTTTGCTTGAGGGTCGCAGCATTGACCTGGCCAAGCCTCAACAGAAGCCTAAGACCGCTACGCGGCAGGTTTCTAGATCGGGGTCGGTTGCGGTGGAGAACACTCCGGCGCGGACGGCCAGGGCCAGCCGTATCTGGGTGGAGGGCGTGCACGATGCTGAGCTCATTGAAAAGGTCTGGGGCCACGACCTACGGGTTGAGGGCATCGTGGTGGAGCCCCTGCACGGGGTTGATGATCTCGCCGCAGCGGTTGCAGGTTTTGGCCCGGCCTCCCAGCGCAAGCTAGGAATTCTGGTAGACCACCTGGTGGAAGGAAGTAAGGAAGAGCGCATCGCGCAAGAGGCCATGGCCGTGGCAGGTGCCCGCAATAACGTGCTAATTGTGGGCCACCCCTTTGTGGATATCTGGCAGGCCGTCAAGCCCCAGGTGTTAGGCTTACAGGCCTGGCCCGAAGTTCCCCGCGGGGAAGACTGGAAGACCGGTATACTGCGGCGTTTCGGCCGGACGGCAGAGACCCCCGAGGACATCCGAGCCGGCTGGGATTCCATCCTCAAGAGGGTCAACTCCTACACCGACCTTGAACCAAGTCTCTTAGGGCCGGTAGAACACCTCATTGACTTCGTCACCCTTGGTGGGCCAGCAGGCTAGAGTGGGTACAGTCGGTGTGACAAATATCGTCCTGCTCCACCATAAATTCGTAGGCTTCACATATACCGCCCTCCCCCGGCTGTGACTAAAATTGTGACTGGTGGGTTTAAAGCCTGCGCATCACTCATTCGCCCTTCAACCTCAAAGAGAAGAATTCTTGAAGACCGCATCAGCACCTTCCTCGACCGCCTACAAGGGGTCACCTGCAACCGCTGCACACCTGTCTGTTAGCGCAGACCTTAATATCGCAACCGCTGCACACTTTGGGGGCGTGCTAGGTTGTATTCCCGCGGCCGTCATCTACTACCTCTACCGAGGCCGCGGCCCCTTCACCGAGCAGGAGTCCCGTGAAGCTTTCGACTTCACCCTGCTGCCCACCCTGGTCCTGGCCGTCTCGATTATGCTCAGCAACATTCCGGCTATCGGCTGGATCTTCGGCCTCATCGCTGCCCTGACCTGGACCTACCTGGCTATCTCAGCTCTGATTGCCGGTGTAAAGGTAACCCGCGGCAACCCCTACCAGTACAAAGGCAATACCCGTCTTTTCAGCAAGCTCACTCGCCGCGGTAAGTAGGCACCCGGGCTTCTAGAACGTGTAAAGGGGGCGGCCTGACTCAGCTGAGTCAGGCCGCCCCCTTCGTTTCCCCTGTAGTTGGTCAGGATAGTTAGCTGTCGATGTCGGGGAGGAGCTCCCGGGTCACCGCGTCGCCCAGCAGGCGCCCCTGGAGGGTGAGCTGCACGCGTCCGCCCGCTCTCGCCTCGGGGTCAATCAAACCCTGCCCCTGAAGCCAGTTCAGGGACGCCTCGATTCGGGCAGCATCGCCGCCCTCCAACAGGCGGGAAACGTCTAGGCCGTCAATAACCCTGACCTGTAGCATGATGTCCTCAAACCTGCGGGTCTGCTCCCCCAAAACCTCACGGGCAGCAGCCGGGCTTTGACCAGCCCGAACGCGGTTGGCATAGGGTACCGGGTGTTTGCGGTTCCACCAGCGGGTGCCATTCACGTGCGAGTGGGCGCCGGGGCCAATTCCCCACCAGTCCTGGTTACGCCAGTAGGCATAGTTATGGCGGGAACGGTACTCCGGTGACTTGGCGTAGTTCGACACCTCATACCAGTGGTAGCCGGCCTCATTGAAGATCTGCTCAGCTAGCAGGTACATATCCGCCATCAGGTCTTCGTCGGGCATGGTGTAATCGCCCCGCCGAATCTGGGCAGCCAGCTTGGTACCTTCTTCAACGATGAGCGAATAAGCAGAAATATGGTCAGGAGCATACGATACCGCAGCCCGCACTGACTGCTCCCACTGGGCCAGACTCTCCCCCGGCGACCCGTAAATCAGATCAACCGACACCTGCAGCCCAAGCTCTTTAGCCCAGGCGACCACTCTGGGAACATTCGCCGGAGTATGGGTGCGATCGAGCACCTCAAGCACCTCAGGTACCACAGACTGCATACCGAAGGACACCCGGGTAAAGCCACCGGCCTTCAGTGTCTCAAGATCCTCGCGGGTCACCGAGTCGGGATTGGCCTCGGTCGTTACCTCAGCGCCCTCTTCTACACCGAACAGCTCAACCGCTTCGCGCAGAATCTTCACAAGGTCAGTGGCGGGCAGCTTGGTGGGGGTGCCCCCACCAAAAAAGACAGAGTAGAGTGGACGGTCAGCGACACCCGACTCGCGCAAAACCCGCCGGGCAAAGCGTAACTCGGCGATGGCGTCCTCGGTATAGGTGCCCAAACCCACCCCGTTGCCGAAATCCTCGGTGGCGTAGGTATTGAAGTCGCAGTAGCCACACCGTACCGAGCAAAACGGCACGTGCACGTAGAGAGAAAAGTCGCGCTCAACGCCGTGGACGGCAGAATCAGCGGGGATTCTGCCGTCCAAGGGAGCCGGAGCGCCCAGAGGCTGGGCTGGCATTACTTCTTGCCCTTGTCCTTACCTTCTTCACCGGAAGACAGGGCAGCGATGAAGGCTTCCTGGGGGACCTCAACACGGCCCACCATCTTCATACGCTTCTTACCTTCCTTCTGCTTCTCCAGGAGCTTACGCTTACGCGAAATATCGCCACCGTAGCACTTAGAGAGAACGTCCTTACGCATAGCGCGGATATTCTCACGGGCAATAATGCGAGAGCCAATAGCAGCCTGAATCGGAACCTCGAACTGCTGACGAGGGATCAGCTCACGCAGCTTGCCGGTCATCATCACGCCGTAGGAGTAGGCTTTATCGCGGTGGGTAATGGCCGAGAAAGCGTCAACCTTCTCGCCCTGTAACAGAATATCGACCTTGACCAGATCGGCTTCTTCCTCACCGTCAAACTTCCAGTCTAGGGAGGCATAACCGCGGGTCTTGGACTTGAGCTGGTCAAAGAAGTCAAAGACAATTTCGGCCAGGGGCAGGCGGTAGCGCAGTTCCACGCGATCCTGGGAGAGGTAGTCCATGCCGCCCATGGTGCCGCGGCGGGACTGGCACAGCTCCATAATCGCGCCCACAAATTCGTTCGGGGCAATGATGGTACAGGCCACCATAGGTTCGCGAATGGTAGCTACCTTGCCCTCGGGGAACTCGGAGGGGTTGGTCACGCGCTGGGCGGTGCCGTCCTCAGCTACCACATCGTAGATAACGTTGGGGGCAGTAGAAATCAGGTCAAGGTTGAACTCGCGTTCCAGGCGCTCACGCACAATTTCAAGGTGGAGCAGACCCAGGAAGCCACAGCGGAAACCAAAGCCCAGAGCCGCAGAGGTCTCAGGCTCGAAAATCAGGGCAGCATCGTTGAGCCGCAGCTTATCGAGGGCGTCACGCAGGGCCGGGTAGTCAGAGCCATCAATCGGGAACAACCCTGAGAAAACCATGGGCTTGGGGTCCTCGTAGCCACCCAGCTCTTCTGCGGCGGGCTTGTGGGCATCGGTGACGGTATCACCCACGCGGGACAGGCGGACGTCCTTCACGCCGGTAATCAGGTAGCCTACCTCCCCTACGCCCAAGCCGTCGGTTGGCTTGGGTTCGGGAGAAATCACACCGATTTCCAGTAGGTCATGCTCGGCGCCGGTAGACATCATCTTGATCTTCTGGCGGGGTTCCAGCTTACCGTCCACTACACGAACGTAGGTAACCACACCGCGGTAGGAGTCGTAGACAGAGTCAAAAATCATGGCGCGAGCGGGGGCAGCAGCCTGGCCCTCGGGTGCCGGTAGTAGCTCAACGATGCGGTCAAGCAGCTCAGACACACCCTCACCGGTCTTACCCGAAACCCGCAGTACATCCTCAGGCTCAACGCCAATCAGGTTAGCCAGTTCCTCGGCATACTTATCAGGCTGGGCTGCCGGAAGGTCAATCTTGTTGAGCACCGGAATAATGGTCAGGTCATTTTCCATAGCTAGGTAGAGGTTAGCCAGGGTCTGAGCCTCAATCCCCTGAGCAGCATCAACCAGTAGCAGGGCACCCTCACACGCAGCCAGAGAACGGGAGACCTCGTAGGTAAAGTCCACGTGACCGGGGGTGTCAATCATGTTCAGGGCATAGTTAACGCCGTCCACCTCCCAGGGCATGCGAACAGCCTGGGACTTAATAGTGATACCGCGCTCACGCTCGATATCCATGCGGTCAAGGTACTGGGCCTTCATCTCGCGCGGAGTAACCACGCCGGTGGCCTGCAGCATGCGGTCAGCCAGGGTGGACTTACCGTGGTCAATATGTGCAATGATGCAGAAGTTACGGATAACGGAAGGATCAGTGGCCGCCGGTTTGGGCGGGTTGGTCGCCAAGGGTGACACGTGGGTTGGGTCCTTTCACGACTCTCAGAAAGCTCACGGGAGCCTACCGGGTCTCTGACGGTAGAAATCAGTTAACCAGTTTCTCACATTTAGCCGGTGCGTGTCTGCTCGCGCGCCGAGGAGCAGCGATTATTGTAGTGACCATGAAGATCAACATGCGAACCATCCAGCAGGCACTGAACATCGGCCAGCGCATCTACCGGGAATGGAACAAGTACCAGAACCAGAAGAATAAGCAGCAGGGCACCGGAACCCGCCCTTCCAGCGGTGGGAGTCAGGCCGGCAGGCGCACCCAGCAGCGTCCGGACGCTGGCAACGACAAGTTTGGTACTTTCGGCCCTGGCAGTAGCCAGCAGGCACCTGCCGGTCAGTCCACCGGGGCATCCCGCCCCTCGGCCCCCTCTAACCCCTACGCCACCGGCTACCCGGCAGGAAACGGAGCAACAGCGTCCGCCCCCTCCACCGGAAGCTGGGAACAAGGCGGCTACCCCGGCGACTACTTCGGCTCGGTAGCCTTCGATTACTCCCCCGCTCTCGATGGCGACGCTGACCCCGGCGAAGTCGTCTGGGCATGGGTCCCCTTCGAAGAGGACTACAGCCAGGGCAAGGACCGCCCTGTCCTAGTCATCGGACGCTCCGGTTCTTACCTTCTGGGGCTAATGCTCACCAGCAAGGACCACTCCAACTCCCGCACCGCCGACCCCAACTACCTGGACATCGGCGCAGGCGCATGGGACAAGGAAGGACGCGACTCCGAGGTCAAACTTAACCGGGTAATCCAGCTCAACCCGAACGGTATCCGCCGTGAGGGAGCCATCATGGACCGGGCAACCTTCGACTTCATCGCCGAAGCCTACCGCCGTCGCTAAGAGACTTAACTCAAAGGGGTTACACAGGCTCGCGCTCGCTGCCGACCCTCTCGCCGGTTCGCTTCGCTCACAAGCGCTTCACGCCAGCCCCGAAGCCAGCAGCTTCGCTGCAAGCCTGCTCCACCCAACCTGGCAGGGTCTAAGAAAAATTGTTGCTTATATCTCTGCCCTAAGCTGGGACAGAGCTGATAAAGTTAACCCTTGTGTGTCCGATGGTCATCGGGCACTGCTGACTGGTTGCCATAGGCATCCCCACGCCGCTCAGTCGATGACCGGTCAGCGCAGCCCTCACCGACCAATTAGACAAAAACAGAAAGTTTTTAATCGTGGCTAACATCAAGTCCCAGAAGAAGCGCATCCTCACCAACGAGAAGGCTCGTCTGCGCAACAACGCAATCAAGTCAGATCTCAAGACCTCCATCCGTAAGGTCAACGAGGCAGTTGAAGCTCAGAACGTTGAAGCAGCAACTGAAGCTCTTCGTGTTGCGAACCGCAAGCTGGACAAGGCTGTTTCTAAGGGTGTTCTGCACAAGAAGAACGCAGCTAACAAGAAGTCCGGTCTGACCGTTCTCGTCAACAAGCTTTCCTAAGTTCTATATTCCGGCCCCTCTAGCCGGCGTCTAAGAGCGAAGTGACACAAGGTCCCGCTCCCTTTCATGGGAGCGGGGCCTTGTGCTTTCTTGCCCTGTTGCTAGTGGGTGCGGGAGGCCTGGGAAATAGCCAGGACGGCTTTTTCCAAGGGGTAGAAAGAGTCAAGATTCTCGCCCTTGAGCTGGGCGTCGGTATCGGCCAGTAGGGCAAGGACGCGGGCCAGGTCGGCAGGTGCATATCTGCGGGAATCCCGCTGGGCAGCTTCTACCTGCCAGGGAGCCATCTTAAGGTCGCCCGCCAGCTGGTTGGAATTGCCGCGCACCCCGTGCACTTTGGCAATGTTGCGCATGCGGGCAGCCAGGGCACCCAGGATAGGGATAGGATCGCTTCCGGTGTCGATCGCCTGGCGGAGCAGTTTAATGGCTTCCCTGCTGTTGCCCGCTACCGCAGCATCGCCCACCTTAAAGGCGGTGACCTCGGTACGGCCGCCAAAGTAGCGGTCGATGGTGTCTACAGTGATGGTACCCGGCTCATCTGCAATGAGCTGGCGGGCAGCCGAGGCTAGTTCTGAGATATCACTGGTTGCTGCCGCAAGAGCTGCCGCTGCGGGCGGGTCAATAGAGCGCTGGGCTGCGCGGAACTCGTAAATGACGAAGTCCAGCCGGTCGCGTTCATTCTTAAGGGTCTTACATTCGACTACCGGGTAGGACTTATTGGCCTTGATGGTATCTATGAGCTTTTTACCCCTGTTACCGCCTGCATGGTGCAGTATCACCAGGGTGGAGTCGTGGGGCGCAGCGGCATAGGCAAGAGCGTCCTGCAGGAAGGCGTCGCTCATGGAGGCCACCTGAGTGACCTCAATGATTTTTGGTTCGTCGAAAAGGGAGGGGCTGGCAAGGACGTTTAGTTGCCCGGCCCGGTATTCTTTGGCCGAGAGGCTGGTGAGTTCGTAGCTGCCGTGGGCCTCTTCAAAGAGCTGGCGGAGCCTCTGGGTGGCCCGGGAGGCAAAGTATTCTTCGGGGCCGTAGAGCAAAACGAGCGGAGCAAGCGGAACCGATCGCCAGCCGTTATCTAGCCCAGCTGAGCGGTTGCGGGGTGTGCGTGCCATGTATCCTCCTTGCGTGCCTTTCTATCTTGTCAGATAAAGCGCTTTTGTGCAGGTTTAGCCGGAGGCGGTCACCTCAATCCCCCGGTCACTGGTGGTCAGTGCCAGATGCCCCGAAAGATCTGTGCGGGCAGTGGAGATAGAACGTCGGTTTAGGAAGCTGAGAATACTCTCATGCGGGTGCCCATAACTGTTGCCGGTTCCCACAGAGATGAGCGCTAGAGAGGGGCTGGCTGCGATGATCAGGTCGGTGCCGCTGCCCGCCGAGCCGTGGTGGGCTATTTTAAGGACGTCGGCAGGCACCTGACCCGCTGATTCGGCAAGAAGCCGGTGGGCGGCGTCCGCTTCAAGATCCCCCGTGGTGAGCACGGTCAGCGGCCTCTGGCCGGTCTCCCTGGCAGGCAGGGACCAGTGGATGACGAGGGAGGAATTGTTGACCCAGCTAGAGGATCCAGCTGCGTCGGGAATTCGCTGGGCCTGCTCCGGGGGCCAGAGCACCCGGCCCAGGGGCTGACTGGCTGCCTCGTGCCGCCCTGCGGTAACGGACTCTGCGGGGAAGACCGAGCCCTCAGTAAGCCGATAGGTATTAGCTCCCTGCATGACCGGGGACTGCTCCCCCTGTCTGCTGTAATGGGGTGACGTCACCAGCGTCGGCTGGGCGAAGTCCCCTTGAACCTGCTGTAGTGCCCCATCGTGGTCGCTGTGGGCATGGGTAATGAGCACAGCTTCAAGCTGGTCTACTCCGGCCCAGTCGAGGCAGGATGTGAGGGCCGAGTAATCGTCGCCGGTATCGAGAAGGTAGGCTGATCGCTGGCCGGTGCGGATTAGATGGGCGTCCCCCTGGCCTACATCGCAGGTGATCCACTGCCAGTGGTCAGGGGCCCGGTTTGCAGCCGGCCAGCGGTTGTGCAGCAGGAAAACCGCTAGACCTATCACGAGCACTATGAGGGCAAGATCTACGAGGCTTTTGTTTTTTCTGCGGTTCACGGTCTGCCCCCTAGCAGCCGAGGCAGGCGAGCTGCGGGCAGGGAGGTGAGAGACCTGTCCACTGCGAGAACCAGCCAGCTGATACTCACAACGGCCAGCAGGGTCAACCCTAGAGTGAAAGGTGAAAGCACAAGAGGTAGCTGACTTGCCGGTAGCTTGTAGCACCACGCAGCAACCGCTAACAGCCCCTGGGTAAGAAAGCCACCGAGATTCATGAGGGCATCGAGCAGGGGGTGGGCTAACCCCAGGGCGTAGCCGATAAGGGCAAGCAACCCCAGCACGGTAATGGGCGCTACCAAAGGGGCGGCCAGAAGATTAGCTAAGACCGTATAGGGGTAGATGGACTCAGAAAGTATCAGAATAACCGGCGCGCACCAGAGGCTAGCTGCACAGGGTAGGGCTACCAGATCAGCAAGCAGAAGGGGCAGCCACCTGCTGAGGAGGCGCGAGATAGCCGGTGCCAGTATCAGGAGGGAAGCTGTGGCCACGACCGAGAGAATAAAGCCGTAGTGGGTGGCAAGGGGTGGCGCTGCCAGAAGAAGAGCCATCACGCAGGTTGAGAGGAAAACCAGCCGGTAGGCTCCGTGGCCGAAAACCAAACCTAAAGCTCCCAACAGCCCCATTACCCAGGCTCTGAGTACCGAACCGTCGAGCCCTACCAGCAGGACGTAGGCTGATGATGCGGCTACTCCGACTGCTATGAGGGCGGGGCGCCGGGGCCACAGCGGGTAGAGCAGACGGTAGGCGACGACAAAAATCAGGGTAATGTTGGCCCCCGAAACAGCTGTCAGGTGCGTTAGACCGGCCACTCGCAAAGATGAAAGAGCCGGTGCAGGCAGGGAAGAATCATCGCCGTAGGCCATACCCAGGAGCAGGCCAGCCCGTTCGGCGCCCAGATGATCCACCGCCCTATCGCGCAGTCCGCTCTTGAGTTCGAAGTCAGGGGCTACAGAAGCCGGTTGCTCCAGTAGGCTCACAGCTCCCTGCAACCGGTAGTAGGTTCCGCTGACCTTCAACTCCCCCACCGCCTTGACAGTGCTCCCCGGAATGAAAAGTTTATTTGTATAGACGCTAAGCGGTACCCGCTGGCCCCAGGTCCTAGTAGCCTGTCTTATCTCCACGGTTTCTACCTGCAACCTATACCCACCCGTCGGAGCAGGTCGAGCCTCAGTTACTTCAGCTGTCACGCGGATTCCCTGCCCGTTCAGAGTCTGCATCAGCTCCCACTGCTGAGGGTAGCCCCGGGCCTGAAGGGCAACAGCCTGTAAGGCAGCGAGCAGACAGGTTAGCGCCAGAGTATATGACACAGAGACCGGCACCTGGGTCAGTGGACCTTTCGCCTTCGCAATACTTTTCCGAACTAAAAGCTGGGCGCCGCAGCAGGAGCCCAGAGTAAGGCAAGCGAGCAGGGCCCCAGCCCAAAACGCCCACCGGGATCCAGCAAGAATCCACAGGGCGGTGAAACACCAGAGCCCCACAGCAGGCACCACAAGACGGGCATCGGTCAGACGCGGTTGCACCCGCCTATGTTCGGCCCGTTCAGCCTGTGCTTGCTGCCAGCTCCGCCAAGCAGTCAGTACCCTTTTCATACCGTCACCAGCGGGCGGAGAGCTTCAAGAGTGGCTGGACCAATGCCCGAAACCTGGTCCAGCTCATCCACCGAACTGAAACCCCCGTACTGTTCCCGCCAGCTAATAATCGATGCAGCCAGCACCGGGCCTACCTTCGGCAGGGTCTGAAGCTCTTCGGCACTTGCCGCATTGATATTCACTAGCCCGGCGGCGTCCGTACCCCGCTCTGTACCGGGAAAGGTGTCAGTCGTACCGTTAGCGGCCTCTGCGCCGCCCGCCGAGCTAAGTGGTGCCTCGCCCTGTACCGGAATATAGATTTGGCTCCCGTCACTAGCAGGGGCTGCCAGGTTAATCGCCGATGTATCCGCATCATCCCTAAGCCCACCGGCAGCTGTGACCGCATCGTTTACCCGGCTTCCAGAATCCAGCTCGTAGACCCCCGGGGCCTGCACCGCACCGGCAACATGAACCACCACCGGCACATCTCCCCCGTGGGCATTCGCTGAGGTAGCTGCCTCCCCGGTGCTCAGCCCCTGCCCTGCCTCATCGCCCGGCACCGGGCTGCCCCCGTCAGCCGGCACTATGGCCCCCTCAGAAGGAGCCACAGGAACCGCCGACACAGACGAGCTGCCAGCAGAAAACACCACAGGCCACAGAGCAACAAGACCCAAGAGAAGAGCAAGAATCACCAGAGCACCCGTAGGCACCCGCCACCGGGTCACAGAGGCCTGCGGACCAAGACCGGGGGCCTCCGAACCGGAAGACGCCAAAGCACGCTCAAGAAGCGCCCGATGGCGGGGACTCTGGGAGGCGCTCGCGGGAGTAGGGCCGCGGCGCCTGCTGCGCAAGAGATAATCGGTCTGACTCGGCTGCTCTGCATAGGCATCGGCAGGTTCAGTTGAAACAGACGGTAGGGTATCAGCGGGGTACCTAGAGTTCTGAGACATGGCCCCAGGCTAAAAGCTTCCGACAATTTAGACCAAGGCCGACGGCACCTGTGGATAAAGCCCCTCCCACCAGCCCGCGGAAACTAGCCCCAGAAACCTCACGGGTGGTGCATCCGAGTCACAAGATGACGCGACCCAGGACCCTATCCACAGGGGCGCTGCACCATCTTGAACATAACTCTAGAAAATAACGGCTGCCAGGGCCCCTAATCCCGCATGAGCAGAGAGCACCGGGGGCAGGGGCGTTAGCACGGCCCCAGAGGCGATAGACCCCAGGGTCTGTTTAAACTCCCGCGCCTGCTCCTCATTACCGCTGTAATGGATGGCAACCACCTGCCCCTGACGCCTCAGCAGGTTGGCTGACTCCCTATCCTTCAGCGGCACATCTAATGGTAATTCACCGGCCCGCTCGGCGCTGGCCTGTTCGGCCAAAGCCGCAAGGCGTTCAATCGCCTTAGCTGTAGTGCGGGGGCGCTCGACGTAGTGCAGTTTGCCATCAAGCACGGTAGCTACAGGCCGAATCTGAAACATCTGGCCCACCATAGCTAAAGCGGGGCTGACGCGTCCGCCCCGCTTAAGAGCGTCCAGGGTAGGAATAAAGAAAAAGAGCTCGGTAGAAGCACAGAGCTCCTCAGCTAGAGCGGTGGCCTGCTCTAAGTCCTGCTCGCGGGCAAGGAGGTGGTGCAGGCGGAGCACAGGCTCACCCAGCCCCATCGCCAGGTTGAGCGAGTCAACCACCACCACCGGCACATCGACCAGCTGCGCCGCTAACCGGGCCGCATCGCAGGTACCCGAGAGCTCTCCCGATAAATGAACCGAAATAATCGCAGAGTAGCCCTGGGCTACCAGCTGCTCGTAGGCGTCCACCAGGGTGCCCGGCGCAACACCGGAGGTCAGCACCTGC
>DXCN01000043.1 GCA_019115985.1 Candidatus Rothia avicola | reverse complement strand
GACGGCACAGGACGGCACAGGACGGCACAGGACGGCACAGGACGGCACAGGAGCCAGCCTGCCCCTGCTAGTCCGCCCTAGGGGTGCGACACGCCGAGCCACTTATAGAATCTTTAACTGATGTGATTACCAGCCAAGAGCGCACGCCAACATGGCTCTCTGAGCTGGGAGACCACTCCCTATAGCGGGATTTCAGCTAGATGGCCCCGGTTGAAACGGCGCGCTGTGGCCCGCATCCTCGATACACAAAAAAGGAGTTCAAAGGAATAAGCCCTATGAGCTAGGGGAGAGCCACCTCATTTCCCCTGCATCTTGCGCAGAACGGGGCCAGCATACGCGGCGGCCTCAGGGGCTGCGCAACTTTTCAGAACTGTCATAGCCGTGTGGGGCAACAGAGCTAAACCCACCAACTAGTATTTGGCGATTGCAAGGGGCAGGAAGCCCGTAGAGGCATCGAAGGGCCGATCGTTGAGAACTAATCACGCAGGTCCAGCGTTAGCCCGTTAAAACACCTGTGGGGCACCCCTGACGGGGTGCCCCACACTGTTACTACAACCGTATGTTATTTTTCGATTGAGTCGGCCTTGTGGCCGTCAACCTCATGTGCACCGTGGTGCTCATGGTGAGCTGCTTCGAGCTCAGCAGGAGTTACGGCAACTACGCGGTCTTCGAACCAGATCTTTGAGAGACCTGCACGGGTCTTCTCGATTAGGCCAACCTTGCCCTTCTTGTTGGGCTGAGCCGGGATGGGCTCGGGTGACTCGAAGGAGACCAGCTCGTAGCGGCGGTATTCATCGAGAGGCTTGTGAACCTCGATGAACTCACCGTGGGGGAGCTGGACGACCTTACCGGTCTCAATACCGTGCAGTACGAGCTCACGGTCCTTACGCTGCAGAGCCAGGCAGATGCGCTGGGTGATGAAGAAGCCGATGAGGGGACCGAATACGAAGGTAAAGCGGAGCCAGTAGGCAACGTCGTTCAGCGATACGTGGAAGTGAGTTGCAATCAGGTCGGAGCTTGCCGCGATCATCAGGGCTGCGTAGCCAATGATGCCTGCTACACCCACACCGGTACGGAAGGGGGCGTTGCGGGGGCGGTCCAGGATGTTATGGACGCGGTTGTCCTTAGTAACCCACTGCTCAATCCAGGGCCAGAAGACCATGGCCATCATGACTGAGCCAGCCATCAGAGCGAAGGGGAGAAGGACGCTCAGAACCAAGGTGCCACCGAGGAATTCGAATTCCCAGGGCCAGGGCCAGACGCCGGGCCACAGACGCAGGGCGCCGTCACCGAAGCCTACGTACCAGTCAGGCTGGGTACCGGCCTGTACCGGTGAGGGGTCGTAGGGGCCGTAGTTCCAAATCGCGTTGATGGTAAAGGTTGCGCCGAGGAAGGCGATGATACCGAACACGATGAAGAAGAAACCGCCAGCCTTGGCTGCGTAGACGGGGCCTACGGGGAAACCAACGACGTTGTTCTCGGTACGACCGGGGCCGGGGTACTGGGTGTGCTTGTGCAGTACAACCATGAACATGTGGATAGCCACGAGCAGCAGAAGCATCGCGGGGATAATCATGATGTGCAGGGTGTAGAGGCGACCAATCACAGCGGTACCGGGGAACTCGCCACCGAAGAAGAAGAGCGAGATGTAGGTACCTACCAGCGGGATTGACTTAAAAATACCGTCAATAATGCGTAGACCGTTACCTGAGAGCACGTCATCGGGCAGTGAGTAGCCGGTGAAGCCGGCCAGAATACCGATGATAAGCAGGGTGCAACCAACAACCCAGTTCAGTTCACGAGGACGGCGGAAGGCGCCGGTGAAGAAGACGCGCAGCATATGCACGGTCATAGCCATCATGAACATCAGAGCTGCCCAGTGGTGAATCTGACGCATGAGCAGACCACCGCGGACGTCGAAGGAGATGTCCAGGGCAGAGGCGTAGGCGGCAGACATGTGGGTGCCCTTCATAGGGACGTAGGAACCGTCGTAGGTTACCGACACCATGGTGGGGTTGAAGAAGAAGGTCAGGAAGGTACCTGAGATGATCAGGATAACCAGGCTGTAGAGCGCAACTTCACCGAACATGAATGACCAGTGGTCGGGGAAAATTTTGCGACCGAATTCTTTGATGATGCCTGAAGCACCAACACGCTGATCAACATAGTGGGCGATACGACCGGTTGAGGTCTTTGCCTTGTAATCAGACTGCATTGAAGTCGACATTATGCTTCACCTGCCATTTCCTTGATGTGCTTTGCACGCTCCCAGTAGCCGGGGCCAACGGGTTCGTGGAAGTCACTCTGGGCGACCAGGTAGCCTTCAGAGTCAACTGCGATGGGCAGCTGGGGCAGGGCGTGACCTGCGGGGCCGAAGATAACCTTGCACTCTTCTGCCGCGTCAAAGGTTGACTGGTGGCAGGGGCAGAGCAGGTGGTGGGTGCGCTGCTCGTACAGAGCGATGGGGCAGCCTACGTGGGTACAAACCTTGGAGTAGGCGTAGATGCCATCAACGTTCCAGTTTTCGCGACCGGGGGTGACCTTCTTGATGTCAGCGGGATCCAGACGCATGAGCAATACAACGGCCTTGGCCTTTTCCTCGAGGTAGCCGTTCTCGTGGGTCAGGCTAGAGAGGGTTTCGGGCAGGACGTGGTAGGCAGAACCCAGGGTAACGTCGGCAGCCTTGATGGGGGTGCCGGAGGGGTCCCGCACGAGGCGGACGCCTTCGTCCCACAGGGTGTACTTGAGTACTGAGGGGTCTGCAGGGCCCAGGTCACGGAACAGGGTGACGAAGGTCAGGGGAGCGAGGATAACGGAACCGATGAGGGTGTTACGAAGAAGCGGGCGACGCTTGATGCCTGATTCTTCGATGATGGTTTCAACGATTTCCTGAGCCTCTGCGCGGTCCTCTTCAGAGGTAACCGCGTGACGCTCTTCGACCATTTCGTGGTCGGGCATAAGTGAGCGTGCCCAGTGGACGATACCGATACCGATACCGAACATGGCAAAAGCGATGCCGAGACCCAGCAGAAGGTTCTGCAGACGAAGCATGTTGTTTGCTTCGGGGTTCATGACATCGTAGAAATTGCCGCTTACCTCTACACCGAAGTAGCCAATCCAGAAAAGCAGGGAGCCAAGCATGGAGATGACGAATAGCAGAACTACCTGTCGCTCGGCACCCTTAGCTTTTTTGGAATCGACGTCGGTGAGTCGGGGAGCATGCGGGGGAAGTCCGGGGTTAGCGAACTTCTCCTGACTTGCCTCTTGAGAGGTAACTACGGCAGCCTTTTCATGCATGCCGTCACTATGGTTTCCCATGTGTTGCCTCAAATCTTCCTTGGTACGAAATTTATGTGTGTGCGTGAGCTTATGCAGCTCGTGAAGTCAGCCAGAGGGTGAATGCAATGACGATGACCAGGCCGAGGGTCCAGATCAGAAGACCTTCAGACACGGGGCCGAGTGAGCCAAGCTTGAAACCACCAACCGATGCGTTAACTTCCTGGGACTTCAGGTAGGTAATGACATCGCGCTTTTCTTCGGGGGTGATGTTTGCGTCGTTAAAGACAGGCATGTTCTGCGGGCCAGTTTCCATAGCCTCGTAGATGTGCTTTTCTGAAACGCCCATCAGGGTAGGAGCAAACTTACCGCGGGTAAGAGCACCACCAACGCCAGCAGCGTTATGGCACATAGCGCAGTTTGCGAGGAATACCTTTGCACCGTTGGCTGCATCGCCCTTGGAAACATCGAGGTACTCTTCTTCGGGGATGGTGGGGCCTGCACCGAGTGATGCAACGTAGGCTGCGAGCTGCTTAGTCTGCTCATCGTTGAACTGGCGGGGCTTCAGCTGAGCCTGAATGCCCTCCATCTGCATGGGCATGCGGCCGGTGCCTACCTGGAAGTCAACAGCAGCAGCGCCAACACCAATCAGTGAGGGGCCGTCTACTGAGCCTTCTGCGTTAGTACCATGGCAGGTTGCACAGTTGGCCAGAAAGAGTTTCTGGCCTTCTGAGATGTCTTCTGCAGTGTAGGTGGTGCTTGTAGCGGCTTGAGCCTCGTTAGTAGCCGTGGCAACTGCGTAGAGGCCACCAGATAGGAGGAGGGCAAGGGCAAGCAACACGAGAGCTGCGAGCGGATGACGTCGCTTTTGAGAAAGTGCCTTCACGTCGTTGTTCCTTTGTGTGTGTGCTAGTTGGTTTACTTTTAGCGGTTACCGGTTACTTGAGGAAGTAGACGATAAGGAACAGGGCGATCCAGACAACGTCTACGAAGTGCCAGTAGTAAGAAACAACAATTGCTGAGGTTGCTTCGTAGTGACCGAAACGCTTAGCAACATAGGCACGGCCGATGATCAGCAGGAAGGCAATCAGGCCGCCGGTTACGTGAAGTGCGTGGAAACCGGTGGTGATGTAGAAAGCTGAGCCGTAAGCACTTGACGCAATAGTCATACCTTCAGCTACAAGGTTTGCGTACTCGTAAGCCTGGACGGAAACGAAGAACGCACCCATGATGAAGGTGAGCAAGAACCACTCAACCATGCCCCATTCACGGACATTGAAGAGGGAACCGGTGCGACGGGGCTTGAGCTGTTCAGCCTTGAAAACACCAAACTGGCAGGTAACAGAGCTCAGCACCAGCACGATGGTGTTGGCGAGAGCGAGAGGGACTTCAAGTAGCGGGCTGTTCTCAGCCCAAATATCGGGGCGAGAAGCACGCAGAGTGAAGTACATTGCGAACAGGCCGGCGAAGAACATGAGCTCTGAGGCGAGCCAAACGACGGTGCCAACAGACACCTGGTTGGGTCGATTCAGAGCGGCGTGTGCCGACTTACTTGGGGTATGGGTTGCAGTTGTCACATAGACATTATGTCTGTAAAAGTGCCCGTGAACCAATAGGTAAGGGGGTTTGCTCGGAGGTGTGTTGTAAATCCTGTATATCTCCCCCCTAATCTAGGGGTTTTTAGCACGGGCTTGGCGACACGTTGTGTGTAAAACTTGCGTAACCCAACTACCAGCCACCCTGGTACGGAAAGCCCCCGCAGACGTCCGTCTCACGAGCTCGCCCGGGGGCCAAAAGAACCGTAGAATGTGAGCTATGACAGGCACCATCACGTGGAAACTCATTCTCAATCAACTCATAGCCCAGCAGGACCTCTCGTCAGACCAGATTAACTGGGCCATGCAAGACATCATGGCGGGCTCAACCCCGGAAGCTATTATCGGAGCTTTCCTAGTTGGACTTCATGTTAAAGGTGAAACCCCTGAAGAGCTTGCTGCACTAGCCCAAGGCATGCTTGACAAGGCAGAACACATAGAAGTCACCCGAGATGCTGTAGACATTGTAGGCACCGGGGGAGACCAGCAGAATACCGTCAATATTTCCACTATGGCCTCACTGGTGATTGCGGGGGCGGGCGTGCCCGTCATTAAGCACGGTAACAGGGCCTCTTCATCATCAAGTGGAAGTGCAGATGTACTGGCTGAGCTGGGAATAAATCTAAACCTAAACATTAAAGATGTGGCAGGTGCGGTAGAGGCTGCGGGCATCACCTTCCTGTTTGCCCAGGTCTTCCACCCCTCCATGCGGCACGTAGCGCCTGCCCGCCGCTCCATTGGCGTACCCACAGCCTTCAACTATCTTGGCCCCATGACCAACCCCGCTCGGGTCCGGGCTTCAGCCATCGGTGTAGCAGACCCTGAGATGGCCGAGAAAATTGCCGCCGTTTTTGCTTCCCGCGGCGACCACGCCCTGATTTTCCGAGGGATTGACGGCCTGGACGAAATTACTATCACCGGTGAGTCGCAAGTTTGGGAAACCTTCAATGGGGGGCTTGAGTACCATTCGCTAACCCCTACCGATTTTGGTATTGAATGCGCCAGCCTGGACGATCTGCGCGGGGGAGATGCCCAACATAACGCCCGGGTTGTTCACCAGGTTCTCGAGGGGACTCCCGGGCCAATCCTCAATGCGGTTCTACTGAATGCCGCAGCAGGCTTGACTGCTTACCGTCCGGTCGACAGCAGGCCTTTTACCGAGCGCTTTAAGGAAGCCCTACAGGATGCTCGCCAATCAGTAGAATTAGGTAAAGCTAAGGCTGTGCTTGAACGTTGGATTGCTTACAGCAACAGTAAATAACAATAAAAAGGTGTGGCCCCAGATTTTCTGGGGCCACCTCTTTTTAAAGACTGTCTACACCGAGAAATTTAGGCCTTGCGGCGTACCAAGCCAAGGATAAGGCGCCAGCCCACCAAGAAAACCAGGAGGGTTAGAGCTGAGACAAGAACAAAAGCAGTTGCGGCAGTATCACCAAAGGAGAGGCGCAGGCCAAGCCCAAGCACCAGGGTGCTGACCCACATCATAAAGCCTTCAAGCAAAAGGGGAAGCTGCCGCCTGGAGCTCACGGCCCACACGCCAATATGGCCAGCACAGGCAGCCAGCAAGAAAGGTGCGGCGGTGGCTAATAGCTGGGACAGCGGTTCCTGGTGGCTGGTGAGCCCGATAGTAATAAAAAGAAGGACGAGGGTCAGGTCAACCAAGGCGCGGATGGGCTGGGAAAAATATTTACCTGAATCAACTGAACTGAGCATAGTTTTACTCTAACGCAGGAGCGGTGAGATCAGCAGCTGCGGAGGAAGCCGAGGGCATCTGGGGGGGGAGCATTTTTAGCTTTACTTTACATAATGTATATTATCGGCTTTATAGAAAGCCTGGCTGAGCTGGTCAAATCTCCTTATATCTCACGTAATGACTAGCACAGTGAAGCAGCATCAGGGAGAATAGATAATAAGTACTAACACACACCGACCTGTGGGAGGTACACATGCTTGATTGGTTCGCTCAGAACCTCTGGGCTTTCTGGCTCACCGCTGCGATTGTTCTAGCCATTATCGAAATTTTGATGCTCGACTTCGTCTTTCTGATGATGGCACTAGCTGCCCTGTCGGCAACACTGAGCACCACCTTCCTCAATTCTTTCGTCGCTCAGGTTGTTCTCTTTGCGATTGTTAGTATCGCCCTGCTCTTGGGGCTCCGCCCGCCGCTTATTAAGCGTTTCCATCAAAGCTCACCCAATATCGCAATGAACTCCGACGGCCTGGTAGGCCAGGATGCTCTTGTGACCCAAACCGTCACCGAGCAGGCCGGTCTTGCCCGTATCGCCGGTGATATATGGACAGCCCGCTCTGAGAGCAACCAGCTAGTTCTGCCCGAAGGGTCAACTGCAACCGTGGTAGCCATCCGCGGCGCAACCGCCTACCTAGCCCCTCACACTACAAAATAACCTTTAACTTAAAGATTAAGGTCGTAACCTATGACAGCTTCAACCGTCACCACAACCATCCTGCTTACAGCCCTCGTCCTCTTGGTGCTCATCACCCTGCTCAAGGCTGTGCGCATTATTCCCCAGGCCCGGGCTGGCATCGTCGAGCGTCTGGGTAAGTACCACACCACCCTCAACCCCGGCTTCCACGTCACCGTTCCCTTTATCGACCGCGTCCTGCCCCTCATTGACCTGCGTGAACAGGTCGTATCCTTCCCCGCCCAGTCCGTCATCACCGAGGATAACCTGGTCGTCGGTATCGACACCGTGGTCTACTTCCAGGTCACCGACCCCAAGGCAGCAACCTACGAAATCACCAACTACATCCATGCTGTGGACGAGCTAACCAGCGCCACCCTGCGCAACGTCGTCGGTGGTCTGAACCTAGAAGAAACCCTGACTTCTCGCGATCAGATTAACAGCGAACTGCGAGGAGTTCTCGACAGCACCACCGGCCGCTGGGGCATCCGCGTCTCCCGCGTCGATATTAAGGAAATCCAGCCTCCGCACTCCATCCAGGACTCCATGGAAAAGCAGATGCGAGCCGAGCGTGACCGCCGAGCCGCTATTCTAACCGCTGAAGGCCAGAAGCAGTCCCAGATTCTGACCGCCGAAGGTGACTCCCGTGCTGCGATTCTACGAGCTGAAGGTGAAAAGCAGTCCCAGATTCTAACTGCAGAGGGTGATGCTAAGGCGGCTATCCTGCGTGCTGACGGTGAAGCCCAGGCTATCCAGAAGGTCTTCCACGCTATCCACGCCTCGAACCCCAGCCAGAAGCTGCTGACCTACCAGTACCTGCAGACCCTGCCTAAGCTGGCTGAGGGAGATGCCAACAAACTCTGGTTCATCCCCACCGAACTCGGCGATGCCCTGCGCGGTATCGGCAACGCCTTCTCACCCCTGGGTAACGAGGGCACATCTGAGACCGAGGAAGAGTCCGCCCCGATCACTCCCCCGTCCTCTCCCCTCGTCGATACCCCGGTCATCCGCGTGACCCCTGAAGACCTCAACCCCAACCTCGACAAGCTCGATAGCGGCGTTGAAATCCCTCAGGAGGGCGAGCTCCCTACCGGCGAATCAGCTGAGGGCACAGGCCCCCACACCCCCGACGCCTAAAGGTTATAATGGGTATTTGGCCTGCACGGTTTACCCACCTTTGAGTAGTCGAAAACCTGCAAGCACTTCAGTCACCGTTTATGGAGGAAGAAAATGAGCGATCGCAGCCTGCGCGGTATGCGCCTGGGTTCACAGTCAATGGAAACCGAATCAGGCGTGGAGCCGGCTCCCCGCCAGCGTGTGGAATACCGCACCGAAGACGGTGAACGAGTCTTCGTTACCTTTGCGCAGGAAGCTGAGATTCCCGCAACCTGGACCGCCAAGTCCGGCAAGGAAGCCTTCCTGGTTTCTGGCGGTGGCAAGGTTGAAGAGAACGCTGAAAAGCCTGTTCGTACCCACTGGGATATGCTCCTGGAGCGCCGCAGCGTTAAAGAGCTCGAAGAGACCCTGCAGCAGCGTCTTGAGATTTACCGGGAACGTCACGCCCTCTAGGCTAGCTTCCTTTTAAGACGAAGGGCCCCGCCAGTTATCTGGCGGGGCCCTTGGTCTATCAGCTGCTATTACCTCTTGATGAGGGAGCGGACGCGCTCTGCTCGGGCGGTCAGGCCCCAGCGGGTTACCTTGGTCATAGAGTCAACGATGATGTTGCCGTCCATCTTAGAGCTGCCGATTTCACGCTCTACAAAGGTGATGGGTACTTCTACAATTTTCAGGCTGGCCTGCTCGGAGCGCCAGGCCAAATCGACCTGGAAGACGTAGCCCTTGGAATCGATGCCTTCGAGGTTAAGCTTCTGCAGGGCTTCGCGACGGTAGGCACGGTAGCCCGCGGTGATGTCTTTAACCTTGGTGCCCAGAATCAGGCGGGTATAAAGATTAGCGCCGCGGGAAAGGATCTGGCGGTGCAGGGGCCAGTTTTTGGTTTTGCCGCCAGGTACATAGCGGGAACCAATTGCTAGGTCTGCTCCACCTTCGATAGCCTGCAGGAGCAGAGGCAGCTGTTCGGGCTGGTGGGAGCAGTCGGCGTCCATCTCAACGAACACGTCGTAACCAGCTTCTAGGCCCCAGTCGAAGCCTGCCAGGTAGGCGCCGCCCAGGCCGTCCTTGATGGTGCGGTGGAGGACGTTGATGTGGCTATCTTCTGCTGCCATGGAGTCGGCAAGCTGGCCGGTGCCGTCGGGGCTGTTGTCGTCAACGACGAGGATGTCGCAGTCGGGCACGGCTGCGCGCAGGCGCTCTACTACGATGGGAAGGTTTTCCTTCTCATTGTAGGTAGGAATCACGGTTAGTACTCGCATGCGGTCTCCTTGTCATGGCCCATCCGAAACGGAGGACGGCGTGTAAACCAGTTTTTCATTATATAGGGTGTAGGTGCCCGAGCGTGTATCGTGGGCCTGGGCCTGAGGTGACGCCTAGCCCACTTTGTGGCCGTTGCGGTACAGGCTGACCAGTTCAGGGCGGGGTACGTCGGGGGCCAGAACAGGGAGCAGGGGGGTGCGGGCGCGCGGGTCGGTGCTCCAAGCGGCAATGCGGCTGTCGGGCGTCTGCACGATGAGTTCGGTGATGGTCCAGAGGGCGCAGTGGGCGGGGGCTCCAGGCACGAGCTGGCCGGTGAAGGGGTTGGGGGCGGACGCGGCGCGGTAGACAGCGCGGGTGCAGGCGGCAAAAGCGGCGCGAGCCGATACGGCGTGCTCGGTGTTGGCAGGGTTCAGGGCGGCGTTGACCAGTTCCCAGCCCATGAACGTGGGCCGTGCACCTGGGTTTGACCCCAGCGTCACCGCGGCCCCCGCCGCGAGGGCCCGGCCAAAGGCTTCACCGGAGCGGTCGAAGTCGCCTGAGAAACCGAGGGCGACCTGCAGGTTTTTGGCTTGTTCGAGGTCGCCTTGGGCTAACTCGGTGAGACCCTCCAGGCTGGGGCTGATACGTAGACGGGTGAGGCCGTCAAGAGGCGCCAGATGAGCCAGGTACTCCCCTACCTGAGACTCATCGGTGACCACCAGCATCAGTTGCAGACGCTCTTCTGCTAGCGAAGCCAATAACTGCGAGCTGAGCTCTCCCGGAGCTGAGACAAAGATACCGCGGACGCCGGCAGGCAGCTCCTTGCCCCCATCAAAGCTGCCTACGGGGAGGTAGTAATCAGCAGCTACCGCAGGGTGCGCTGCCGGGAGCTCCTGCGCGAAATCGGTGAGCAGCAGGCGGGCGTACCCATAGCCAGCTGCCGCTAACTCATTGAGCAGGGCGGGAGCGTCCGCCCCCGTCGTAGAAGCAGCCGCCAGAGCAAAGCTGGGGGTGACCAGGCGTCCGCCCAGCTCCTGCACGGTCATGGAGGAATCCGCAATGGAGCGGGCGCCGGCGTCCTGCCCCACCCACTCCACCTGGCCCTCGTTCATGACCAGGGCGGTAGCAAAGGGGTCAGCGGGGCTGTAGACAGAGCCATCGAGCATGACAGTTGCGGGCATCATTGCCGTCCTTTCAAAATACTGACAGTAAAACAGACTAAAGCTGGGTTGCTACCACGCCGCGGCGCAGCAGGCTGATAGCGGCCTCGCACTGGGTGCGCAGCTGAGGGTCAGCCGATGCCACGTGGGCAATCTGATCAAGGCTGTCGATGACCTGCTTTGTCCAGCGCACGAAGTCGCCAGCGGCTAGGTCAGTACTATCGGTAGCCTGGGCAAGGCTCTTGCCCCGAGCCCACTTATAAACGGGCCAGACCATACCAAAATCGGGTGAAGCGGTCTGCGGTAGCCGGTGGAGTTTTTCGGCATCGTTGAGCTTGTTCCAGTGCTTCAGCACGGTCATCAGCGCCCCCTCAACCCCGTGACCGGGGTAGCGAGATAGCAGACCCAGCTCACCGCGTTTTGCCTCATAGACCAGGGCTGAGACCACCGCAGCGGTAGAAGCCGGGTCAAGGCCCTGCAAGAAGCCGTCCTCGAGACAGAGCGAAGTCAGCAGGTCCTTTTCACCGTAAACCCGACGCAGGGAGGCGCCCCGGGCGGTGAGCACGCGGCGCCCCTCAACTGTCTCAACGTAACCGTAGCTCGCCAGCAACTGGGTAATACGCTCAAAGACCTGGGCGATAGTGTTGGTACGGCGCTCAATCTGACGGCGCAGACCGTCTGTATCGCGCGACAGTCGGTACCAGCGCTCAGCCCACCGGGCATGATTCTCGCGGTCAGAGCACCCGTGGCAGGGGTGGTTACGCAGGGCCCGGCGCAGCTCTTCAATCTTCTGTTCGTCCCCGCGCTCGCGCTCGTTAAAGTACTTCTTCTGAGACCCCGAGCGGGCAGGCAAGCCCTGATAGAGGGCCTCGCGCATACGAGAAGCCATGTCCCTGCGGTCTTTGGGAGTTTTACCGGTGAACTTCTTTGACACCTTAATCTTCGAAACCGGCTGAACAGGCCCGTCCAGGTCGCGGGGGTCAAGGCGGCGCAGCTGCGCCGCCATCGTCAGAATGGACGGGCGCGGGTCGTCCAGAGACTCGGCCCTGGCCAGCACCACAGCGGGCCCCGCATTACGGCCTCGGGGGATTTCGAT
>DXCN01000042.1 GCA_019115985.1 Candidatus Rothia avicola | reverse complement strand
CTGGGTGCTTTGTGCCGCCCTGGGGGTTTACCTGCTGACCCTGGTGATTCGTGATGATACCTTCCGCGATACGGTGCGCTATTCGCTCCAGGCCTGGGCGGCGTCCGCTGTAATGCTCTGGGGCTTGGTTGCCTCGCGCCAGCCGCTGGGTGCTACTGTGCACCGCTTCTTGACCTGGCGTCCCCTACAGCTGATTGGCCTGTCGAGCTACAGCATTTACCTGGTTCACGACGTGCTCTTCAAAGTCCTGGAACCCCACCTGCACGGGCTGCCCACCCTGGCCCAGGTTGCCCTGCTGGCCCCTCTGGGTGTGGCCGCCGGTGTGGCGATGTATCTGGTGGTCGAAGTGCCGGTGATGCGCCTTAAAGACCGTTACTTCGGGGCGAGCTGGAAGAAGCAGGCGGCAGCGGTCGATACCCCCGGCCCCATGGGAACCAAGAGCTAGCGGGAACCAAGAACTAGAGCAGCCCCTCGCTCCGGGCCGCTGCGATAGCTGCCGTGCGGTTATCGACGCCCAGCTTGCTGTAGATATGCACCAGGTGGGTCTTCACCGTGGCCTGAGAAATAAAGAGAGCCTCAGCCAGCTCCTTATTGGTAGCCCCGGTAGCCAACAGCTTGAGCAGCTCCATCTCGCGGGCCGACAGAGAAATAGCGGGCCGCTGCATACGCTCCATCAGGGCCGCCGTGATCTCGGGCGACAGCGTCCGCTCACCCCGCGCCGTCGCCAGCACCGCCGCCTGCACCTGCTCGGGCGGGGCGTCCTTCAGCAGGTAGCCCAGGGCCCCTGCCTCAATAGACGCAACGATATCGCCCTGGGTGTCAAAGGTCGTCAAAATCAGCACCGGCGGCCCGCCCGCAGCCTTGAAAGCGCGGGTTGCCTCGATGCCGTCCATGGGCTTCATCTGAATGTCCATGACAACCACATCCAGCGCAGCCCCGGCCCGGGCCTGCTCCGCGGCCACGGCGAGCGCCGCCGCCCCGTCAGCTGCTTCGGCAACCACATCGATACCTTCAAAGCTTTCGAACATGGCGCGCAGGCCGGCGCGCACAACGGGGTGGTCATCAACGAGTAGGGCGCGGACGGTCACTGGGCCTCCTGGGCGGATCGGTGCTGGTTGGTCTGCTTGAGGGGGATACGGGCTGTGAGGACGGTGCCTTCACCGTGGGTGCTTTCAATGTCTAGGCTACCGTCGAGGTGGGCAACGCGCTCGCCGAGGGAGGTGAGCCCGTAGCCGGTTCCGGTTTCGCTGAGGGTGCCTGTTGCTAGGGGAGTGGGGGTGAAGCCGCGGCCGTTGTCGAAGACGTCGAGGGTGACTTCGCCGGGCCAGATGCTGAGGGTGAGGGCCGCACGGCTGGCTTCAGCGTGGGCGGCGACGTTGGCCAGGGCGCCCTGGGCTACGCGCATGATGGTTGCCGATACCGCCTCGGGCAGAGCGTTAGCTGTTTCTTCCTTCCCTTCGAGGATAAAGGCGCAGGTGAGGGGTTTCCCGGCGGCTTTTTGGGCGGTCTCGGTGGACGCGGCGAGAGCCCTGAGCGCTGATACCAGGGAATCATCCAGGGCAGGGGATGAGAGATCCCGAATAAAGCGGCGGGCCTCAGCCAGGTTAGCGGCGGCAGAGTCCTGGATAACGCGCACCTGGGCGGCTGCGGCGTCCGCCTCTCCCTCCTGAAGCGAGGACGCCGCTGCCCGGGAAACCAGCACAATGGACGAAAGCCCCTGGGCCAGGGTGTCGTGGATTTCGCGGGCCAGGCGCTCGCGTTCTTCGAGCTTGCCGGCGCTGTATTGCTGCTGGACGAGCTCGGCCTGCACCGCGCGAAGCTGCTGGGCGAGCTGGTACTGGTAGGCGGCGTCGGCGCGCAGAGCGCGGTAGGTGAAGGAGATGACGATGGCAAGCAGGGCCCCCAGGGTGGGGCCGATGAGGTAGCCGGGGGCTAGCCCCTCGGAGTGAAGGTAGTCGAAGCCAAACCCGGCAGGACCCACCAGGGGCAGGGCAATGGCCAGGGCACAGAGGACGAGGGTGGCAGCTACCCCAGCTACGGGGGCGAGCAGGTGCAGGTAGAGGAACATAATGGGGAAGACCACCCAGGTGAAGGAGCTATCGAGCGCCATAAGCCCCAGCCACAGCAGGCTGATGATCAGTATCCACAGGTGGGCGGGGGGAAACCTGGCTGCCTGCCGGTAGCGGGCGGACGCACCCGGCCGGAAGAAAAAGTCGGTGAAGGTTGCAGGTAGCCCCCGCCGGTTCTCGTAGACCGTACCGGCCAGGTAGATTCCACCGAGCGCCAGTGAGAGCACCCCGATGACGGTATGCCGCACCTGGTAGACGCTGCCGACCAGGGCCAGAACGGCACCGAAACATAGCAGAAAGGCGAACATGACGTGCAGGCTCACCCGCAGAATCTTGAGTACCAACAGGGTTTGCTGCGAGGAAGTGGCGGGGAGGGGGCTGGGTGCGGTCGTCATACAAACTCACTTTACCTTTAGCTGAGGCTGGGCAGGGTTTTTGGGCTGGGTGCAGAGAAAACCCTGCACCCAGCCCAAGAAGTCTGCACAGCGGGCGAGCGCATCAACCAAATGGTTGATTCAAGGTTCAATCCTTACCCCGATGTGGGTACCCCCGGCGGGAGCTTGAATAGAAGTATCAAGTTTTCCCGTGTTTGAAAGGTAGTGCAGTCATGTTCGTTGGTTGGCGTGACATCCTCTTCGCTAAGGGCCGTTTCACCCTGATTGGGGCGACCGTAGCCCTGATCACCCTGCTGTTGGTCATGCTGACCGGCCTGACCGGCGGGCTGGGCAACCAGAACACCGATGCCCTTGAAAAGATGGGGGCTGACCGCTTCGTATTCGCCCCGTCTGAGATCGGGGGCAAGGCGTCCTTCACAGACTCTGCTGTCACTGCCGGGCAGCAGGATGAGTGGCAGGCAGCAGGTGTCAACGCCACCCCGGTCGGTTTCCTCACCGGCAAGGTTGAGGGCAACGGAGCTACTTCGATGAGCCTAATCGCTACCCCTGCCGGTTCTGACCTAGCTGAACACACTGCGTCCCTCCTCCAGGGCACCGAGCCCAGTGACGGGCAGATCACCCTGCCTACCAGCGTCGCGGAAGAAATCGGCGCGACCGTGGGCGATACCGTTACCTTCTCTGGTACCGACGTAACCGTCTCAGGCATCACCGAAGACACCCTCTACTCCCACACCAACGCAGGCTGGGCAACCACCGCCACCTGGCAGGGCATCACCCACCAGCGTGAAACCGAAGGGCAGGACGCCGTACTCGGCACCGTCCTGGCCGTAACCGGTAGCGCAGACTACGCAGCCACCTCAGATGCCACCGGAACCCAGGCCCTGACCACCCGCGAATCCTTTGCAGCCTTGCCCGCCTACTCATCTGAGAACGGCTCCCTCAAAACCATGCAGGGCTTCCTCTACGGCATCTCCGCCCTGGTAATTATCTCCTTCTTGACCGTCTGGACCATCCAGCGCACCCGCGACATCGCCGTCATGCGAGCCCTGGGCGCCTCCCGCGTCTTCCTCACCAAGGACGCCCTCGCCCAGGCTGCCGTGATTCTCGCCGTCGGTTCCGCCCTCGGTGCCCTGGTGGGCTGGGGCCTCGGCACCCTGGCCGCAGGAGCCGTACCCTTCCAGCTCTCAGCCCTCACCATCGCCGGCCCCGCCGTCGGAATCTGGGCCCTGGGCATGGGCGGCGCCCTCATCGCCCTGCGCCGCGTCGCCACCGTAGACCCCATGATTGCCCTCGGCGGCAACTAGAACAGCCTGCTAAGAGGGAGCGGGTGCGCTTTCGTCTGCAGCCCCTCTCGGCACTCGCGTCGGGGCGCTCGGTCGATTCACGCCCCGCCTTGCGGCGGATTCCGCTCGCTCTTGCGTGCTGGCGCACCCGCTTGCTCCATCGCAGCCAGCAGGCTCCAGTGCACCCGCTCCCTCTATCTAAAACTCGCTTACCTCCCCTGAAAGAGACCATTCATGACTGACCTCCGCACCCGCCCCCTGGCCGCAGAAACCCTAGCTGCCCCCAGCGTCCTTGAACTGCGCGACATCGTGCTGGACTACCCCGACGGCGTAGACGAGCAGGGAAATCCGCGCACCATGCGCGCCCTAGATCACGTGAACCTCACCGCGAGCCGCGGCGAGTTCATCGCCCTGACCGGCGCCTCCGGCTCGGGTAAGTCCTCCCTGCTATCGGTTGCCGCCGGGCTCATCACCCCCACCGCCGGGGCCTGCCTGATTAACGGCACCGACACCACCGCCTACAAGGACGCCGACCTCGCAGCCCTGCGCCGCACAGATATCGGCATTATCTTCCAGCAGCCCAACCTCATTGCCTCCCTCACCGCCGCCGAACAGTTAGAACTCACCGCCCGCATCAGTGGCGCCCGCGGGGCAGAACTTAAGGCCGCCCGCGCTACCGCCGCCGACCTGCTCGACATGGTAGGGCTGGGCAAAGCCGCCAACCGCCGTGTACACCAGCTCTCCGGCGGCCAGCGTCAGCGCGTCAACATTGCCCGCGCCCTCATGGGATCGCCATCCCTGCTCCTGGCCGACGAACCCACCAGCGCCCTCGACGCCGAACGCTCCGCCGCCATCGTCGAGCTCCTAGCCAAGGTTACCGCCGAGTTCAACACCGCAACCCTCATGATTACCCATGACCTCGAACAGGTGCAGCTCACCGACCGGGCCGAGCACATGGTCGACGGCCGCCTAGAGAACTTACCGGCAGCCTAGGTTTTACTCTGAGAGACAGCCAGCCCCGGGGCAAGCAGGCAGGGTAAACTTGAAGCGGTCAAAATAACCTTTACAAGGACACACCCGTGATTAACTTTCACCGCAACGAACGCGCAGCCTCCCTGCCCGCCCGTCTCTCCCGTTCCTGGCTGCTGGTCTCTGCCGCCGCAAGCGAAGAAACCATCGCCGCAGTGCTCGAATCAGAGGCCGACTCGGTCATCATCGACCTAGAGGACGGCTGCCCCGAAGAGCAAAAGGACGAGGCCCGTGAGTACATCATCGAGATGCTCAACAATGGTGCCTCAGCCTGGGTACGCATCAACGGCATCGAAAGTGACCACTGGGCCAAAGACCTTGAAGCCCTCAACCGGGCGAGCGGGCTCAAGGGCGTCATGCTGGCCATGACCGAGCATCCCGACCACGTTACCCGCACCGCCATGATGCTGCCGGCAGGTACCCCCGTCATCGCCCTCATTGAAACCGCTCTGGGCATGGTGAACGTTGTGCGGATCGCCAAGGCTCCCGGCACCTTCCGCCTGGCCTTCGGCGTGGGCGACTACCGCCGCGATACCGGCGTCTCCGCAGACCCTATCGCCCTGGCCTATGCGCGCTCCCAGCTGGTTCTGGCCTCCCGCGTGGGCGGTCTGGCTGGCCCCATCGACGGCCCCTCCGTCGGCAAGCACGGCGGCGACCTGCTCAAAGACTGCGCGGTAACCACCAGCCACGGTATGACCGGCAAGCTCACCCTTGACCCCGGCCAGACCGAAACCATCAACGTGGGCCTGGCTCCCAGTGCTGACGAAATCGAATGGGCCCGCGAACTGCTCCAGAAGAGCGAAGGTGACTCCGTTCCCAAGGACGGTTCCTACCTGCCCCGTCTGGCCCGTGCCCGCAAGGTCTCGTCCCTGGCCAAGACCTACGGCCTGTGGCGTAGCTAGAAGAACTCCCAGGTGGCAGCGGTAGGATAGGCAGCGTGAAGAAATATCTTGGTTTTCAAACCCGCAGGACGCCCAGCGGCGGCTTCTCCCGCGGATTCCTGCTGCTCTTTGCCCTGCTCCTGGTACCCTCACTGGCCCTCTGGGGTTTCTACCGCTGGCTCTTTGCCAACGACACCCACCTGCTGGTGCTACCTTTCTTGGCGGTTATCACCGCCTGGATTTGGGCCTATCTGATTGGCTACGGGGCCGAAAACCACATGGACGACGACTAGCCCACCTTCCCGAGGTGCAGGCCCCGGGAAGGTGGGGTGGCGCGTCCGCCCGGCCCAACCCGGCAGCAAAAATCTTACGGCCCGCACCTGAACCGGTGCGGGCCGCAAGATTTTGTTGATGGAGCCCCCAGTCAGATTCGAACTGACGACCTTTTCTTTACGAGGGAAATGCTCTACCCCTGAGCTATGGAGGCCTGTTCCTACCCCTTTATCAGGGGCGAACGAAAGAAAACTTTACCAGAAAGAGAGGGCTGCAACCACCGGTTGCGTGCACCGCTGACCAAAAGAGCGGTACCCCCAACCCTAGATTTTGTGGCCTGCGACACTAGAATGGATGGTATGACAAGTTCACAGCGCTCCGGGCTGCACCCCCGCCCGGTTTTCAATCAGCTCCCCAAGTACGCCGCAGGTAAACCCCCGGCACCGACTGAGGGGCTTACCCAGTACAAGCTCTCATCCAACGAGAACCCCTTCGGGCCGGTAGCCTCGGTCGCTCAGATTCTAGCTGAGTTCGATACCGTCCACCGCTACCCCGACCCGCTCTCCACCGCCCTGCGCACTGCCCTGGGGGAGCACCTAGAGGTTGACCCCGAGGATATCGTTACCGGCGCAGGAAGCCTGGGCGCCCTGACCCAGATTTTGACCACCTTTGCAGGTACCCACGCCGACGGTGTGCAGGACGAAGTTATTTACGCCTGGCGTTCCTTCGAAGCCTACCCTATCTGCGTTGGCCTGGCCGGTGCTAAGAGCGTGCAGGTGCCCAATCTGCCCAACGGTGCCCATGACCTAGATGCCATGGCTGCCGCCGTGACCGACCAGACCCGCGTCATCCTTATCTGTACACCCAACAACCCCACCGGCCCGGCCGTCACCGAATCACAGGTGCGCAACTTCCTGGCCAAGGTGCCCAGCGACGTACTCGTGGTGATTGACGAAGCCTACTTTGAGTTCTGCGCGGCCTCCGAGATTCCGGAAGGGCAAGAGCCTCCCGTCAATGGCCTGGACGTCTACCCCGACTACCCCAACGTCGCTATTCTGCGCACCTTCTCCAAGGCCCAGGGTCTGGCTGGTTTGCGCGTGGGCTACTCCATCACCCACCCCGAGGTCACCGCCCACCTGCGCGTGGGTGCCACCCCCTTTGCGGTCAGTGCCCTGGCTGAAAAGGCCGCCGTGGCCTCCCTTGACCACAACGATGAGGTTATGGAGCGCGTAGAGCACCTAGTGGCTGAGCGTGAAAAGGTCGTTGCCGGGCTCCAGGAGCTGGGCTACTGGGTACCCGAAACCCGAGCCAACTTCGTCTGGCTCCCCCTGGGTGAGCACTCGGCAGCCTTCGCTGCCCTGGCAGAAGCTAACGCCCTGTCCGTGCGGGCTTTCGCGGGCGAGGGCGTGCGTGTGAGCATCGGTGAGGACGAGGCCAACGCCCGCCTGCTCACCATCGCAGCAGAGTTTGAAGAACGTACCACCAAGACTCTCTAAGGCAGGCGGACGGTAGGCGGGCGGGGCCCTCCGCCCGCCTACCCCCAACTTATTTGCAATTAATCCCTCAAAATTCTAAAAATAGACCCTCTCTGCCCACCGGCAGGCGTAGGGTTAAGAAAAGGTACTAACAGAGCAAGACCGGAGCCCCCCATGTCACAGACGCAAAACCCCACCAACCCCTGGGGAACGCCAGAGCGTATCCAGCTCATGAACGAAGCGGGTGAAACCACCCCCCACACCAGCTTCTCAGCCTACGCCGACGAACTCACCGGCGAAGACCTCAAAGACATGTACCGCACCATGGCCCTAACCCGCCGCTTCTGCGACGAAATGACCTCCCTGCAGCGCCAGGGGCAGCTGGCCCTCTGGGTTCCCTCCCGCGGGCAGGAAGCTGCCCAGGTGGCGTCCGCCCGGGCTCTCGCCGCCAACGACTACATCTTCCCCTCCTACCGCGACCACGGGGTTCTTCTCGAACGCGGCATCACCCCCGAAGAGATTACCCCCCTCTTCCGGGGCTCCGGCACCCTGGGCTGGGACGCCAAAAAACACAACGTGCACTCCTACACCCTGGTGCTGGCCGCCCAGGTACTCCACGCCACCGGCTACGCCATGGGGTTGAACCTCGACGCCGAGATCCAGGCAGAAACCGGTCAGGCCCAGACCGGCCAGGGGCAGGGAACCGACCCCGAACAGGACGTCGAGAAGCCCGCCGTAGCGGTCTACTTTGGCGACGGGTCAACCACCGAAGGCGACGTACACGAATCTATGGTCTTTGCGGCCAGCTACAACGCGCCCGTCCTTTTCTTTGTGCAAAACAACCACTGGGCTATCTCTGTTCCCTTCAGCGTGCAGTCCCGCGTGCCCATCTCAACCCGGGCCGCCGGCTACGGTTTCGAGGGCCTGCGCGTGGACGGCAACGACGTGCTAGCCGTCTACGCTGCCACCCGCTACGCCATGGACAAAATCAGGGCGGGGGAGGGGCCCGTGCTGATTGAGGCAGAAACCTACCGACTCGGCCCCCACACAACAGCCGACGACCCCACCAAGTACCGCCCCGAAGACCACGGCGCCACCTACGAGCCGCTCGACCCCATGGTGCGCCTCGAAGCCTACCTGCGTTCAACCGGCCAGGCCGATGACGCCTTCTTCGACGAGGTCACGGCCTACACCAAGGAGCAGGTGAAGGGCGTCCGTTCCTACGTTCTTGCCAGCGAACCCGACACCTTCGAAACCTACCTGGACCGCGCCTACGCGACCCCCCACCAGCAGGTTGAGGACGACCGCGCCTTCTACCGCGCCTACAACGACGGCTTCGAGGAGGACTAAACCATGTCAGACCAGATCCCTCAGCAGGGCGCCGAAACCCTAACCCTAGCCAAGGCTATTACCCGCGCCCTACACGATGAAATGACCGCCAACCGCAAGGTTCTGGCCCTGGGTGAAGATATCGGCAAACTCGGCGGCGTCTACCGCGTAACCGACGGTCTGCAAAAAACTTTTGGCCCCACCCGCGTCATGGACACCCCCCTGGGAGAATCCGGCATTATCGGAACCTCCATCGGCATGGCCCTGCGTGGCTACCGGCCCGTACCCGAAATTCAGTTCGACGGTTTTGTCTTCCCAGGCTTTAACCAGATCACCTCGCAGCTTTCCAAAATGCACGGCCGCACCCACGGCCAGTACGAGGTGCCCGTTACCGTCCGTATTCCCTACGGCGGCATGATTGGCTCGGTAGAGCACCACTCGGAGTCCCCCGAAGCCCTCTTCACCCACACACCGGGCCTGCGTGTGGTGACCCCCTCGTCCCCCCATGACGCCTACTGGATGCTCCGCAAAGCCATCGCCCACCCCGACCCGGTCATCTACTTCGAGCCCAAGCGCCGCTACTGGATGAAGGGCGAGGTCAACTTCGCAGATACCGACTTCGACCCCTTTACCGCCCAGGTAGTACGTGAGGGCGAAGACCTGACCATCGCCACCTACGGCCCGCTGGTTCCGGTGGCCCTGGCCGCCGCCCAGGCCGCGGTTGAGGACGGCCACTCCATCGAGGTCATCGACCTGCGCTCCCTCTCACCGCTTGATATCCCCACTATCGAAGCTTCGGTACAAAAAACCGGGCGCCTGGTCGTGGCCCACGAGGCCCCCACCTTCGGCGGTATCGGCTCAGACATCGCAGCTGCCATCACCGAGCGCTGCTTCTATCACTTAGAGGCCCCCGTGATCCGCGTGGGCGGCTACCACATGCCCTACCCGGTTTCCCGCGTCGAAGAAGAGTACGTGCCCGGCATAGACCGCCTGCTCGAAGCCGTCGACCGTTCCCTGGCCTACTAAAGCCCGAAAGGCACACCATGTCACAGATCTTTAACCTGCCCGATGTGGGCGAAGGCCTCACCGAGGCAGAAATCCTCAGCTGGAAGGTAGCCCCCGGCGACACCGTCGAGGTCAACGACGTACTCGTTGAAATCGAGACCGCAAAGTCGGTTGTTGAGCTGCCCTCCCCCTACGAGGGCACCGTGCAGGAGCTCCTGGTTGCCGAGGGTGAGACGGTAGAGGTAGGCACCCCCATCATCGCTATCGCCGGGGAAGGCACCGAAGAAGGCGGGGGGAGTAGGCCTGCGGCAGACCGTCCGGACGCCGCCCCCCAGCAGGCCGTCGCACCGGCAGGGGAGCAGGGCGGCGGCAATGCCCTGGTAGGGTCGGGCCCCAAGGCTGACCCCGTCAAGCGCCGGGCCCGCAAGAAAGCTAGTCCGCCCGCTGGTGCATCAGCCCAGCCGCCTGCGGCACCTGCCGGCGCTGCTGCGTCCGCTCAGGTACCTGCCTCTGCATCGCTGGGCACCGACAGCCGCCGCCAGCCCCTGGCCAAGCCCCCCGTGCGTAAAGCCGCCCAAGACATGGGCATCGACCTAGCCCAGGTCACCCCCACCGGGGATCAGGGGCAGGTCACCAAACGCGACCTGCTTAACTATGCAGCCCACCTGAGCCTCACCGATCAGGCCAGTGTCACCGATACTACCGACCCCACCAGCTTCTGGATTCCCGCCGGTGCTGGCGGCGACCGTATCGAACGTATCAAGGTCAAGAGCGTCCGCAAGGCCACCGCCAAAGCTATGGTCGAGTCAGCCTTCAAGGCACCCCATGTCTCAATCTTCGTCGACGTAGACGCCACCCGCACCATGGAATTCGTCAAGCGCCTCAAAAAATCACCCCAGTTTGAGGGCGTCAAAGTCACCCCGCTACTGATTCTGGCCAAGGCCGTCATATGGGCAACCGCCCGCACCCCGCAGGTCAACGCCACCTGGACAGACTCTGAGATTCAGATTAAGCACTTCATGAACCTCGGCATCGCCGCAGCAACCCCGCGCGGTTTGATGGTCCCCAACATCAAGGACGCCCAGACCATGAACCTGCGCGATCTGGCACTGGCCCTCAACGACCTGACCACCCGGGCCCGAGAAGGCAAAACTCAGCCCGCCGAAATGCAGCAGGGCACCATAACCATCACCAACATCGGCTCTCTGGGTATCGACACCGGAACCCCGATTATCAACCCCGGTGAGGCGGCCATCATTGCCTTCGGAACCATCAAGCAGAAGCCCTGGGTTGTAGACGGCGAAGTGATTCCCCGCTGGGTCACAACCCTGGGCGGTTCCTTTGACCACCGCGTCCTCGACGGTGACCTCTCCGCTAAGTTCCTGGCAGATGTCGCTTCGATTCTCGAAGAACCGGCCCTGCTCCTGGATATGTAAAAGAGCCGGGAAAGCACAAGGCCCGGGCACTCAAAGAGTGCCCGGGCCTTGCAGCACACGGTAACCTCGCTGGCCCCGCTGGAAGTCAACCTGATGGCTAAAAACCAACGGAACAAGTGTGAACATAGTGAGGCTCCCGCCGGTTAGGGCGGGAGCCTCACAACGCCAAGGTACGAAACCTGGAGCATAATCCGGATTATCTCCCCCAAGAAATCCGAATCTATGGGCACTGAGCCCACATAGGTTCAGGTATCGTAGGTTACCTTATGCCCTTGAAGTGCCTCCCTTTATAATCTCTGGGTCAGTCCCCCAACGTCGCCAGAACACCGAGTCCCCCGACTCGATGCAAGAAGCCCTCAAGTTACTTAAATTTTAGCTGAGCCCATCGGGGGTTGTATGTCCTCATATAGGGCGACACTAGGGCGTAAGCTGTGGGCAGTAGCCTGACTGCTTCCCTCAAAATGCCCACGAGGCTGCTCCACCAAAGGTGGAATCTCCAGACTATATAAGCCCTAGAAACGTTCAATCACACCGGTCTGCGAAATCTCGATAGCGCTAGGCTCTTCGTCCTCTGAGTTGCCGTCGTGCACCAGCATAACGGCGGTCTGGTCATCGGCGGGGAAGGCACGCACCGTGATAGTACCGCCTGACGCGTTATCAAAAAGATCGACCGCACACTGGGTAAGGGCCAGCGAGACGCGGGAGGGTAGGGCCGAGCCACGCTCGTCCAGAATATCGACCTTGACCCCGCGCTGGCGGGCCAGCCAGGCGGCGTCCAGAATCTCCTTGTTCACGATGTAACGGCCACGAATCGTATCGCGCAGCTGGGCCTCGGTGAAGCGGAATTCGTCCATCTCGGTGCGGGTCACCGGCGACTCGTTGTAGGCGATACGGTGCAGCATATCCTCGGTCAGGGCACGGACCTCCTGCACGCGCTGGGTGGCAATAGCGCCCATATCTGTCTCTTCGGCGCGCCCGGCGTCCGCGATAATGCGCATACCGTGGGCCTGCCTGGTCTTAGAGATCGCCTGCTCAATCTGCTTGGGCACAATCATGCTCACCAGCATGAGCAGGAAGGGGATAGCGAACTCGGTAGAGAGCGTCAGGCGGGTATCGAAATAGTTAGTGTGCCAGCTCAGCACCAGCACCGCAAAGCTACAAAAGAAGAGCCAGCCGAAGAAGGTGTGGCGGCGCAGGACCAGGCCCGCAGCCAGCGGGGTATAGGCCATGAGGGGCCAGGAGAGGTTGGAGAAGGTAATCGAGTGACTGATGGCACTCAGGGTGGTATCAACCGAGTTGAGGGCGAGCACCATCATGATGGGCAGCATGACATCGGGCAGAGCCAGGCGCTTGGTGGGCAGGAAGACCGGCAGTGCCGCTAGCGCGTAGAGACTCAGCAGGATAGCCCAGTGGGGGGCGCGGGTGACGGTGTAGCGGTCGTACCAGAAGAAGAAAGACCCCAGAATCAGCAGGGTGACGGTGCCCAGAATGAGGGTGAGGACGCGGGAGCGGTAGTACTTAGCCAGCATTAGGTTCCTCGTGGGGCCACTGGACGACGACGCGGGTACCCTTCTCGGGTGCCGAGGTAATGGTGACCATACCGCCGGCGTCCTCCATCGATCGAATCATCGACACGCGCACGCCCAGGCGGCGGAAGCCGATGTCGCTCATTGAGAAGCCCTGGCCCTTGTCTGAGATGGTGCAGAAAATATAGGGCCGCACCTCGTCGGAGCGGGTGGAGTTGAAGGGGCGGCGCATCTCGGTGCGAATCGAGATCTGGGTGGTGCGGGTGCCCGAGTGGCGGGCCGAGTTAGACACAGCCTCGGTGACGGCGTGGGTGAAGGCTCTAGCTGCGGTGTAGGGCAGGGTGGAGTTGGGGCTGGCGACCGGGTGCTTTTCGATGGAGTCGGAGACAAAGCGCAGGCGCTGGTTCCAGGGTTCCACTCCCTCGGCAATCTGCTCGGTCAGGGCCTGGAAGGTGATGGGTCGCTGGGGCTGGGATTTGAGGGCCTCTTCTTCGAGTACGCCGATGGCACGGCGGGCCAGTAGGCGGGTGCGCTGGGGTAGCTCACCGGGGTTGCGGCTGGCGTCGAGCAGGGCTGCCATGACGTTATCGTGCACCAGCTTGTCGAAGTCCTGCAGCTCCTTGGCGTAGTCGCGGGAGCGGTTGAGCAGAAGCTGGGCAGAGAGGGTCTCGTAGTAGGTCTTGTCTGATTCGCGGACGGCGTTGAGGGCAAAACGGGCCAGGCCAGCTAGCAGGGCGCAGCAGAAGCCTAGGTAGGCCACCCGAATAAGCAGCTCGGTGGCATCGAGGGGGGAGCCCTTGAGTAGATGGGCTGCCACCGAACTGACCACCAGCAGCACCGGGAAAACGAGGCTGTGAATGATGCTCTCGCGCGGGCTCTCTTCGAAGACCGGAACCAGCATAGCGTAGATGCCAAAGAGCCAGGACCAGGGGATAGCTGAGTGCTCAGCGCCCACGGTGAAGGGCCAGAGAATGTAGGAACCGTAGGCGATAGCCAGCATAAAGCTGACGACCTTGGCAGAGACTTCCTTACGGATGCCGTTGAACATGAGCAGGGCCGCATGGGCAACCAGCAGGGGAATGAGCGCCAGGTACCAGTAGGAGTCGCCCCCGCGGATCTCTGAGATGTTGGCAAGCGACTGGCAGAGCAGGCCTACTGCAAGCAGGGAGTAGATGATTTCCAGGGTGCAGTAGAGGCCGAAGGAACTCGGGCCCATGAGCCGTTGCTGCCCGGTGGTGGGGGAGAGCGATTTGAAGGAGAAGGAACGGATGCGGTCCGCCCGCGACGGTTGTAGCGCGTGGGCTAGATCCCGGGAGGCGCCGCCGGTGGTGGTAGACAGGGTGCGTCCTTAGGTCTTCGCTTCTTAGAGGTTGCGGTCTGCGGTAGAGGTGTCCTCCATGGAGTCGACCAGGCCGTCTTCGATGGCGCGAATACGCAGGTCAATCTTGGTGGGGGCGGGGCGGCCGACGCGGGCATACTTTTCGCGGATGCGGTCGATATTGGTCTTAACAGCGGACTGCTTGATGCCCATGCGGCGGGCTACCTGAACCTGCGCGAAACCTGAGGCGTAGAGGCGCAGGGTTTCCTGCTCGCGGGGTGAGAGGTTGGCGCGGGAGAATTCGTGGTCACCGTCAATCGCTGCTGCCAGTTCCTTGGTGACAACGGCCTTGCCTTCGGCGATATTCTTGGCTTCTGCCAGGGCGTGTTCCAGGGGCTCTGACTTGCGGACCAGGCCCAGGGCCCCTGCCCTGAGGGCTTCACGAATCAGGCCGGGGTTCTCGCCGATACTGAAGATGAGCACCTTGATACCGGCGCGCTGCAAAATGTCGACGTTTTCTGAGGGGCGGGACTTATCTTGCAGGGAGAGGTCGAGCAGCACGACGTCGCAGTCGCGCTTGAGCTTGCCCAGGTCAGCGGATGAGGGGTCGGAGAGGCTGCGGCCCAGGGCAACGAGCAGGTCGGCTGCGGTGGGGGCTGCGGCGACCAGTTCGATTTCGCTGGCGCCTGCTGCAACTGCTCGCATACCTTCGCGGACGACTTCGTGGTCATCGACAATGCCTACGCGTACTACACTCATGATCCCTACTTACCTCGTGTGCTGGTACAACCTACACCTGTGGGCGGTGGCTGCTCGTCGGTTGCTGTGTGTGGTGCGGTGAGCAGACTGGGGTGTTTTTCTTATGAAAATATTTTACAGGCAAAGTGTGCTTCCTGGGCTGAACTGTGGGTGCTGTGACGTGCTTCTGCTGTCTTAGTGGGTTCGGGCGTCCGCACCGGTCAGGGCCCGATGGTAGCGGGTGCCTAGACCTGCCCCGATGAGGGCACCAGCCAGGGCCAGGACGCCGGTGGCTAGGGCGGTGAGGGCACCGATAGCCAGGTCAGGGGTGAGGAGGGATTGAAGGGCATAGGCGGGGGCAAGAGGGGGCGTGAGCTGGGCGGTTGACCAGGTGAGCAGGGTGGCGAGCAGAACGCCCAGGGTGCTGACGGCAAGGACGCCCACAGCCTGCTTGCTGGGGGCTAGGGCCGTCATGCGGGAGGCGGTGTAGCCTGCACACCCAAAGGCCACCGCAATAAGGACGGCGACCGTGATAAGCCAGGGCAGGGCCTGGGCGCGACTAGCGGGGGTGGTGACAGCTAGAACCGTCTCGGTCAGGCCGCTGTAGGTGGAAACTCCTAGAATACCCATCACCGTGCGGGCTAGGGCCAGGCTGCCGGTGGCCAGGGCGTAGGCGACCAGGGCGCCGCAGAAAGCCGGGATGAACTGCACGCGTTTGAGGGCAGCGGCGGGAGAAGATGCGCCTAGGGGCGTTGCCGGAGGAGCGGACGCAGGCACCGCCTGCACTGGCTGGGCAGGAATTGCCGGTTCAGCAGAATAAACCTGCTGCGGAGGCTGAGCCTGGGCCGGTGCGGCATGCTGGTACTCCTGGTCCGCCTGCGGGCTGCGCTGGTAGCGAGTAGCCGAGACCCCGGCGTCCTGCCCGAAGGTGCGCGGGTCAAGCACCCGGGTGGGGTCGGAGTCCTCAAAGACCGCGTCCCACTCATCAAAATCACGGCGGTTCTTAGGCTGGTCGGTCACCGGCAACGCCCCTTTCTACAAAAAATACTTATGCCAGCCCCAGAGCCTGGGGGCTGTACTGGTGGGCCGGATCGGTGGGGCGCTCATCTGCGCTCACATACTTGATCACCCTGGCGGGGTTACCGACCACCACGGCGTTGGCGGGGACGTCCTTGGTCACCACCGCACCGGCACCAAGCACAGCGTTCTCACCCACGGTGACGCCCGGGCAGAGAATCGCCCCGCCGCCAATCCAAACGTTACGCTCCACCGTAATAGGCAGGCCGCCCTCCCACAGGGCCTCGCGGTCCACCGGGTTAAGGGGGTGGGTGGGCGTCAAAAACTGCACGTTGGGGCCCACCAGCACGGCATCGCCAAAGGTAATGGGAGCAACGTCAAGGAAGACGCAGCCAAAGTTGAAGAAACAACCCGCCCCAATATGGGTATTGACCCCGTAATCAAAGGCAACCGAGGGTCGAATCGTGGAGCCCTCACCGAGGGACCCCACAATCTGGGCTAGCACCTCCTGCTTGCGGCTATCGCGGGCCCGGTACAGCCGGGTGTATTCCTCCACCAGCTCCACCACCCGGTAGTGGGTATCGGCGCACTCCTCATCCGGGCGGTAGGCGAACCCCGCCGTCATCTGCTCAAAAACGCTCTTACCGGCGCGCAGCTCATCCCAGTCGGTCATATCAGCCTCCATAGGCCAGGGTCATCAGGCCAATAATCGCCAGACCGACCCCAATCACAATGAGGCCGGCAATAATCATGCGCTTATTAATCTCTCGTATGAGCTCCCGGAATTCCTCGGGGCTAATATCGTTATTTCTACGTCGAGCCATACCCCTAAGTATGTCAGCTCTAGCCCCGCTGTGGCACAATCGTGTGTATGCAGTCAGCCGAAAACTCACCCCATACCGACACAGACTTCCCCCTGGCCCACCGCCCCTGGGTCAAGAATTACCGGCCAGAAAGCAACAGAGACGTTGCTCTGCCTGAAACCTCGCTGAGCCACCTCATGGCTGAAGCCGTGCGCACCGTTCCCCAGAAAATTGCCCTGGAGTTCTTCGGCGCCACCACCACCTACGGCGAGCTGGGTGACCAGATTCTGCGCGTAGCCGAAGGCCTACGCAAGGCCGGTATTCAGCACGGTGACCGCGTGGCCCTCGTCCTGCCCAACTGCCCCCAGCACATCGTCGCCTTCTACGCGATCCTGCGCCTGGGTGCTGTGGTGGTTGAGCACAACCCCCTCTATACCTCCGCTGAGCTGCGCCACATGTTCGAAGACCACGGGGCCAAGGCCGCCATCGTCTGGGACAAGATCGCAGACAACATCACTTCCCTGCCCGCCGATATTCGCCCCAAGAATATCTATGCGGTCAACATGATTGAAGAGATGCCCTTCACCATGCGCACCGCCCTCAAGCTACCCATCGGCAGTCTCAAGGCCTCCCGCGAAAAGCTCGAAGGCACCGCCCGTGGTACCACCCCCTGGCGCCAGTTCATGAAGAACAGCCCCCTTGCCGCTGACCACCACCGCCCCACCGCCCACGACTTGGCCCTGCTGCAATACACCTCAGGTACCACGGGCTTGCCCAAGGGGGTTA
>DXCN01000041.1 GCA_019115985.1 Candidatus Rothia avicola | reverse complement strand
GCAGCTGCCCGCCCACCCTGCCCCCGGCAGAGTAGGCAGGCGGCGGCGTCCTTAAAAATCCCCAGCGCACCCAGCGTGCACCCCTAGGAAAACACATGACACAACCCCATTCACCCTACGACGACGCGGTCTCGCCCGAGAGCTCCGTCTGCATGCGGACCAACCAGCACACCGCCCCACCCACCGCCGGGGACGCCACCGTGCGCAAACTCCGCCCCCGCCACGTCACCATGATTACCCTCGGCGGCATTATCGGCGCCTCCCTCTTTGTGGGCTCCGGTAACGTGATTCGCTCTGTCGGCCCCGCCGCCCTTATCTCCTACCTCATCGGCGGCCTGCTAGTCTTCCTCGCCATGCGCATGCTGGGCGAAATGGCCGCTGCCCGGCCCGCCATCGGCTCCTTCATGGAATACGCCCGCGTAGGCCTGGGCAACTGGGCCGCCTACCTGGTCGGCTGGCTCTACTGGTACTTCTGGGTCGGCGTGCTTGCCTATGAGGCGGTGCTCGGTGGCGAAACCATCGCGGGCTGGTTCCCTGGCGTGCCCGCCTGGGCCGCCTCCCTCGTCCTTCTCGCTATCTTTGTGGGCACCAACCTTATCTCTGTGCGCACCTTCGGTGAAGTCGAATTCTGGCTGGCCTCCATCAAGGTAATTGCCATCGTGGTCTTCTTGGCCGCCGGCCTGCTCTTCGCCCTTGGCCTGTGGCCCGACTCTACCAACACCGTCAACTACCTGTGGAGCCACGGCGGCTTCGCCCCCAACGGCTACGGCATCGCCCTCACCGGCGTCGCCCTGGTGATTTTCTCCTACTTCGGTACCGAAATTGCCGTCATGGCAGCGGCCGAATCGGAAGACCCCGCCAAGGGTATCCGCCAGGCATCCTCAACCGTTATCTGGCGCATCCTGCTCTTCTTCGTCGGCGCTATCGCTGTAATCTGCATGGTGATTCCCTGGGACGAACTACCCGAACCCACCAACGTGTCTGTCGCCCCCTTCACCCTGGTCTTCGAGCGCCTGGGCGTGCCCGGGGCCTCGGTCATTATGCAGCTGGTTATCTTCACCGCCGTTATCTCGGTGCTGAACTCCGGCCTGTACTCTGCCTCCCGCATGGCAGCAGCCCTCTCCCAGCAGGGCTTCGGCCCCGACCTGCTCGCTAAGAAGTCCCGCCGCGGCGTGCCCGTCTACGCCCTACTGGCATCCACTATCGGCGGCGTCCTTGCCTCCATCGTGAACTTTACCGCCCCCAACTCGGGTATCTTCGAGTTCATCATGAACTCGGCGGGCCTGGTCGCCCTCTTCGTCTACGTGTTTATCGCCCTGACCCAGTGGAACATGCGCCGCAAGATGACCCCCGAAGAAGTTGCCGGGCTCAAGCTCAAGATGTGGCTCTTCCCCTGGCTCAACATCGTGCTGATTGTGGGTATTCTCTTTGTGCTGATCGTGATGCTGGGCAGCGAGTCGGGCCGCACCCAGGTCTACACCTCGCTCATCGTCACTGTAGCCATGCTGGCCCTGTGGCCCCTGGCCCGCAAGAAGGCGGCGCAGGTGCAGGCAGCGCAGGCGGGTAAGAACTAGCCGTCTGAGGATAGGAGGGAGCGGGATGCCGTGTTGCTAGCCCTATCAGGCGGCCTGGCTGTGGGCCTACTCATGGGTGCCCTAGGTGGGGGCGGCGCTATTTTGGCTATTCCCCTGCTGGTCTACGGCTTTGGCTTCGCCCCGACCCAGGCCACCCTGGCCTCCCTGGTCATTGTGGGTATCGGCGCCATCACCGGCGTAGCCACCCATGCCCGCACCCTGGATTGGCGGCGTGGTGCCGTCTTCGGTGCCTTCGGCATGGCTGGGGCCTACATCGGCCGCCTTCTGGCCGCAGGGCTTGACGGCACCCTGCTTTTGCTAGCCTTCTCCCTGCTTTTGCTGGTGGTCGCCAGCCTCATGGTAGGCAAGACCCGCCGGGCTTCTGCACCCGGGAGGGGCGGCAGGCAGAAGAACGGGCAGGACGCCGCCGCTCTCTTCGCCAGCCCCCGGCAGGGGCTGCGCCTGGTAGGGGCAGCCACCGGCGTAGGCTTCCTCACCGGCTTCTTCGGGGTCGGCGGAGGTTTTGCCATCGTACCGGCCCTCACCCTCATCCTGGGGCTCAGCATGGGGGTTGCAGTAGGAACCTCCCTGCTGGTCATCCTCATCAACAGCACCCTCGCCCTGGCCCTGGGGGCCGGGGCGCTGGCGTCCTTAGACTGGGGAGCGCTCGCGCCCCTGTTACTTGCAGTGGTTGCCGGGACCCTACTCGGAACCTGGCTGGGGCAGCGCATGCTCACCCGCACCCTGCAAGTGGGCTTTGCCGGTTTTCTCTACCTCGTCGCGGTTTACATGGCCATCAGTAGTGTTGTGGAACTGATGAGGTAGAGCAGTAGGGTTTACCTATTCTGCTAGCAGGGCTAGGGGAACTACAGCTACCCCATCCGTGCGACGGTAGGCCGTTGACCCCGTGGTAACTACCACCAAGTTTGTCACCGCCTCGCCAGCCTGCTCGCGCAGCCACAGTAGGTGGCGCACGTCCGCATCCGTCACGCTGGCGGTCAGCTTCACTTCAATACCCATAACCTGCCCCTCCGGGCCCTGCACAATCAAATCAACCTCACGGTCACCCTTGGGCGTGCGCAAATGGCTCACCGTGCCCTCAGCGGCCTGGGCGGCCGTGCGCACACTCAGCGTTACCAGGGATTCAAAAAGCGGCCCAGCCATATGCGCGCCCTGCGCTGTGCCCAACCCTCTGGCCCCCAAGCCCAAAAGTCGCGCTGCCAAAGCAGGGTCAGCCAGCTGGTGCTTAGGAGAAACCGCGAGCTTAGTGAACTCATTGTTCACAGGAACCCACCCAGGCACCGGGTCAAGTAACCACATTTTTGTCAAAAAATCCCGGTAGGCGGCCGTTGTTGTCTTGGCTGGCTGGTGGCCGTCACCAGCTGTTGTCGCATCAAGAATGCGCGAATAACTTGTGGTGGTAGAACTTGCAGCAGCATAGGCTGTCAACCAGCGTCGGAAAGTCTCAGGGTGCCTAACCGCATAGCCAGACTCCGGTAGGTCTTTGTCAATGACGCGCTGTACATAGGCATCAAGCAGCCGCCTGCGAAGCTGCGGCGCCGCCTGAAAAATGCCGGGAAAACCGCTTTCGACAATCGCCTCAAAATAGTCCGCCAGAGTTGCCTGCGAGGTCTGCCCCGCGATGGGGTCCATATCACCGAGCAAAAGTTCAGAAAGGCTCACTGGGCTCACCGGGCGGTACCGTTCGTAGTAGGCAAGAGGACGCATCCGTAAGCTGAGTATTCGCCCAGCCCCGCTATGGGTATCAACACCAGCAACCGGTGAAGCGCTACCCGTGAGGAGAAAACGCCCAGCAGGGGCGCCCGCATCAACCTGGCGACGCACGGTGTTCCAGACCTCCGGTACATACTGCCATTCGTCAAAAAGCAGAGAGCCGGCGGGAGCTGTGGTGAGATGCGGGTCTGCCTGAATAATGTTCTGCTGTTCTACCTGATCAAGGTAGTAAACGGTATCGGCGTGACGGCTGGCTGTGTCCGTTTTACCCACGCCTTTGGGGCCGTCAATGGCGATGGCAGGAGCGTAGGGCATCAGCATATCAAGCTCTTGATCGAGCGTTCGATAAAGGTAGTTTGAACTATTGTCTGACAAGGGAATCATTCTAAAATTCTCTTTTCTACGCCACCATTTTTCCGTTTTCTACACTACCAATTTTCCCTTTTCTACGCTACCAAAATTCCCTTAGGAGTTGGCCCGCGTCAGCGCCGCCGCCACGTCGGCCAGCAGGGCGGGCACGTCGTCCTTATCCATCATGACCTCCAGGAAAACCAGCTTGTCGCGCGTGGCCTGGGTCAGGGCGGTCGCCTCCAGCAGCTCAGCGGCGGTAGTCACGCGCAGCATGAGCACATCGTCCTCGGTCGCGCCCAGGGCCGCCGGGATCAGCTGCCAGTTATAGCGGCGAATATCGTTGTAGGGCTGGGTGGGGCCGTGAATGGCACGCTCCACCGTGTAGCCGTCATTGTTGATCAGCACCACCACCGGGTTGGTCTTCTGCTCCAGCATGGTGCCGATTTCCTGGAAGGTCAGCTGGGCTGAGCCGTCGCCAATGAGCAGGACGCCGCGCGCACCCCGGTCTGCAACGGAAGCCCCCAGCATGGCCGGCAGGGTATAGCCGATAGAACCCCACAGGGGCTGGCCGATAAACATGGAATTCTCGGGGAAGCGGCGGGAGGCCATGCCGAAGAAGGAGGTGCCCTGATCAGCCACCACAATGTTGCCCGGGGACAGCTCGCGGGAGAGCAGGGACCAGAGGACGTCCTGGGTCAGCGGCGCGTCCATGTCGATGTCTTCGTGGGTTTCTTCCTCCCAGGGCAGCAGCTCCTTGGGGGCTGCGCCCACCTCAAGGGCGACCTCGCGCACCAGGTCAAGGGCAGCATCGAGGGTGAGCGGGGCGTAGGTCTTACGGCCAATCTTGGCGGTCTGGGCCCCCAAAAAGACGGTGTTCTCGGGAAGATTCTGGGAGAAGCCGGCGGTGGTGGTGTCGGTGAAGGTCACACCCGCACAAATTAGGGCTTCTGCCTGCTCCACGGCGTCCTTGGTGCGGGCCGAGGATACCACCCCGGCATAAATACCAGCAAAAGCCGGCTTGGACTCGTCCACCAGGGTCTTGCCCCACATCAGGGTAGCGTAGGGCAGGCCGGTTGCCGCCAACAGCTCGGTCAGGTTAGCCTGCGCACCCATACGGTGAACCAAAAGATCAGCAAGCACCGTGGTCTGCTTGCCCGCCAGCACTTCAGCCAGGTCAGTGCGGAAGGCCTCAACGGCACCGGGGGACGAGAGAGCCTTGGGGACCTCCAGCGGGCCGGTGGGCGGGGCCACCTCAACCCGGGCCACGTCGGTTGCTAGCAGAATATAGCCGGGGCGCTTCTGAATCATCATCTCGCGCAGCACACGGTCAATCTCCGCGGTAGCGGTGGCGTGCTCAAGGTTAGCTACCGCGCAGGATACCTCAGAGGCCATGCGAATAAAGTGGCTGAAGTCGCCATCGCCCAGGGTGTGGTGCATGGTCAGGTGGGAGGCCTGGGCGTCCTTGGAGGGGGCGCCTACAATGTGCAGGACGGGCACATGCTCGGCATAGGAACCGGCTGTTGCGTTAATGCTGGAAAGCTCACCCACACCGTAAGTGGTCACCAGGGCGCCGATACCGCCCACGCGGGCGTAGCCGTCCGCCGCGTACCCGGCGTTGAGCTCATTCGCGTTACCCACCCAGGTCAGCTGCTCGTGCGCAATCACATGGTCGAGGAACTGCAGGTTAAAGTCGCCGGGCACACCGAAAATATCGGTTGCGCCCAGGGAAACAAGGCGGTCAAGCAGGTAGTCGCTGACGGTGTAGGTCATGGGTGGTGTCCTTACTGGTGAGAATGCGCGCGGGGTGTTGCGGGCATCACGGGTTTTCCTCTCTATGATAGGGGCTGGCAGGGCAGACGCGCCAGATAAATACTCATCGTGCGAGGCGTAGACTGGAAGCCATGACAGAGCCAGACATCCTCGGTGCCCCCTACACTGCTCAAACCATCGACCTGGGCCATGACTCCGAAGGCCCTCTCCTTGCCACTCTGGTCCACCGCCCTGCAGATGTCGGCGGGGCGGACGCAGCTCCCCAGCTGCCGGCGTCCGCACAGGGGCAGGGCGGGGCAGCACCGCCTGCCGTGCTCTACCTGCACGGCTTTGTGGACTACTTCTTCCAGAAGGACCTCGGCGACTGGTGGGCAGCCCGCGGCCACGACTTCTATGCCCTTGACCTGCGCAAATACGGGCGCTCCCTGCTGCCGGGGCAGACCCCCTTCTACACCGAAAATCTCGACGACTACTTCGAAGATCTCACCGCTGCCTGGCAGCTCATTACCGGCCGCGACGGGCACCAGCAGGTTATTCTTATGGCCCACTCCACCGGCGGGCTGATCGCCTCCCTCTGGGCCAGCCGAACCGCCCCGTCCGAGCTGGCTGCCGTCGTCCTCAACTCCCCCTGGCTCGACCACTTCAACAACCCGCTTGAGCGCGCCCTCATGACCGGGTCGGTGGCGGCGCTCGCGCGCTTCAAACCGCGCGCCATCGTGCAGAAGGAGCAGCAGGACGCCTACGCCCGCTCCCTGCATGCTGAGCACGCGGGCACCTGGCAGTTCAACACCGACTGGAAAACCCTCAACTTCCCACCCATCTACGCGGGTTGGCTGGCGGCTGTGCGCCGGGCCCACCGGCAGCTACAAGGCGGTCTCGATATCCAGGCCCCCGTGCTGCTGCTAACCTCGGCCCGCTCCGGCAAACTCACAAACCCCACCGGCCGCCACGACTTCGACGCTGTGCTCAACGTGCAGGGAATCCGCCGCTGGGGTCTGGGGCTGGGTAAGGACGTCACCAGCCGGGTGATCGACGGCGGAACCCACGACCTCGTCCTCTCACCCGAACCCGCCCGCACCGCCACCTACCGGGCTATCGGCGAGTTTATCGACCGCCTCTAGGTAGCCCAGCCTGGCCTCACCCGGCGGTTAAGCGGGGGAGCAGGCAAGCTCACTCTAGACTTGCTGGAAGAAAGCTGGGGGACTCTCTACGCTTAGACCTATGACAAACCAACCGAACGAAGCAGCCCCCGCAGCTGCCGCCCCTCACTCCCACACCGGTGAAGCCCACGACATGGGCGGTGCCTACCATGAAAAACTTAACCGCCTGCGCGCAGCCGTTCTGGGCGCTAACGACGGCATCGTTTCTGTAGCTGCCACTGTAGTGGGCGTTGCCGGTGCTACCGCTAGCGCTTCGGCTATCGGTGTGGCTGCTGCCGCCGCTGTGGTTGGTGGCGCGATTTCAATGGCTCTGGGCGAGTACGTGTCGGTCTCGTCCCAGGTGGATAGCCAGGAAGCCCTAATCGCCAAGGAAAAGGCTGAGCTGCGTGACATGCCCGAGTACGAGCTCGACGAGCTGACCGAGACCCTTGAAGAGCACGGCATTTCACCCGAAACTGCCCGCAAGGCGGCTATCGAGATGACCGAGAAGAACGCCCTCAAGACCCACCTGCACTTTGAGTTGGGTATCGACGATGAGGACATCCCCTCGCCCTGGTCTGCTGCCTTCGCTTCGGCCGGTTCCTTCCTGGTGGGTGCCCTGCTCCCGACCCTGCTGATTCTGCTCTTCCCCGAGGCTATCCGTATTCCGGTGACCTTCGCCGGTGTGCTAATTGCCCTGGCTATCACCGGTACTCTGGGCGCCAAGTGGGGCGGCTCCCCGCACTACGGCAAGGCTGCCCTGCGCGTCGTCGTCGGTGGCGCCCTGGCCCTGGCCGTCACCTTCGGCGTGGGCTCCCTGCTGGGTGCAACCGGCGTGGTCTAAAACGTCGAGATCGGCCCCTGATTTTTTGAACCGGGGCGGACGCCACCAGGCGGGTCTGCATGAGCTGGCCCGCCTCTGTGCTTCCCGGGGTTGGGTAAAAGTTAGGCTGCCGTGCCGGGGTGCAGGCTGACGACCTCCCAGCTGAAGGCGGGGCCGGCGTCCTTACCGCAGGACGCCGGTCGCGGCTCTAGCTCGGTGCGACGGGCGGTCACGACCCAGAAACGGCCGTCGCGGTGGGCGATGTGGGCGGCGTGCAGGTCGGCTTCGGTGGCGGTCATTTCACCGGGGCTTAGGTCGTTGGGGCCGGGGCGCTCACCGGCGTCCGCGAGGAGGGTTCGGACGGCTACCTCGGCTACCTGCTCGATGGGGGAGTGGGAGGAGCGCCCGCGCAGCCCGGCGAGTTCTACCCGGCCCTGCTGGGCACCCTGAGCTAAGGTCAGGGCCTGTTCGAAGGCCTGACGCCCGTAGATGTAGCCGGTGGGCAGGCTGATAGCGACCGGGGCGAAGCGGTGCCCGCCGGTGTGGGAGCACTCCCAGACGCTGCCGTCCGCGAGTTGTTCGGATACAAAGGACGCAATGGGTCGGCCGCGTACCGCACAGCAGCGGTCGCGCTTGGAGTGGGTGCAGATAAGGGTCAGTGCTTCACGTGAAACAACCGCACCGGGTATATTTTCGGGGGTTTCGAGGGGGAAGGAGAGCAGATCCTCCGCGCCTGTTACCTCAAAAGAGTAGAGCCGGGCGGGTGAAAAATCCCTACCCCCGGTAGCCGCAAGGAAGGCGCGGCGGCGGGCGCCGACGTCCTTAACCTTCTGCCCCTCACGACCGGGCTGTCGAATCAACAGCAGGCGGGCACCCGCCTGTGCCATTTTCTCTTTAAGGGCGGCTGAGAGTTCTGCCCCAAAGACGGTTCCATCGAGAATATCGCGGCCCCAGCCGCCGGGGTGCTCCAGCAGGACCCAGAGCGTCTCGCGGGCAGCGGTGCCCGGCAGGTTCTCATCAACCGGCAGGGAGCAGGAATCGGCAGGAATAGCGGGTGCGGTAGGGCTAGTCATGGGCATAAGTGTACGGCAGCGCGGGCCCCATGGGGCAGCGAGCGTGCATCATATCGCTGAGCGTGCAGCAGCCGTGCGCACTCTCGGCGATATGACGCACGCTCGCGCGGGGTCAGGGCTTCGCCTGCTCATTGGGTAGCCTAGATACATGACTTCACCCGCAGACTCAGCCCCCGCAGAGCCACAGCCACCTGTGCGTATCGACGCCTGGCTCTGGGCCGTGCGCGTCTTCAAAACCCGCTCACTGGCGTCCACAGAGGTCAAAGCCGGGCACGTGCGCATCAACAGCGAGCACGCCAAGCCCTCCCAAAAAATCAAACCCGGCGATACCGTCACCGTGCGTTACCCCGGCTGGGAGCGCGTACTCATCGTACGCAAAACCATCTCCAAGCGCGTCGGTGCCCCCGTAGCCATCACCTGCTACGAGGATATCTCAGCCCCCAAACCCGCCTACCTCACCAGCGGCGCCCTACCCCGCCGCGACCGGGGCGCAGGCCGCCCCACCAAAAATGAACGCCGCGCCCTCAATAAACTCCGCGGCTACGAGAAAGAATAGCTATGCCCCACACCCTGCGCCCGGCCGTCCTTGCCGATGTGCCTGCCCTCTCAGCTTTTGCCAGCGCCCACTTCCCCGATGCCGCCCCGTCCGTGGTTCCGCGCGAGTTCGTTACGGCCTTTGTGAGCGAAAACCTAGATGAGGCGTCCTTCACCCGCTACATCGAAACCGGTGCCTACAGCTTCACCCTGGCCGTCAACGAAGCGGGCGATATCATCGCCTACTCCGGCATCGACCACGAGGCACCCCAGCCTGCTGAGATTCCCGGCAACGCCGCCTACCTGAGCAAGTTCTACCTCGCCGCCGAAACCCGCGGTACCGGCCTGGCTAGGGAACTCATGGACGCCGCTATCGCCGCCGCCCGCGCCGACGGTAAAGACGGCCTGTACCTTGGCACCCATCAGCTCAACCACCGCGCCCAGGCTTTCTACGAAAAGATGGGATTCACCCGGGTGGGTGAGCGCACCTTCCAGCTCACCGCCACCGAAGTCGCCCACGACTATATCTATCACCTGTCTATTTAAAACCTGAAGATTTTGCGGGTCGGTGCGGTATCATGACTCTACGCCTTGCCTTCCCCCACTCGCTCGCAGCGGCAGGGCTCGAGGAGAATAATGAATTTTGAGATCCGCCCACCTGTGCCTGCAGAGGCCAGAGCGTGGGAAGAGCTGCGCATGACGTCCTGGCGTCACGTCTACGCCGGCACATTTACCCCCGAAATGTTCGCTAAGCAGGAAGAGCAGCTGGACACCCGCGCCACCGGATTTGCAGAGTGGCTAGATTCCACCGGCGGCACCGGTGAAGATATTCAGCAGCAACTGGGTCAGCACCGCCGAGCCCTGGTGGCGGTAGAAAAGGACGCCGCGGGCAAACTCCTGGGTCTGGCCTTCGCCTCCCAGATGCCGTACGAAGTGCAGAAACTTGAAATGCTCTACCTGCTGCCCGAGGCCTTCGGCACGGGAGTTGCCCAGGCCCTGCTGGGCGAGGTGCTCAACCCCGGCCCTGCTGAACTTGAGGTGCTCTCCACCAACGCCCGCGCGATTCGTTTCTATGAAAAAGAAGGCTTCACTATCGCCCGCTCTGACGAGTTTGCGGGCCGTAAAACCTACATCATGACCCGGCCCTAGCAGCCCACGTGCGCATTCTTTGCACACGCAGATGAAGGTTTCGTTTACCCATACGGACGCCGGTAGGGTGGTTGTATGCCTTCCACACCGTCTTCTTCGCCCCGGCAGCCTTCGCTCAACCGCCAGATTCTTGCCCTGGCGGTGCCCGCTTTTGGTGCCCTCATCGCTGAGCCCCTGCTGGCACTGGCCGATTCTGCCATCGTGGGCCACCTGGGCAGTGCCCCGCTGGCTGGTCTGACGCTGGGTTCAACCGTGGTGCAGACCCTGGTGGGCTTCATGGTCTTTCTGGCCTACTCCACCACCCCGGCGGTGGCCCGGGCCGTGGGGGCAGGCGACACCCCCAGCGCTTTTGCTGCCGCCCGCAACGGCCTGTGGGTGGCTGCTGGCTTGGGTCTTTTCTTCGCGGTGCTGTTAGCGCTGACCGCCGACCCCCTGCTGCGTGCGCTGGGGGCGGGCGGGGACGTCCTCGCCCCCGCCACCGCCTATCTGCTGCCCTCTCTGGCGGGCCTGCCCGGCATGCTTCTGGTGCTGGCGGCAACCGGTGCCCTGCGCGGTTTTCAGGACACCAAAACCCCCCTCTACGTTGCTACCACCGGCGCTGCCCTCAACGTGCCGCTGAGCTGGGCCCTGGTTTACCCGGCAGGCTGGGGTGTGGCTGGCTCGGCGGTGGCGACGGTGGTGGTGCAGTGGGGCATGGCCCTGGTGCTGACCTACGCGGTGGTCGCGCGGACGCGGACGCCCGGCTCGGCTACCAGCTCTTCCGGCTTATCGGCGCGGACACCCGGCTGGCTGCCCGACCGCGCCGGACTAGCCGCTGTCTTTCGGGTGGGGGCCTGGCTGATGGTGCGGGCGGCCTGCCTGCGGATTGCGCTGCTGGCTACGGTCTTTGTGGTGACCAGCCAGGGGGAGAAAAACCTGGCCGCCTACCAGCTGACTATGGCCTTCTTTAACCTGCTAGCTTTTGCCCTGGACGCCCTGGCCATTGCCGCCCAGGCCCTGCTGGGCAAGGAGATGGGCGCGCAGGATCTTTCCACCCGGCAGGGGCAGGGAGCGGTGGTTCAGCTCAAAAACCGCCTGGTGCGGTGGAGCCTGGCCTTTGGATTGGTCACGGCCCTGGTCTGCCCTGCGGTCGGGTTTGGCCTGGCCTGGGTATTTACTTCTGACCCCGAGGTGCAGCGCCTCTTTGCCCTGTCGCTGCTGGTGCTGGCGGTGGGCCAGCCTCTGGCCGCCTACGTTTTTATTCTGGACGGCGTGCTGATCGGTGCCCAGGATGTGCACTACCTGGGCCTGGCTGGGCTCTTCACCCTGGTGGCCTACCTGCCGGTATTGGCCGGGCTGTATGTCTGGTTTGGTGCCGGTGCGGACGTTCCCGCCCCGCTTGCCGGGGGCACCTCCTGGGGCTGGGGTGGGCTGTTCGATGGCCCCACCCTGGCCTACCTGCTGCTGTGGTGCTCCTACGCCCTGTGGTACATGGGAGCCCGCGCTCTCACCCTGGGTCTGCGCGCCCGCCGCGGGGTGTGGATTCGTTAGAGGTTTTGCTGATGAAGTTTCTGGGGAATGGTGTAACGGGCAATAACTGCTAAAGCACCTAAGGCGCAGGCTGTTGCGAACAGTGTGACAAATCGGGAAAACCGGGCGTAGGAGAACCCATATAGTCCCGGAGAAATTGCTGATGTAATGATCGAAACTATCGCGCTAGCGCCTGATACACGGGCTTGCATTGTATCGGGAGCCAACTGAGCAAGTGCTACAGCGGTACTTACGCCCAGTGAAGGTATGAGAATGACAGCGCATGAAAGGCTAGTTACTGTAATCCAGTAGTTTTGGGAGAACGCACAAAATAGCATAGCTGAGCTCAGTAGCATAAACACCATAATGAAGAGAAGTCGTGGCGTAAAACGTGCGCTGATAGTCCCGCTGAATAGGCTACCAACCAGTGTAGCTAGACTGGTGAAAGTTCCTAGCATTCCAACGAGAACAATACTCACACCGGATGCTATGAGGTCTATTTCTATAATTGCTCCCGCACCTTCTAAGAAAAGATTAGCGGTAGCGCTGATAATAATTACGGCTGCAATAGGCCTAGTTTTGATTGCAAAAGCGAAACCTGCAAAAAGAGTAAAAAAGCCGAAATCAGGTACTTCTTGCGGGCGGCAGTTAGCAGCTATGTAGGCGCGACCAAAAACAATAGTAAACCCAATGAGGATAATCCAGCTGGTAGTACTGATTATGAAGGGAAGAGATTGCCAGGCATTGAGCGTGATTCCCGCAAAGATACCAGCTATAGCAGCAGCTACTTGTGTTCTTGCAGCAATAAACCCAAAAGTTTGAGGAAGATCTTCAGGGTTTAACATGTGGACGAAGGCCGTAGTGTCTGCACGTGAGAGGGCTGAAGAGCAGGTTGTAATGATGAAACTGATGATGACTACTATAGGGAGAGTGAGAGTATTAGTGAGAGAGCTAATAGTTAAGGTAAGCGATATTGCTGTGGCTGTAAATGCAGAGAGGGTAATAATTCGAGGCGGTGGATAGAAGTCGGCAAGTGACCCAACGATGTTGCCTATAAGCGCTCCGGTGGCAAACGCAATGGCTACGGCTACTCCAGAGTTAATCCCACCGAGATTTTGGATAGCGATAACGGTGACAGCAAACCCTGCCAAACCTTCGCCGAAGCTGGTGAGTAAGCGGCCTGCGATAAGCGCACGCACAGCTTTCTGCGGCGTTATCTTTCGGTCTGCTGCCATGATGTCTCAGCTACGGTATCAATAAAATCGATATGAGCACCTGTTACCCCTGCTCCAAAAGCAATATGAATCCCTCCCCAGGCTTCATTGATTTGTGAATTTATTCCCCAGTTTGGGGTGTCTGTCATGTTGATTGTTGAAAAAGCTAACTCTAAAAATTTTCCTCGGGAAGATGCGTCTGTATGTACGAGAATTTCTTCTTTTATTTCTTCTCCGATGGATGTCTTTATGGAAGTGCACTGATTATTTTCTATAGAAACTATGTAACCATTTTTCCTGTTAGACAGTTTATTCCATGCTGTTAACGCTTCAGGTAAGGCCAGGTTTGCTTTTATGATGTGGTGGGCAATGGCAAAACCATTGGCGTGCAGTTCTCCATCTACCCTAAATGAGTTTTTCTGGGCAAGTGGAATTATTCCGACTTCCAAATATTGTGCGATACTTACCCACTCGCCAGGTTTTATAGATGGACTGGTTTTTGGGCGAACTATTTGAAGATTATCTCCAAGTTCTATTTCTAATTTTGTCCCAAGTTGTGAATTTATTTTCAAGTAGTTGCTGTTTGATGATAGTGCATGGATTATCTGCCTAACGTTCGTAGATGCATCTATTAAATTAATTTTATTGAGAGATTCCAGTAAATATATTTCCGCCTCGCTTGAGTTATTGTGGGGTTGTGCAAACGAGCGAAAAGGGATCATTAGGCATGCGGATTTTCCAAAATGCCTCTCGTAAAAGTCAGGGTTTGTTGTTATTTTGGGTATTGGTCTTCCATGGGGGTCTGTTGGTATAACAATGCAGTTGTGCGATGGCGTTTGGCCCTGAAGGCATTTCTGAAATGAGAATGCGGGAATGCCTATGACGAGGGTTATTCATAAGGGGGTCCACACACCCACCCCCACCAACTAGACAACGGCCCCACCAGGTGACAAAAATAAGAGGGTTAAATCACTACAAATAACCTCAAGCCACACCGGAAGAACCGTTGCTACAC
>DXCN01000007.1 GCA_019115985.1 Candidatus Rothia avicola | reverse complement strand
CCACGCCCGCATGAACGAGCTTTTCGAAGAGTGGAAGAAGACCCAGAAGGAACACCACCTGGCTAAGAGCATCGAGGACGAGCTGTGGAAGCGTTTCCGCGCTGCCCGCACCAGCTTTGACCGCCGCCGACGGGCCCACTTCTCCCAGCTCGATGAGGCTAATGCCAAGGCTAAGCGCGTGAAGGAAGCCCTCATCGCTGAGGCTGAGGCTCTGCAGAACTCCACCGACTGGGCCGCTACCGCCGCTAAGTACCGCGATCTGATGGACCAGTGGAAGGCAGCCCCCCGCGGCACCCGCAAGGAAGATGACGCCCTGTGGGCCCGCTTCCGTGCAGCCCAGGACGTCTTCTTCGACGCCCGCACCGCGGTGAACGCTGAGCTGGATAAGGAATTTGAGGCGAACCTGAAGGCTAAGGAAGCCCTGCTGGAAGAGGCCCGCGGCATTCTGCCCGTTACCGACATCGCTGCGGCTAAGAAGACCCTTGAGGGTATTCTGGACCGCTGGGAAGCTATCGGACGTGTGCCCCGCAACTCGGTGCGCCGCGTTGAGCAGGAGCTGCGTAAGGTTCAGGACGAAATCCACCGCGCCGAGAACGCCAAGTGGCAGAAGACCGACCCGGCTAAGCAGGCTCGCGCTAACTCCATGCTGACCCAGCTGGAGGACGCCATCGCCGGTCTTGAAGCAGACCTGGCCAAGGCTGAGGCCAGCGGCAACGCCCAGAAGATCAAGAAGGCCCAGGAAGCTCTGGACGCCCGCAAGCAGTGGCTTGAGACCCTCAAGGCTTCTTCTGCTGAGTTTGGCGCCTAAGCCACAGATTTGTCTGTGACGTCTTTGTGACGCAGAATCCCCCGCCTACCGGCCGGTAGACGGGGGATTTTTGTGGATAAGTAATTTTAGGCGGGAAAGTTATCCACAGCCTGACAACTTTTTATAGTGTACCTTGTGTTGATGTGCTAAAACGTAGGTATGGAACATCTCAACTCACTCGGTGCTCTCTCAGAGCTCCCCTTCCCCCTGGCCCCGGGAGGGCCCAGCCCCCACAACTCTTTGCAGGTTATCGCCCGCGACAGCAGTTCTTTCCAGTCCACCCGAGCAGAGCACAAGCAGCATGAACCGCGGGAGCTACCGGCCCTCGTCCGCCTGTATAGCCAGCAAACCACGGGGCTTCCCGCAGCCCAGTGGCGGGCCTTCCTCAAGGAACGCGAGCTGGTGCATTTTCACCACGGTATCTACCGGGAGCCGGAGGACGAGCCCACCCCGCTCATGCGGGCAGCCAGCCTGGGCTTGCTCACCCCGGCAGGCTACCACCACCGGATTCGCTACTCTAGAACCACCGCAGCCTGGGTGTTGGGCTACTTGCCCGAGCTGCCCGAGGGGCGACTGCATGTAGACTACGACCGCGATAACCGGTGTAACCTCCCCCGCTCCTACCGGGCAGACTTTGCCACCCATCAGGCCCAGCTTCGCCCCTACGACACCATGACTATCGGGCCGGTCCGCCTCACCACACCGCTGAAAACCGCCCTGGATATCATTACCCACTCGGTCGATGAGGGCGAGCTGGCTATCATCAAAGACATCCTGCGCGATAGCCAGAACAGTGTTACTCCTGAGCTTCTACTCCAAAGTGCCCGGGAGCAGATGAGCCTTAAAGCTACAGCCCTGCTCAGAGCACAGCACCTGGCCCACCAGTTTGAGGCGACAGAGATAGCCGGAGTCTAGCTCTGCTGGTTCATGAGCGGACGCGAGCCGGTCAGGCGGTAGGCATTATAGATACCGGGGACGTTGCGGATCTGGTTCAGCAGGTGCTCCATCATGAAGCGGTCAGAGAGCTCTACGGTGTATCGATTGACCACAAAACGTTCGTCGCTGGTGTGCACCTTGGCGTCCACGATATTGCAACCGGCCTCAGAAATAACCCGGATGGTGTCTGAAAGCAGGGCTTTACGGTCGATACCCTCCACCTGGATCGAAACCCGGTAGACGGAGTTACCGTGGGCAGCCCATTCCACCGCGGTCTGGCGGGGATCATCGGCCTGGCTTAGCACGTTGGGGCAGTCGGTACGGTGCACCGAAATGCCCTGCAAGCGGGTGACGATACCAACGATTTCGTCGGGCGGTACGGGGGTGCAGCAGCGGGCTATCTTGGTCAAGATACCCTCAGCGCCGGGTACCACAACGCCGTTGTCATCGCCCACCGTGCGGCGGTTAGACACCAGGGAGGCATCGAAGCTATCGATTTCAACGGTCTGATCGACATCGTCCTCGCCGTAGTAGAGGTTCACTAGGGAGGTAATGACGGCCTGGGTCTCCACCTCGTTCTCGCCCACAGCGTGGTAGAGAGTAGCAACGTCGTGCTTGTGAAGGTCCTGGGCTACCTGCAGCATGAGCTCAGGGGTCATCATCTTGGTCAGGGGCAGCTCGTGCTGGCGCATAGCCTTAACCACGCGCTCCTTGCCCCGGTTCATGGCCTCGATACGGCGGCCCTTGGCGTAGTGCTGGCGAATCTTGGTGCGCGCCTTGCTGGTGCGCACGAACTTAAGCCAGTCCTCACTCGGGGCGTGGTTCTCGTCCTTGGTTGTCTGAATCTCAACCGTTGAGGCGGTTTCGAGCTCGGTATGCAGGGGAACCAGCTTGCCGTTGACCTTAGCGCCGATAGTGCGGTCCCCCACCTCGGTGTGGATCGCGTAGGCAAAGTCGACGGGGGTTGAGCCTACCGGTAGGCTAATGGGCTTGCCCTGCGGGGTCAGCACCACAATCTCGTCAGTCTCAAGTCGCTCAGAGAGCTGCTGGTAGAACTGCTCCGACTCGGGGTTAGAGTTCGAAATCTCAGAAATCGACTGCAAGATACCGATGTTGAAGGCAGCGGTGTGGGTACCGGGTTCCTTGGGGGAAAAATCGACCTTCTCGCCGCGGGAGGCAGCCTTGTACCGCCAGTGGGCAGCCACACCGTACTCAGCCTCTTCATGCATCTTGTAGGTGCGGATCTGGATTTCCAGGGGTAGGCCGCCGGGCCCGTGCACCGTCATGTGCAGTGACTGGTAGTGGTTGTGCTTAGGCTGCTTGATGTAGTCCTTGAAGCGCCCAGGAACCGCCATCCACAGCGACATCACGTGCCCCAGGGCGGTGTAGCAGTCTGCTTCTTCCTCCACCATGATGCGCACGGCCAGAATATCGTTGATATCGTCGAAGCTCTTACCCTTGGTCTTCATCTTTTGATGAATCGAGTAATAGTGCTTGGGACGGCCCGTTACAGTGGCCTCAATACCTACCTGGGCCAGGCGATCCTCAATTGTTACGCGGGCCTCAGCCAGATACTTTTCAAGCTTGGGGGTACGTTCGCCCACCATCCGCACTATCTCGGCGTAGATATCGGGGCTCATAGCGGCAAAAGAGAGGTCTTCCAGCTCCCACTTGATGGTGTTCAAACCCAGGCGGTGAGCCAGCGGGGCATAAATCTGCAGGGTCTCTTCGGCCTTACGCGCTGCGGACGCACCGGATACAAACCGCCAGGTGCGGGCATTGTGCAGACGGTCAGCCAGCTTGATGAGCAGCACACGCACGTCCTGCGACATTGAGATAACCAGCTTGCGAATTGTCTCAATGGGGGCGTTATCGCCGTAGCTGACCTTATCGAGCTTGGTCACACCATCTACCAGGTAGGCAACCTCGGTACCGAAATCAGCGGTGAGCTGCTCCTGGGTGTACTCGGTATCTTCGACCGTATCGTGTAGCAGACCCGCAACCAGCACGGGGCCGGTAGCACCTATCTCAGCCAGAATGGTCGTCACGGCTACCGGGTGGGTGATGTAGGGGTCCCCACTCTTGCGCTTCTGCCCCCGGTGGTAGTGGTTAGCGACCTGGAAGGCCCGCTGTAGCACCTCAAGGTCTTCATCGGGGTGGTACTTCTTGACGGTGCGAATCACCGGCGCCAGCACCGG
>DXCN01000040.1 GCA_019115985.1 Candidatus Rothia avicola | reverse complement strand
CAGTCGAAACCACTCAACTTCCACATCCCACCATCTCCCCGCACTTATTCTGATTTACCCGCAACTAGTTGCGGGTAAATCAGAATAAGTGCGGGGAGATGGTGGGATGTGGAAGTTGAGTGGTTTCGACTGTGACCTTCTGTTGCAGATTTTTCCACAGATTCGATACACGCCTTGACAAGGGTGAACTGAAATTTTCCACAGGTTTGAAAATAGTGCTTGAGTGCTCACCGCTGCTCTGTAACAGTAGTCCCATGCACGACAGAATTGAACGGGTTGCCTCAAAAGTCAAAACATCTCAGCAGCTCAACTTTGAAGGGCTGAGTAAAAACCTCATCGGCGCCATGCACCGGCGGGGAGAACTCATCAGGCTGACGCGGGGCGTCTATGTTTCAGCTGCAGAAGGCCGGCAGTTCACGCCCGAGGAGCGGTGTATCGCCGTGACGATAGCGCTCGCGATGTCGCATCGGCAGGCGGTACTCAGCCACGCATCTGCTGCGCTGATGTGGGGTGCTCCGCTCTTCGGGCTGCCCGCAAAGGTTGAGCTGTCTCTTCCCCGTTCTAACCACCGACACCATAGCCAGGTCAGATACCATAGCTCTCGGTCAGATGTGTGCGAGCTAGCTCGTGTGGTAGCTGGTTTTTCGGTTACAGACCCGCTGACCACGATTCTCGACTGTGCTCGAACCTTACCTGTAGTTCAGGCCCTGGCAGTTACAGACTATTTTCTGCACCATGCCCATGTAGGTTATCGCGATGTTCATGCCCAGCTTATGGGCGCTCGCGGTTACGGGAAGAGCAGCTTTTCCCTGATTGCTGAGTCGATGAGTGCTTTGACTGAATCCCCGCTTGAATCGCTGGCAATGCTCAGGATCGTGCAGTCCAAACTCGAACGCCCTCGTCAGCAGCTGGAGATAAGAGCGCACGATGGCAGGGTGCACCGTTCAGATTTTGCCTGGGAAACTCTGAAGCTCCTGTTAGAGGTTGATGGCTTACATAAGTACTACGGTGCCTACCGCCCGACAGAGGAGCAGCTACGCAGGGATGCCCTGCGCCAGCGTTCGCTTGAACTTATGGGCTGGACGGTCGTTCGAGCCACCTGGGACGACCTCATGAACAGGTCGCAGGTTGTAATCCAGCGCCTCATGCATAGTGGGGTGCGGAAGTTGGAACGGTGATTATCGAGACTTCTCCGCATTTATTCTGAAAACACCGCAACTAGTTGCGGGTAAATCAGAATAAATGCGGAAAGGTTTATGAGCCGGGGCGGGCGTCCGCAAAAATCTATCGGCAAAACAGCTCAAACTGCGGTAAAAACTTCATCAAATCGTGACCTTGCCGGTAGCCTAAAAGAATGAAGGTTTTGGTACTGGGCCCCGGCGGTCGTGAACACGCAATTATCCGAGCACTCCTGAAAGACCCAGCCGTTACCGAGGTGCACTCGGCCCCCGGCAACGCGGGTATCGCCCAGGACGTCCCCGTGCACGCTATCGATGCAAATAACCCCGAGGTGGCCCTTGCGCTAGCCACCGAACTGGCCGCTGATCTGGTTGTCATTGGCCCCGAAGCGCCCCTGGTCGCAGGCGTCTCGGACACCCTGCGCGATGCTGGGTTCGCCGTTTTCGGCCCTTCCAAGCCCGCTGCCCTGCTCGAAGGGTCCAAGGCATTTGCCAAGGAAGTCATGGCCAGCGCCAATGTACCCACCGCTATGGCTAAGGTCGCCACCAACCTCGAAGAAGCTGAAACCGCTCTCGCTACTTTCGGCGCCCCTTACGTCGTGAAAGACGACGGCCTGGCTGCCGGTAAGGGCGTCGTCGTCACCGAAGATTTCGATGCAGCCCTAGCCCACGCTGAATCCTGCTTCGCAGCTGGCGGCAGTGTCGTCATCGAAGAATACCTGGACGGCCCCGAAGTCTCCCTCTTCGTGATCTCAGACGGCAGCACTTGCCTGCCCCTCTCGCCGGCCCAGGACTTCAAGCGTATTTTCGACAACGACGAGGGCCCCAACACCGGTGGTATGGGTGCCTACACCCCCCTGCCCTGGCTACCTGAAGGTTTCGTCGAAGATGTCATTGAGCGCGTAGCTCAGCCCACCGTTGATGAAATGGCCCGCCGCGGTACCCCCTTTGTGGGCGTGCTCTACTGCGGTCTGGCAGCTACCTCCCGCGGCATCCGCGTGATCGAATTCAACGCCCGTTTTGGCGACCCCGAAACCCAGGCTGTTCTGGCCCGCCTGCGCACCCCGCTCGGCGGCGTCCTTCTGGCAGCGGCCAAGGGCGAACTGCCCGCCGACCTTGCTCTTGACTGGGACCCCCGCACCGCCGTTGACGTGGTCATGGCAGCAGAGAACTACCCCGACACTCCCCGCAAGGGCGATGCTATCACCGGCCTGGAGGCCGCCAACCAGCGCGAGAACGTGCACGTTGACCACGCAGGCACCGCCTTCGACGGTGAAGAGATCGTCACCGCCGGTGGCCGTGTGCTGGCTGTCGTCGCCCTGGGCGAGAACCTCATCGAAGCTCGCGAGGCTGCCTACGCCGGCGTGCGCGACATTGCCTGGAAGGGCGCCCAGTACCGTTCAGACATTGCGCTCGCTGCCGCCGAGAATCGTATTCAGATTCCCACCCAGAACTAACCTCCTGTGACTGCCCACCGCACCCGAGTGGGCAGTCACTTTTATCATTACCCCACACCCCACCTGCACACCCTCAGGAGAAGAGCATGAGCTATACCCCCGTAGACATTCCCGGCTGGAAGCACGTGTATTCTGGCAAGGTCCGTGACCTCTACATCCCCGACGAGGACACCCAGGACGTCACCGGCCTGAACGTGAAGGACGACGCCGAACTGCGGGCCGGCTCCGTGATGGTGGTTGCCACCGACCGTATCAGCGCCTTCGATCAGGTGCTTCCCACCGAGATTCCCGATAAGGGCAAGATTCTGACCCAGATGTCCCTCTGGTGGTTTGAGCAGCTCAAGGGCGTGCCCAACCATGTGCTGTCTACCGACGTGCCCGAGGTGGTGGCTGGCCGCGCCATGATCTGTAAGTCTCTGAACATGTTCCCGGTTGAGTGCATCGTGCGTGGCTACCTGACCGGCTCCGGTCTGGCTTCTTATCGCAAGACCGGTAAGGTCAACGAGTTTGAGCTGCCCGCCGGTCTGGTGGACGGCTCCCGCCTGGAGCCTGCCCTCTTCACACCCACCGGCAAGGCAGAGGTGGGGGAGCACGACGAGCCCATCACCCGTGAGGAGCTCGACGCTGAAGTGGGAGAGGCTATCGCCGACCGCCTGCAGGAACTGGCCCTCTACGTCTACGAGACCGCTGAGAAGATTGCCCGTGAGCGCAGCATCATTCTGGCCGACACCAAGATTGAGTTCGGTACCGACTCCTACCGTGGCGAAATCACCCTGGGGGATGAGGTACTGACCCCCGATTCATCGCGTTTCTGGGATGCCAACGACTACGAGCCCGGCCGCGCCCAGGCGTCCTTTGATAAGCAGTACGTGCGTGACTGGCTCAAGAGCGAGGAGTCGGGCTGGGACGGTACCGGCCCCGTGCCCGAGCTTCCCGCCGAGGTCGTGGAGAAGACCCGTACCCGCTATGTTGAGGCCTACGAGCGTCTGACCGGGCAGAAGTTCGAGGCTTAGACCTGCGTATCGCGTACCTTCTGGTGGTACTCGTAGTGGGCGGCTCCGATTTCTGAGAGGGCGTAGAACCAACGAATGTGCTCAGCGACTGTTCGCTGGGCACGTTCTGCATCTCCAGCAATAACCGCCGCGTAGATGGCCCGGTGCTGGTCTTGCAGTTCCCGTTTGGTTGCCTCCCAGTCGTTGAGGTAGGGTACGGCTTCTTGCACGTAGCCTACGGTTGCTAGGTGTAGGGAGTCGATGACGGTGTCCATCACGATATTCCCGCCGAGCGACGATATTTCGTAGTGGAAGCGGGTATCGCAGAAGTGGAAGCGGTCGTCGCTAATATCTGCGTGGTCCATTTCTTCGAGGTAGCTCCGGGCTGTGGCGAGGGACGCGACGTGTTCGGGCTGGTGGGCTACATCGGCGGCGCGGGCGGCGGCTTCGCCTTCGAGTAGGACGCGGGTGCTCACGATGTCTGCTACCGGCAGGGTGCGGGTGGCGATGTGCATGCGCAGGGCCCAGCCGAGGGCGTCCGAGGGTTCCGAGACCACGACAGCGCCGGCCTTGGGCCCTGAGCCCACCCCCGACCGAATGAGCCCCACTGCGGAGAGGACGCGCAGGGCTTCGCGCACCGAGGCCCGAGAGATACCGTATTCCTCTGCCAGGGAGCGTTCACCGGGCAGGCGGTCGCCGACGCGCAGCTGGCCGTGGCGCAACCGGTGTTCGATGGACTCGAGCAGGGCGGTATAGGTGGGCTCTTTTTCTTTCACGCGCTGTCTTTCAGATTGAGAGGTAACTAGAGAGGGGATAGGTGAGGCAGGCTCGCAGCGAAGCTGCGAGAGGGGCGGCAGGGAGCGTGAGCCTGGCATACCTTCTGAATAAACCTCATAGACAAGGCATAGGTAAGGGCGGTGCAGTTCCAACGTATGTTACGTGGGACTGCACCGCCCTGTGTGTGCCTAGCTCATAGGTGTGAACCTGTGATTAGTGGCCGGTGAGGTAGGGCTCAACCAGCAGGCCGGAGAGAACGGTTGTCTGGAGGAAAACCAGGGCACAGACGGCCAGCAGCAGGATGAAGGACCAGCCGAGAACTGCCTTGAAGATTTCGGACTCCTTGCCTTCCATGTTGACCGAGGTGGCCGCGATGGCGAGGGACTGGGGTGAAATCATCTTGCCGACTACACCGCCGGTAGTGTTAGCTGCCAGCATGAGTTCGGGGTGGGCCCCGGTCATGCCGCCTTCTTGCAGGTGCTCAGCGGCGGTGACCTGGAGCTTGGAGAAGAGGGCGTTGGCTGAGGTGTCGGAGCCGGTGACGGCGGTGCCGACCCAGCCGAGGGCGGGTGCCAGGAAGGCGTAGGCTACGCCGAGGGAGGCGACGTATTCACCGATGGCAACGGTCTGGCCGGAGTAGTTCATGACGAAGGCCAGAGCCAGAACCAGGGCGATGGTGGCGGCTGACCAGCGCATCTTGTAGGCTACGGCACCGATTTCCTTGAAGGCGTCGCCCATGGAGAGCTTGTACTTGCCGTTTTCGTTGAAGATGGAGTAGAGGAGGGCGACCAGGATGCCGGAGATGAGCAGGTAGGTGCCGGGGTTGCCGAGCCATGCCCACTTGTAGACGGTGTCTACTGCGGTGCCGTCAGCCTTGAGCAGACGTTCAGAGAGCAGAGGCATATCGAACTTGACAACGGTGGTCTTGAGCCAGTTGACGAGCGGGGTGTAGAGGTTTGCGACACCGAAGATGATGACAACGACCAGGTAGGGCATGAGGGCCATCCAGATGCGGTGGCCGGGCAGGTGCTCAACTTCGAGGGGGGCGGTGATGCCGTAGCGTTCGCGGACGCCTTCAACGCCGCGGGGCTTGACGAAGCGCAGGAAGACAACGGCTGCTGCGATGGAGACGATGCAGGCTATGACGTCGGTGAGCTGGTAGACGAAGTAGGTTGCTGCCCACCACTGGGCGATGGCGAAGGAGGCGCCGATGACGGCTGCGTGCATCCAGGCGTCCTTGAGGCCCTTTACGCCGTCGAGGATCCAGAGCAGGATGAAGGGCACGAAGAAGGCGATGAAGGGGGCCTGGTGGCCGACGATGGCGGCGATGACGGTTGCGTCCTTACCGCCGACTTCACCGGCGGTGGTGATGGGGATAGCGACGGCGCCGAAGGCTACGGGGGCGGTGTTGGCGATGAGGACGGTGGTGGCAGCTTTGAGGGGCTTGACGCCGAGGGCCAGAATCATGGTTGCGGTAATTGCAACGGGGGCACCGAAGCCTGCGAGTGCTTCGAGCAGGCCGCCGAAGCAGAAGGCGATGAGGATGGCCTGAATGCGCAGGTCGCCGCCGCCGATGAAGTCGAAGGTGCGGCGCAGGTCTTCAAAGCGGCCGGAGAGTACGGTGACCTGGTAGAACCAGATGGCCATGAGGATAACCCAGACGATGGGGAAGAGGCCGTAGATGCCGCCGCGGAAGGCAGACATGCCGGCGAGGTCCCAGGGCATGCCGAAGCCGAAGACGGCAACGAGCAGGGCGACCAGCAGGGAGGCCAGGCCGGCGACGTGGGCACGGGCCTTGAAGCCGAGCAGCATGATAAAGAATGCCAACAGCGGCAGGGTGGAGACCAGGGCGCTGAGCGCGAGGCTTCCTCCTACGGCGTCGGTTACAGCGGTATAGGTATTTTCCACCGTATTCTCCTTAGTGATGTGTGGTATGGCTGGGCGTCATATCTGTGGGGCGCTGAGCCAAAAAATATGAGGCCTAACCTCCTGTGGTCAGACCATTGTTTTTCGAGGTCTACGTTACATGAGGTGGTTCACCTTCGCCAAGCTGTGGCCGCATCTATTTGCGGTATTTTTTTCACCCCTGTGGTTTTGTGGGTTTTTTGGGGTTTTTGGGTGCGCTCTTGTGTTGGCATACGCCTGCTTGTGTGGTTCTTGGGGTGCGCGGACGCTCGTGGCGGGGGACCGGGGTTCTTTCAGCTTTCTTTATGTGGTCAGACCGTTAGATTATTTGCATAAGAAAATATGCTCTATTTAAAGTATCGAAACGCCGACCCCATCGTGTTAAATGTAGGGAGTAGGAAAAGAATCTAACAGGCACCCCGCCCGCCCTTCTTCTCCCACCCGGCCACCGGCGTCCGCGCCCCTGAACCGGTGAGGAAGACGCGGGCTACCCCTGCCACACAGAAGAAGAGAGAAGCAACATGCGTGTCGCACTGTTTTCAACGTGCATCGTCGACGCAATGTACCCCAAGGTAGCTAAGGCTACCGTTGACATCCTGGAGCGTCTCGGTCACGAGGTCGTCTTCCCGCAGGGCCAGACCTGCTGCTCCCAGATGCACGTCAACTCGGGCTACTTCGACGACGCCTACCCCATCGTCAAAACCCACGTACAGGCCTTTGAAGAATGGGACTTCGACGCGATCGTTGCGCCCTCAGGCTCCTGCGTCGCCTCCCTCGGCCACCAACAGCCCATGATTGCAGAGCGAGCAGGCGACGACGCCACCGCCCGCGCGGCCGCCTCACTGGCTGCCCGCTCCTTCGAGCTCTCCCAGTTCCTCATCGACGTCTGCGGCATCACCAACGCTGCAGAACAGCTGGGCTCCTACTTCCCCGAGAAAGTCACCTACCACTCCTCCTGCCACGGCATGCGCCTGCTGGGTCTGGGCACCCGCCAGGAAGACCTGATCCGCACCGTTGAGGGCCTGGAATACACCCAGATTGACGGCCTTGACCAGTGCTGCGGCTTCGGCGGAACCTTCTCCTTCAAGAACGCAGACACCTCCGGCGCCATGGTTGCCGACAAGGTAGAGAACATTGAAGCAACCGGCGCATCGGTTTGCACCGGCGGCGACTCCTCCTGCCTGATGAACATCGGCGGCGCCCTCTCCCGCAAGAACTCACCCGTACAGACCGTACACTTCGCCGAGATTCTTGCATCCACCAAGGAAAACCCGCTCAAGGTCACCGGCCCCGTAGCTGTTACCGCAGGAGGTAAGTAAAGCCATGTCCACCACCGCACTCGGCATGCCCAAGGTCCGCCACGGCGTCGGCAACATCTTCGAATTCGAGCCCTTCCCCGAATACGCAGAGAAGGAACTCCAGAACGAGCAGCTGCGCGCCAACCTGGGCTTTGCTACCCACAAGATTCGTAACAAGCGTGCCGCCGTCATCTCAGAACTGCCCGACTGGCAGGATCTGCGCACCGCAGGTTCCATGATCAAGCAGAAGGTCATGGCCAACCTCGACACCTACCTGGAAGAGTTCGAAAAGAACTTCACCGCCCGCGGCGGCCACGTACACTGGGCCCGCGACGCCCACGAGGCCAACGAAATCGCCCTCAAACTGATTCAGGCTGAAGGTGTCACCGAGGTCAACAAGATTAAGTCAATGGCCACCGCCGAAACCGGCCTCAACGAGTTCCTCGAAGAGCACGGCATCTACGCTATTGAAACCGACCTGGCAGAAGAAATCGTCCAGCTGGGCGACAACGACCGCCCCTCCCACATCCTGGTGCCCGCAATTCACCGCAACCGCACCGAGATCCGCGACATCTTCCTCCAGAAGATTGAGGGCGTCAACCCCGACCTCACCAACGACCCGGCAGAACTGGCAGAAGCCTCCCGCTTCCGCCTGCGCGAGAAGTTCCTGACCAACAAGGTCGCCATCTCAGGCGTCAACTTCGGTATCGCCGAAACCGGCACCATGACCATCGTTGAATCTGAGGGTAACGGCCGTATGTGCCTGACCCTGTCCGATACCCTGATTACCTTCATGGGCATCGAAAAGCTGCTGCCGACCCTGCAGGATCTCGAGGTCTTCACCCAGCTACTGCCCCGCTCGTCCACCGGTGAGCGCATGAACCCCTACACCTCCATGTGGACGGGTGTAACCCCCGGCGACGGCCCCCAGAACCTGCACGTCATCCTCATGGACAACGGCCGCACCGCAGCCCTGGCAGACCAGGTTGGCCGTCAGGCCCTGCACTGCATCCGCTGTTCAGCCTGCATGAACGTCTGCCCCGTCTACGAACGCGCAGGCGGCCACGCCTACGGCTCCACCTACCCCGGCCCCATCGGCGCAATTCTCTCCCCCCAGCTGGGCGGTATTGAGAACCAGTACAACTCCACCCTGCCCTACGCGTCCTCCCTCTGCGGCGCCTGCTACGAAGCCTGCCCTGTCAAGATCAACATCCCTGACGTGCTGGTTCACCTGCGCGGCAAGGCCGTTGACCACGAAAAGGCTCAGGGAGAGTTCGAGGGCGGCAAGAAGGAACGCCACGTGCAGATGGACGCCATGATGTTCGCCGCCAAGAAGCTCTTCAGCTCAGGTGCCCTCATGTCCCTGGCCACCAAGGGCCTGCCCGCCTCCAAACTGATTACCGGCAAGAAGGGCAAGATCACCAAGCTGCCCGGTATCGTCGGCGGCTGGACCGAATACCGCGATATCCCGGCACCCCCCAAGACCTCCTTCCGCAACGAGTGGAAGAAGGAGCGCGGTTCTGCCCCCAAGCGTGTAGGCGGCGAACGCGTTGACCTGCAGGCCATCATTGCCGCTAACCAGGCCAAGATTGCCGAGGCCCACGCCAACGCTGAGACCGCTAACCCCATCGCCCCCAAGGAGGCCAACTAATGTCTGATGCAAAAGCAGAAATCCTGGGCCGCATCCGCGCCTCCCTCTGGGACAACCCCCAGCCGGCTGAGCCCGTCCGCGCCTACCGCCGCGAAAGCGACAAGGGCACCGAGGAACTCATCGAGATGCTGGTCGACCGCCTAATCGACTACAAGGCTAACGTCTACCACGAGACCGAAGAGACCATCGCCGCCCGCGTGGGCGAGCTGCTCGGCAAGTCCTCCCGCTACGTGGTGCCTACCGGCCTCAAGACCGAGTGGCTGCCCGAAGACACCGCAGCCCGCTCCCGCGTGGTTGACTCCGGTAACGCCAACAAGCCCGGGGCCCTCTCCCTGCGTGAACTCGACGCCATCGACGCGGTTGTCACCTCTTCAACCGTCTCCTGCGCTGAGACCGGCACCATCGCCCTGAACAGCACCGAGACCGAAGGCCGCCGCGCCATCACCCTGGTACCCGACCACCACATCTGCGTGGTCCCCGTCGATACCATCGTCGAGCTGATCCCCGAGACCGTGGCCCGGCTGAACTTCGACAAGCCCATCACCTGGATCTCAGGCCCCTCAGCGACCTCAGATATCGAGCTGATCCGCGTTGAAGGCGTGCACGGTCCCCGTACCCTGGACGTCATCATCCTCAAGTAGGCTGATACCCGCTCTGCGATAGAAAGGGCCCTCTTGCTCAGGCAAGGGGGCCCTTTTACTGGGTGCTTCAAGGGGAGCTAGGAATTCGGACGCTTGATAACGGGAAGAGCGCCCGTTGCCGCCCGCACCGTGGCGGCCCGCTCTAGTTTTTTAGCGCTGCGGCGCTGCCGCGAGCTTGAGCCGCCAGAGGCACTCGGGCGGGGATCTGCGTCCTTGCGCCCGACTGCCCCGATGGCCGAGGCCCACAGGGGGAAGAGAAGGACGGTCAGCGCCCCACCTGCCACCAGCAGGGAAGCGTTTTGTTCGCTGAGCAGGTCGTTGGCCAGCGCCACCTCGGTGACAGCAACAATGATGGGCAGACCTGCCGCCGAGTAGAGCCCCAGCTGGAGCTTCTCCTGGGTACTGGTTAGGCCGGAGCCGGTATCGAAGAACTTTTCGGCAGCAACAACGGGTAGGCCGCGCACCAGCAGAATACCGAGCACAATACCGGCGAGCAGGAGGGGCCGCTCCCAGACTACCGAGACCTTAATGCCCATACCCGAGCTCACGAAGAAGAGGGGAATGAGGAAGGAAAAGCCCAGGGCCTCAAGACGTTTGGAGAAGGGCTCAAAGGCGCCATCGGGGGTGAGGGAACGCAGGATAATGCCGGAGGCAAAAGCACCGAGCACCACATCGAGTTCAAAGACCGCGGCAACCATCATGAGGGTGGACAGCAGGAACATGGCTAAGCGGAGCATGGTCTGGCTGGTGGTGTTAGCTTCAGCTGCCATGGTGCGGCGTAAGCCAGGAATATGCTCGAAGAGGCGGTGGGGCACAACCGCCGAGATGACCGCAATCATCATAAAAGCTAGCAGAATCATCACTGCTACCCAGGGGGCGTGCGATGAGAGCAGCAGGGACATTGCAAAGACGGGGAAGAGCTCACCGATAGCACCGTGTATCATCACCCCATCGCCTACCTTGGTGCCCGCCCTCCCGTGGCTTTTGAGCAGGGGTAGTAGTGTACCTAGGGCGGTGGAGCTCAGGGCGATACCAATCACGGCGTAGGTAGAGAAGGAGCCCGAAAACTGAGACAGGCCCATAGCCAGAAGGAGACCCAGGGCGAAGCTCACCAACCAGGACCCCACAGCGAACGCCCCCTGGCGTCCGCGCAGGGCTCCGGCGTTAATTTCGTAACCAGCCAGCAAAAAGAGCAACCCTAGCCCCAGATCTTTGACCAGGGCAACCCCGCCATCGGTGCTGGCAAACCCTAGAACCTGCGGTCCGATTAGAACGCCGAAGATAATTAGGAAGACAACATCTGGAATCTTCTTTTTCACCAGGGCGGACGCCAGGGGCGCTAAAAGCGCCGCAGCGGTAATCCAGAAGATAGAAATATACTCGCTGGTCGCCGATGAACTGGCGGCCAGCAGGACGGTATCGGTGGGGTCGGTATTCATGGTGGCTTTCATCGAGATGAGGGGCAACCTATCTAGTGTGCCATGGGCAGACCTGCCCGCGCAGGGTGGCGGGGCAGTGTTAGGCTAAAGCAGGTATTTATTGAGGAGTATTGCGTGACCGACTTAAAGACCGCTGGCCGCCTTATCGGTATTGACTTGGCCCGTTGTGCTGCCCTGATCAGTATGTTCATTGCCCACGGAGCCCCCGGGGGTGGCCCCGGTGGCCTGCTGAACCTCAGCGAGTTTCTGACCGCCCCGCTCTTTGCTTTCCTGCTGGGGGCAGGGGCCTTCTTCTCCTCTCAAAGAATGAGCTTCCCCGCCCTCTTTGCCTCGTCGGTCGTTCGGGCTATTGCCCTGGCTGCGGTGGGCCTCTACATCGGCACCTGGGGCGCCCAGGTCGATATTGTCTTGGAGTACCTGGGGCTTTTGAGCCTGCTCATGGCCCCCCTGGTATTTTTGCCCTCCTGGGCTTTAGTGGCCCTGGCCGTGGGCAGCTGGTGGTTTGCGGCGTCCGCCCGCACCTACTTTCAACCTCAGGCAATCCAGGCCTCTCTCGACGGTAGCTATACTGCCTATCTCTATGAGTGGAGCTTTACCGGCCATAACTACCAGGCCTTTACCCTGCTGACCTACGCCTGCCTGGGGGCGGTCATTGCCTCCCTGATTGAGCGCTGGGGCCTATGGGGGGACCTGGCCTTGGCCCTGCTGGGTAGCCTGGCAGTCGGTGGCCTCTTCTGGTACTCCCGTTTTGCTGTTGCAGAGTTCCTTCCCTATACCTCCAGCAGGCTGGAGATTGCCTTTAGCCTGGCAGCCTGCCTGGCAACCGTGGGTTGGTGCTGCCTGCTGGCCCGTGCTCTAGCCGGGCGGGAGCACCTGGCCGGTGCCCTGGTGGGAGCTGGGCGTATGACCCTTTCCCTTTACGTGCTCCAGATTGCCGTGCTGGCCCTGTACGCTAACTACGCTCCGGCCTACGGCCTGCCTGCCTCTGATAATTCCTGGGCTATGATGTTCGGCCTGATTCTGGGTGCCTTGCTCTTTGCCTGGGCCTGGCAGCGTCTGCTAGGGCAGACCTTTATGTGGCGCGGTCCTCTTGAGACTCTGCTAGCCTGGGTTTCCGGCAGGGGCTAGAATCTCAGTATGCATACTTTTCCTTCAAAAGCCAGCTCTACCAGGGCTGGCTCCTCTTCAGCTACCTGGGCGCGGGTAGTTCTGGCTGCCCTACTGACTCTAGCCTGGCTTGCTGTAGCAGGTGTCGGCGGGCCCTACTTCGGTAAAATCTCCGAGGTTTCTACCAATTCCCAGACAGATTTTCTGCCCGCCTCTGCTGAATCTACTCAAGTGGTGGAGCAGCAGGGGGACTTCCTGGGCCAGGACGCGGTGCCTGCCATTCTTATCTTTGAGGCCGACGGCTCCATCACCGACGCCCACCGCACCTATCTGGAGGGCCTGACCGGCCAGCTAGAAGCGTCCGGCACCTTCACCGGCGAAAGCTCACCGGTGATTTACTCAGAGGACGGCCAGGCAGCGGAGCTGATTTTGCCCATCCCCACCGACCAAGAGACTCGAGGGGTCATTGACGGTATCCGCACTGAGATAGCCCAGGCTCCCGATGGCCTCACCGGCTACGTAACCGGTCCTGCTGGCTTCTCCGCTGACCTGGTCGAAGCTTTTGGCGGTATTGATGGTATCTTGCTGGTGGTAGCCCTCATCGTGGTCTTCGTGATTCTGCTGGTGGTCTACCGTTCGCCCCTGCTGCCTGTCATCGTGCTCATCAGCTCCATGGTTGCTCTCTCAGGCGCTATCTTCGTGATCTGGCACATGGCTAATGCCGGTTGGGTCATGATTAACGGCCAGGTGCAGGGCATTTTGCTGATTCTGGTGGTGGGAGCTGCCACCGACTACTCCCTGCTGTATGTGGCCCGCTACCGCGAGGCGCTAACCCAGTACACCTGCCGCTGGCAGGCAACCCGGGCTGCCTGGAGCGGTTCCCTTGAGCCGATTCTGGCCTCCGGTGGCACTGTCATTGTGGGCCTGCTCTGCCTGCTGCTCTCTGAGCTCTCATCGAACAAGGCCCTGGGTCCTGTAGCTGCCACCGGTATCGTGCTGTCGATGCTGGCCTCGCTCACCTTCCTGCCTGCCGCCCTGGCTCTGCTGGGTCGGGTCGCCTTCTGGCCTGCCCGTCCCCGCTATTCCTCTGAGGTGAAGGACGCTTCAGCCGGCTTTTGGGCAAAAATTGCGGCTTTCGTGTCGGGCAAGCCCCGCACAGTCTGGCTGGTCACGGCTCTGGCGCTGGCTATCTTCGCCGGCTTTTCTGCGACTTTCCAGGCCAATGGGGTGCGCCAGTCTGACCTGGTGCTGGGGCAGTCCCAGGCACGGGACGGCCAGAATGTGCTGGCTGAACACTTCCCCGGTGGCTCAGGCTCCCCGGCAAATGTAATTGTGCCTGCTGCCGAGCAAGATGCCGCAGTGGCTGCCCTTGACGGGCTCGATGGGGTGAGCTCCATTGCAGCGGTCGCCCAGGAGTCACCCGCTGGTACCGTGCCGGTGGGCGCTTCTGCTGAGTCAGTGCCGCCGGTTTTTGCCGCTATTACTCCCACCGAGGTGGACGGCCGGGTCATGCTCCAGGTGACCCTGGCTGACCCCGCCGACTCACCGCAGGCAGAAGAGACCGTGCGCCAGATGCGCGAGAGCCTTGCCAGCGCAGCTCCCGGCTCGCTGGTTGGCGGGACGACCGCGTCCGCCCTCGATACCATCGATAGCGCCCAGCGCGATCGTGCCCTCATCATCCCGGTGGTGCTTGTTGTTATCGCCCTGATTCTGATGGTTCTGCTGCGCTCAATTCTGGCACCGCTAATCCTGGTGGCTGCCACCGTGCTCTCCTACCTCACCGCGCTCGGTGTCTCAGCCCTGGTCTTCAACCACCTCTTCAAATTCCCCGGAGCTGACCCCACCGTGCCCCTCTACGGGTTTGTCTTCTTGGTCGCCCTGGGTATTGACTACACCATCTTCCTGATGACCCGCGTGAGGGAAGAAGCCCTGCACCAGGGGACTAAGCAGGGCCTGCGGACGGCGCTGGTGGCAACGGGTGGCGTGATTACCTCAGCCGGTATCGTGCTAGCGGCCACCTTCGCAGCCCTGGGGGTTATCCCGCTGATCTTCTTAGCCCAGCTCGCCTTCATTGTGGCCTTCGGCGTGCTGCTCGATGCCACCGTAGTGCGAGCCCTGCTGATACCCGCCCTCGTGGAAGATATCGGCAAGAAAATCTGGTGGCCCTCAAAGCTCTCCCGTTGAGGGTAGCGGTAGGGGCTAGTTACCTGCCCGGCCTAAGGACTCACCGGGAATACGGACGCCCAGGCCCTCGCCCTCCATCAGGTCAGCGCGGACGTAGGGGGACGGCTGAGAAGTCGTAGACCTCGGCGCTCTGGCCTTCGTTTTCAAGGGCTTCAACCACAGAGACAAGAAAGGCACGAAAAACCGCCCCCGGTTAGAGCCAGGGGCGGTTATACTTGGTCGGGATGACAGGATTTGAACCTGCGGCCTCGTCGTCCCGAACGACGCGCGCTACCAAGCTGCGCCACATCCCGATTGTTGCGTATAACAACCTCTCAAGTATAGCGCGGTGGTCTTAAGCCTGCCAAATCACCCCGATTTAGCCCTCGGTGCTGTTGTTCTCTTCCCAGGCCTGGACCATGGCGGCAAAGCGTCCGCCGGCCTCGACCAGGGCGGCGGGGGAGCCGTCCTCCACCACGCGTCCGTCCGACACCACCAGCACCCGGTCGGCGGTAAGGACCGTGGAGAGGCGGTGGGCAATCACCACAGAGGTGCGCCCCGCCAATAGGGACACAAGCCCCTGCTGTACCAGCTTTTCGGTGGGGATATCGAGGGAGGCTGTGGCTTCATCGAGAATTAGGACGGCCGGGTCGGCCAGGAAAGCCCGGGCAAAGGAGATGAGCTGGCGCTGGCCCGCAGAGACCCGCCCGCCGCGCTTAGAGAGATTGGTAGCAAAACCCTGGGGCAGGCCGGTGATGAAGTCGTAGGCTCCGACCCTGCGGGCAGCCTCGAATACCTCTTCATCGCTGGCAGCCGGGTTGCCCAGGCGGATATTGTCGGCCACGGTGCCCTTGAAGAGATAGGCCTCCTGGGTGACCATGACGACCTCACGGCGCAGCTGCTCATCGGATAAGTTGCGCAGGTCTACCCCGTCGAGAGTGAGCTGACCGTGGGTGACATCGTAGAAGCGGGCAATGAGTTTGGCGATGGTTGATTTACCGGCGCCGGTTTCTCCCACCAGGGCTAGGCGCTGCCCGGCAGGGATGTCGAGGTTCAGACGGTGCAGGGTGGGGCGTCCTTCGACGTACTCAAATTCAACCTCGTCAAAAACCAGGTGGCCGCTTGCAGGAGCGGTTCGGCGAGCCGGACGCGCGGGCTCGGCTACCTCGGGCTCTTCGGCGAGGAAGCCCGAGACTTTTTCGAGGGCAGATACCGCTGACTGGAACATGTTGTAGTAGTCCGAGAGCATGAAGATAGGTTCAAAGACCCGGTTGGCGTAGATAACCAGGGCCAGCAGGGTGCCAGCCTGCATGGAGCCGCCCAGAATGGAGTAGCCACCGATCACGAGCACAGTGGCAACAAAGGTGTTGCCCAGGGCCTGAAGGGCTGGCATGTAGGTGCCGTGTACCTTAATCGACTGCATGACGCGCACCCGGTAGTTTTCGGCGGCGTCCGCGTAGGCTGCCCGCGAGCTTGCCTCGGCGCGGAAGGCCTTGACGGCGCGGAGGCCGGTGAAGGTCTCGGCAAAGCGGGAGATAATGCGGGCGGACGCTACCCGCTGGGCCCGGTAGGCCAGTTCAGATTCGCGGCGGAACCAGGCGGTGAGCCAGGCGACGGGGAGCATCATCACCAGCAGGGCAAGGCCAGCCCGCCAGTCCATGAGGCAGAGGGCCACGATGGTAAAGGAGATGGAGAGCAGCATGGCTGCAAGCTCAGAAAGCCCCGAGTCGAGGAACTGCCGAATCGTATCGAGGTCACTGGTGAGGCGGGAGATTACGCGGCCCGAGGTGTAGGCGTCATGGAAGCCTACCGAGAGTTTTTGGGCGTGCTCAAACATGCGCTGGCGCAGGTCAAAGAGCACCTTCTGGGAAATTTTGTAGGTGAGCAGAATATTGGTGTAGGTCGCTAGACCGGCGACGACCGCTGCCGCTACATAGAGGGCTGCCAGGGTGATGGCGTAGCTGCTGTCTCCTGCCAGCAGGGGTTCTAGGGCGTCGTTGATAGCCGTAGAAATGAGCCAGGGCATGGCCGTGGTCAGGACCGTTGCCAGAATCACCAGAAAAAGGGTGAAGAGCAGGTGGCCCCGAACTGGCCTCAGTACATCGAGTAAGAGGGCCACCGACCGGCGGCGAACAGCCTTAGCCTCGCTCTGAGAGAGCTGAATCTTATCTTCTGAATCGGTAATTCTCTGGCTCATCGCCCGCCCTCCTGCACCTTGCTCTCAACCTCACCGGTGTCCGTCAGCCTTGCGGGGGTGAGCTGGGTGTCAGCGCTCATCAGGTCACGGTAGATGGGGTTGTTGAGTAGCTCGGTGTGGGTACCCGTCGCAGCTACCTGCCCCCGCTGCAAGAGCACAACCCGGTCAGCCAGGGCCACAGTAGAGGGCCGGTGGGCCGTGAGCAGGGTGGTGGTCTCGGTCAGATCCTGCTTGAGTAGCCCCACCACCTTCTCTTCGGTTGTCACATCGAGAGCCGAGAGGGGGTCATCGAGCAGGAGGACGGCCGGGGCGGCAGCGATAGCGCGGGCTAGTGAGAGGCGCTGGCGCTGGCCGCCTGAGAGGCTCATACCTTCTTCACCGATGACGGTATCAACCCCATCAGGTAGCTGGTACACATAGTCAGCGGCAGCCACGGCCAGGGCACGGGTCAGAATGGCTTCTTCCTCGTCCGGGGTAAGTTCACTGCGGTCTAGCCCCAGCAGGACGTTATCGCGCACGCTCGCCGAAAACAGCAGGGGGTCTTCAAAGGCAATCGCTACCTGGGAACGCAGTTCAGGCAGGGGAAGGGAAGCGATATCGCGACCGTTCAGGCTGATGCTACCCGCGGTCGGCGCATAGAGCCTCTGCACCAGCTGAAGGACGGTCGACTTACCCGATCCCGTCGAACCGACTAGGGCAATAATCTCTCCCGGGCGCACCTGCATGGAGAAGCCGGTGAGCACCTGCTGCTCTTGCTCCCCGTAGCTGAAGGTGACGTCCTTAAAATCGAGGCGGGCGGCAGCTGCCTCGGGGCGCTCGCGGTGGGCAGGCAGAATATCGATATCTTCACCGGCCTCACCCACCATAACCTGGCGGTGGCGGTCCATAGAAACGCTCGATGCCAGATACATGGAGATCAGCATGCCTGAGCGCTCTACCTGGGTAAAAAGGATGGTGGCGGTTGCGAAATAGCTGGTGAGGGCACCGACTGTCATGACGCCCGTGCTGACCAGGTGCAGGCCCCAGAGCAGGGCTACACAGAGGGAGGCTCCGCTAATGAGGGTGGTCTGCATACGGACCCGCCCCATGGCCCGGCCCCGGGCAATTTCAAGGTCTAGTAGTTCTTGGGCTTCTTGGCGGAATCCGGCCAGGGCGTGCGGGCCCCGTCCCAGGGCCTTGAGGACGCGTAGGCCCTGCACCGACTCTTCGACGGTTGTTGCCAAATCGCCGGTACGTTCTTGGGCCTGGCGGGTCAGGGCACGAAAGGTCAGCACGAACCGCCAGACGCAGAAGAGGGTCAGTGGCATGCTGGCTAGGAAGACCAGACCCAGTTGCCAGGAACCGGTAAACATGTAGAAACTACCGACGGTTACCTGCACCGCCACGGTGATAATTTGAATCAGGCCGAAGGCCGTCCAACGGCGGATAGTACCCAAATCGCTCATGGCACGGGTCAGGAGCTGGCCCGAGGGCCAGCGGTCGTGGAAGGCCACGGGAGAGCGCAGCAGCCGATCAAAAAGGTCAATGCGCATGGTGTTCTCGACCGTGCTGGCGGGTTCAGTCACCAGCTGCCTACGCAGGAAGAAGAGGGCTGACTGGGCTAGACCTAGGGTAAAAACCAGGGCACCGCCTGCCCAGACCGCTCCCACGGTGGGCTGGTCGGTCAGCATAGCATCGACAATCCAGCCCAAAACCTGGGGGATAGAGATAGCGATAATGGCTGCGGTAAGTGCTACAAAAAGCCCGCAGACCCAGCGCGCACGAATCGGGCGGGAGTACTGCCAGAGGGTGATGTCCTGCTCGGTGCGGGCCCCGTAGGGTACGGGGTCAGGTGTGGGAAGGGGAGAGACACGCAGCAGTCGAGAAACCATAGTAACCTATCTTACATTTGCATTCCTGCAAAAACCAGATAGGTTACCGGGCTGTCAGTGTCACCAGTACGGCCTCGGGCGGGCAGAAGAGGCGCACCTGGGCATAGCGTGAGGTGCCCAGGCCAGCCGTTATCTGCACGGGCACGTCCCCCTGATAGGAGAGACCCTTGGCCCGGGCCGGGGGCAGATCACAGTTGGACACCAGGGCCCGCCCACCGGGCAGACAGACCTGCCCACCGTGGGTGTGGCCCGCGAAAATAGCCTGGGCGCCGTCGTCCACAAAGCGGTCCAGGGTACGCAGGTAGGGGGCATGGCAGACACCCAGGCGGACGCTTGGGCCCGGCTCTGCGTCAAAAGCGGTGGGGGAGAAACCGGGGTGGCGGTCGTACACCAGGTGGGGGTCATCCACCCCGGAAAACTCTAGGCGTAGCCCTCCAAGGGTGAGCGTCTCATAGCGGTTAATCAGCCCTACCCAGCCGCGAGCATCGAAGGCATCGTGCATGGCCTGGGTGGGGAGTACCGCGCGGGTCTGGTCGTTGGCCTCGTCCCCGGTGTTCTTCTTCCAGAGGTAGCGGGCCGGGTTCTTGGGCACCGGGGCGAAGTAGCAGTTAGAGCCCGGCACATAGACACCCGGGTAATCCAGCAGGGGGTCCAGGGCCTCTAGTAGGGCGGGAAGGCCGTCGAGGTGGGAGAGGTTATCGCCGGTGTTGATGACCAGGTCAGGCTCCAGCTCGGCCAGAGAATGCATAAAGGCGGTTTTCTGGGCCTGCCCCGGAATCATGTGCATATCCGAGATATGCAGAATCTTGAAGTCGGGGCTACCTTCCGGCAGAATCGGCAGGGTTTCCCTGCGTACCTGGAAGTTATTGAGCTCAATAAAGTGGGCATAAGCGGCCGTGGCGGCCCCAGCTATGGCACCCGCTGCCAGAACCGCTGAAAGGGTCTGGGCAAGAGCGCCAGCTGAAGCCGCCACACCACGAGAATTCTGAGAATTCAAGGGAGTCCTTACTGGTTAGTACCAAGAACCGTGTTCGAGGGGGTCTCGAACTTATCGGTGTTGTAGTTCTTAGCCTGGGCCTGCATGAACTTCTGCCACTGGGCACCTGCGTAGGTGGCACCGTCCACGTAGTCAAGAACCCTACCGTTGATGGAAAGGCCGTTGAGGGGGCGAGAGGTATTTTCAACGCTACCCACCCATGACGCGGTGGAGAGACCCCGGGTGTACCCAACGGTCCAGGTGTGGGCGGAGTTATCGGTAGTACCGGTCTTAGCGGCGGACGCATCGGGCAGGCCGATGCCGCGCTGGTAACCTGAGCCATCTACCAGAACCTGCTTGAGTACGTAGGTCACACCGTTGGCAACGTCCTTTTCAAGTACGCGCTCACAGGTGGACTCATAGGTCTTGACCTCGGTATCACCCTTGCTGACCTTCTCTAAAGCCATAGGCTCGCAGTAGGTGCCGCCACTGGCAAAAGTAGCAAAGGCTGCTGCCATAGCGAGGGGGGTGGTGCCACGGTCCCAACCACCCAGCAGGTAGGCGGGGTTGGTCATATCGTAAGGGGCATTGCCCATACCGTCAGTAATACGGAGTTTGGCGCGCAGATCATTGATAGCGCAGGCGTCGGTGACCGAAGCCATCTTAATAGCGTAGGAGTTAATGGAGTTCTTCAGACCGTAAGCTACTGTGCCCCAGGTTCTGCTAGCGCCGTCTGCGTTCTGGAAGGAATAGCCGGTTCCAGAGCTTGAAAGCACGTACCCCTCAGGCCGGCAGCTAGCAGGCCACCGGAAGCTTTGCGGGTAGCTGATAGCGGTGCCATCGATGGTAGCGTTGACGCCCTTGCCGTCCTTAATCCACTGGGCCAGAATCACGGCCTTGAAGGTTGAACCGGGCTGCCAACCCGCTACGCCGCCGTGATCCACATCTGCATTGAAGTTGAAGTAGTTGTCAGCAAAATCGCTTGTGTCAGAAGGGCCGTAGCCGGAGTTCTGGGCCATGGCAATAATCTTGCCGGTGCCGGGGGCAACGGAAACGAGAGAGGTACTGACACGGTCGGGGTTGTTGGTGGAAGGCTGAGTGGCTTCAACCTGGGTCTTGGCGTCCTTCTGGGCGTCAGGGTCAATGGTGGTAATGATCTTGTAGCCGCCGCGGTAGAGGGCATTTTCACGGTCCTCTTCGGTAGCACCGAAGGTCTCATCACCCAGGAAATCAAATATTGCGTACCTACAGAAATGCGCAAAGTCACCGGCGGTGGAGCAGCCCATGGGGGTGGCGTGGATATCGAGAGTGATCTTTTCATTCAGGGCGTCCGAGTATTCGTCCTCGGTAATCTTGCCGTCGCGAAGCATGGTGCCCAGAACTACATCGCGGCGCTCCTTCGCCAGCTGAGGGTTTTTATCGGGGCGATACATGTTGGGTGAAACCACCATGCCCGCCAGAATAGCCGACTGGGAGATGCTGAGCTCTGAGGCTGAGATGCCCCAGTAGTAGTAGGCTGCGGCTTCTACACCGTAGTTGGAACCGCCCAGGTTGATGATGTTGAGGTAGCCCTCAAGAATCTGGTCCTTAGAGAGGTTCTGCTCCATCGAGATAGCCAGCTTCATTTCCTTGATCTTATCAAGGTAATCCTTATTGGCACCCAGAGTGCTGGCTTCGGTACCTGCCTGCTCAGCCGCGTCAATGAGCAGGTTATTGACGTACTGCTGGGTCAGGGTAGAAGCGCCCTGACGGGCTTCCGGGTTAATGACGTTGTTGACCAGGGCACGGGCGATACCCATGGGGGAAACCGCACCGTGCTCGTAGAAGTTACGGTCTTCGGACGAAAGAATCGCGTCCTTCATGTGCTGGGAAATGTCGTCCAGCGCCACCTCGGTACGGTTTTGGGCATAGTAGGACGCCAGCTCAGTCTTGCCGTCATTCGCGTAGATAACGGACGGCTGAGAGAGCGGCCCGTTGCTGAGGGAAGCGGGCAGACTCTTAAACCAGTTCATCGATGCATTGATAGATGCACTCAGGGCCGTGGTGGGCGGCACCATAATCAGCGCCGCAATAAAACCAGCAATGATGCTCAGCGCAACAAACTGAACAAGGTCGCCGGGGCTGCGGCGCCTCTTTCGCACATTCTTTGAAGAAGCCATTACATCAGTTTATCGGCTCAGGGCGAAAAGCGCACCGGCGTGCATGTCACAGCCACCCAAGAAAAACCTGTGAGAGGTGTAAGAGTCGTCTTTTTAGCCCCGGTGGTCTAGGCTTGATGCTATGGAAAAATGGGAATACGCAACAGTGCCCCTGATGATTCACGCAACCAAGCAGATCCTCGATAACTGGGGTGAAGACGGCTGGGAGCTCGTTACCGTGCTCCCCGGTGCCCCCGCCCCCGGCGGCGCAAACCCCGCCGGTAACATGGTTGCTCCCACTCAGGGCAACCCAATCGCCTACTTCAAGCGTAAGAAGGCTAGCAACTAAATACTCACACCAGAACCGGGTTCAGGCCTCGGCCCCGAGCCCGGTTTTTGGCCCCTAGAAACACTGCTCTTCAAGAAGGTATACCGTGTCAAAGATTGAAGACCGCCTCAAAGAACTTGGCTACGACCTGCCCGAGCTGGCAGCCCCGGTAGCCGCCTACGTTCCTGCCGTCACCAGCGGTAACTACGTCTACACCTCGGGCCAGCTGCCTTTCGTTAAGGGCGAGCTGCCCACCACCGGCAAGGTCTCAGACTCCGGCGCCGAAGGCTTTGTAGACCCCGAAACCGCGCATAAACTGGCTAGCCTCTCAGCCCTGAACGCCCTGGCTGCCGTCAAGTCCGTCATCGGCGATCTTGACCGCGTCACCCGCGTGGTCAAGGTGGTCGGTTTCGTCTCATCAGACCCCTCCTTCACCGGCCAGCCCGCCGTCATCAACGGGGCCTCCCTGCTGTTGGGCGAGGTCTTTGGCGAGGCAGGCGTGCACGCCCGCTCAGCCGTTGGCGTGCCGGTGCTACCGCTGGACTCCCCGGTAGAAGTTGAAATTATCGTGGAATATGCCTAGCCAACCGATGTATACCGGCGCCCTCAAGCGGGTGCCGCCGCCGGCGTCCGCCCCCTACGCTTCGGCGGAAGCCCCGGCACCCAAAACCCACCCAATCCCCTCAAACCAGCAGGATTCTGCCCGCACCTGGCTCGATGAGGGGGACTGCACCCCGTGCGCGGCCAAGCCCGCAGCCGCGGTCGTTTTTGTGCGCGATGGCGCTTCGGGGCCTGAAACCTTTATGACCTACCGGGTGAAATCCCCCATGGGGCGGGTCGCCTTCCCCGGCGGTCTTGGTGTTCCCGAGGACGCCGCCCCCATCGGCTGGGTCGGTCCCGGCGGCGACTACTGGGCCAAGGCCTTCAGCCAGGACGACCTGGGGGCAGCTATTGCCGCCGTGGTCACCGCTGTACGTGAGCTCTTTGAAGAGACAGGCGTGCTCTTGGCTGGCAGCGGCGAGCTCTCTACCATCGAGCTCACCAGCGGGCACGAGTGCATGGCCTCGCGCTTGGCCGTAGCCCAGCAGGATAAAACCTTTGCTGACTACCTGGAACGCCGCGGCCTCAAAATCCGTGCCGACCTGCTCAAACCCCTAGCCCGCTGGCAGTCACCGGGCTTCTTCCACAAGCGCTACGACATTCACTATTTCACCTGCGCGGTGCCGGTGGGGCAGAACCCCTCCCTGCTCGCCGGGAAAGGAATTTGGGGGCGCTGGGTCAGCGTGCGTGAGCTGGTCGCCCACCCCATGAGCGTAGAACTCGGCAACGAAATTGGGCAGGACGACACCGTCGGGGTGCCCTTCCAGGAGCTGGTGACCCCTGGCGTCATGTACCTGCTGGAACAGCTCGCTGCCGCCTCCGGGGCGGTTGCCTTCCTGGCCAAGCGACGCCAGGTTTCCCTCTACCTGCCCGAGGTCAAACAGGACGCCGCCGGTACCTGCTACCTGGCGGTGCAGGAGAAAAAGATCTAGCCGTGCCCCGCAAGCATCAGGCCCCCAGCTCAGCACCCATCTCACTGTCGCAGAGACTTACCAGATGGGCGACCCTGGGGGCCTGTCTGCTACTGGTGGCTATTATCGGTGGACGCTTGGGGTTGGGCGCCTTGGGGCTGCAACTTATCCCAGGGCTAGGTTTGGTCTGCCTGGGGCTCTCTTACCTGGCGGCCCTTACCTTACTGGTGTGTGGCACCGCCTATACCCTCAAGAGCCTGGGAAAAATCCCCCAGCCAGATGGGGCGAGAAGCAGCACCCTGGCCTTGCTAACTACCGGCGTCCGCCCCCGGGCAGGTGCAAAAAACCGGGTGGTCAGCTAGAGCTGACCACCCGGTTTTAGAGTATTGAGAGCAGGCAGGACGCCCGCCCCACCTTAGCGGGAGCGCTGGCGCAGACGCTGTAGGTCGAGGATGACCACAGCGCGAGCTTCCAGACGGATCCAGCCGCGGGAAACGAACTCGGCCAGAGCCTTGTTCACGGTCTCACGGGAAGCGCCAACCAGCTGGGCCAGCTCTTCCTGAGTCAGTTCGTGGGCAACCAGCACACCGTCGGTGGCAGGACGGCCGAAGCGGTCAGCCAGGTCAAGCAGGGCCTTGGCAACGCGGCCGGGAACGTCTGAGAAGACCAGGTCAGCCAGGTTCTCGTTGGTGCGGCGCAGACGGCGAGCCAGAGCCTGCAGAACCTGAGCGGAGATGTTGGGGGACTTCTCCATGGCCTTACGCAGGGACTCGTGCTTCACACCGGCCAGGCGGGTCTCAGAGACAGCGGTTGCGCTGGTTGAGCGGGGTGAGGGATCGAACAGGGCCATCTCACCGAAGATTTCGCCGGGGCCCATGATAGCTACCAGGTTCTCACGGCCGTCAGAGGCAGTGCGGCCCAGCTTCATCTTGCCTGAGATAACGAAGTAGAGCTGGTCGCCCTGGTCGCCTTCGTAGAAGAGGGTGGCGCCGCGTGAAAGGTCAACTTCGGTGATGTCTTCGGTCAGTGCTGCAAAGGCTTCGTCGTCGAGTGAAGCGAACAGCGGAGCACGGCGTAGTACTTCAATATCCATGGTTCTCTTTTACTCCTGATGATGGATCTAAAGGGGGCGATTCGAGTGCAGTGCCCTGTACGTACAGGGCGGGCAGACTTCTAAGCATAGTCTTTGCCTAGTTCATCACACAGCACTTTTATCTGTGACTTATTCAACTATTACGAGCCTACAGGATATTTGGTGCTTTCGATACCCAAAGACTGCGGGCATAGGGCGCTTCACCGAGAATTTTTCCCTAGTTTCTGCCTATTCTTTCAGGTTAGGAGTGTAGGCTGTGGTATTCCTGTGAGGGCTGAGCGCCGGCAGGGCCCGCTCTATCTGCCTCGGCGTGTCTTGCCGCTGCAATAGATAACGGAGCCAGGCCCGCTCAGCCCTCCCCGTTGAATGGAGAGTCATGACCGTACTTGACTGGGTCATTATCGCTATTATCGCCCTCTACTTTTTAGCCGGTATACGGCAGGGCCTCTTTGTCACTCTTGGCACCTTCGTAGGTTTCGTGCTGGGCGCAGTTGCCGCTATTTATGCCACCCCCTGGGTGATCAACCAGGTTAGTTCACAGTGGTATCTGCTAGCCGGACTGGGCACAGTCCTTGCTTGCCTGGTGCTGGGGCAGACCCTGGGCATGACCCTGGGTAGCGCAATCCGTAGAGCAAGCGACCGCACACCCCTGCGCGGCCTAGAGCGACTTGCTGGCGGTGTTCTCAACATGGTGCTGGCCTCGCTGGTCATCGTGACCGTGGTGCTGCTCGTCCGCCCTCTGGGCATCCCAGCGGTTACCGCCCTTACTGCGGAATCTAAGGTGGTGACCTGGATGATGCAGGTGACCCCGGCGTCCGCCCAGGAGAAGGTCACCGAAATACGCGGCCAGATTGTGCAGGCTACCGGCCTGCCCGAGATTTCTCAGCTGCTTTACCCTGAGCAGTCCGCCCCGCTCGGCACCATCGAAACAGCCGCTCTGGAAGAAGCCGGGTGGTCGGTAGTGCAGGTTGTGGGTGCAGCCCAGGCCTGTAATTACACATCTGAGGGCTCAGGCTTCGTGGTGGACGGCGGCCTAGTGGTCACCAATGCCCACGTGGTGGCGGGCGTCAGCACCCCAACCCTGCTCAGTCGCGACGGCCAGGCCGTCACCGGCGATGTGGTCTATTACGACACCGAACGAGATATTGCTGTTATCAGCGCCCCGGACCTGGCCCTCGCCCCTCTGACCGTCAACGGAGCCGAGGTTGCTTCGGACACCGAAGTCGCCTTTATGGGCTACCCGGGCGGCGGCCCCTTCACCAGCCGGGCCGCAATCGTCCAGGGGCTCGGCTACACCCAAACCATCAACTCGCAGACCGGCGAAACCAACCCCTCCCGCCTGGTCTACCAGCTAGCTGCCCAGATCCAGCAGGGCAACTCGGGCGGCCCCGTACTCACCGAGGACGGGCAGGTCATGGCTATGGTCTTTGCCAAGTCGACCCAGAGCCAGACCGGCTACGCTGTTCCAGCCTCGCAGATTCTTGAAGCTCTGGCCCAGGTCAGCGCTACCTCACCCGAGGTTGCCACCGGCCAATGCGTGTCTAACTAGCGCTTAGCAGTTTGGGCGTGACTAGCCCAGGTGGCGGGCTAGGAAGGCGAGAGCCAACTCGTAGCCCTGGGCACCTGCACCGGCAATCACGGCCGTCGCCTGGGGCGAGATGTAGGAGTGGTGGCGGAAGGGCTCCCGCTTGTGCACGTTAGAGAGGTGCACTTCGACAACCGGCAGCTCGGCTGATTCGAGGGCGTCGTGCAGGGCCACAGAGGTGTGGGTATAGGCTGCCGGGTTGATGATGATGCCGGCGGATGCGGTACGGGCTGCCTGGATTGCGTCGATGAGGTCGCCCTCGTGGTTGGACTGCATGAAGCTCATCTTGTAGCCCAGTTTAGCGGCTTGGGCGCGTAGGGCGGCTTCGATGTCGGCTAGGGTGGTGTGCCCGTAAATCTCGGGTTTGCGCACGCCAAGCAGGTTGAGGTTGGGGCCGTTAATCACGGAGATATGTCGTGGTGCAGTCTGTGGTGTTGCCATAGCCTCTAGTTTTTCACATGAAAACGCCCGCCTCCAGCTTGCTGCCATAGATGGGGCACAAAGGGGGCGGGCGTTTAGTCAAGAACACTGGCCTCAACTGATGTGGGGCATGTGCGCCAAAGCCAACTGGCTGGGGCTGGCGTGAATTGCTTGCGAGCTTGCGAGCCAGCAAGAAGGTTAGTCGGCGGGCGCGCATGCCCCACACCCTGTTATGTCGTGCGTTCTAACCCTTCTTGAAGTTGGCCTCGATGGCCTGCATGACGGTGGGGTCTGCCAGGGTGGTGGTGTCGCCGACCGGACGGTCTTCGGCGACGTCCTTGAGCAGGCGGCGCATGATCTTGCCGGAGCGGGTCTTTGGCAGATCATCCACAATCAGCACGCGCTTGGGCTTGGCAATCGGGGAGATTTCGACGCCCACGTGAGCACGAATCTGCTCTGCCAGCTCGGTCTCGTCGTGCCCAGCTGCCTTGGCCTCGTCGTTGAGGATGACGAAGGCCATGACGGCCTGGCCGGTGGTTTCGTCGGCTGCACCGACAACCGCTGCCTCGGCGACGGCGGGGTGGGAGACCAGGGCTGATTCGATTTCAGGGGTGGAGAGGCGGTGGCCGGAGACGTTCATGACATCGTCCACGCGGCCCAGGACCCAGAGGTCGCCGTCGGCGTCGCGCTTGGCGCCGTCACCGGCGAAGTACATGTTTTCGAAACGGGACCAGTAGGTGTCGATGAAGCGGTCGTCGTCGCCCCAGATGGTGCGGAGCATGGAGGGCCAGGGCTCACGGATGGTTAGGAAGCCGGACTGCTCGTTGGGTAGGGACTCGCCCAGGTCGTCCACCACGTCGATGGTGATGCCGGGGATGGGCTGCTGGGCGCTACCGGGCTTGGCTGCGGTGATGCCGGGCAGCTGGGAGACCATAATTGCGCCGGTTTCGGTCTGCCACCAGGTATCGACGATGGGGCACTTGCCGCCGCCGATGACGCGGTGGAACCAGCGCCAGGCTTCGGGGTTGATGGCTTCACCCACGGTGCCGAGTACGCGCAGGGTAGAGAGGTCGTACTGGGCGGGGATGTCCTCGCCCCACTTCATCATGGTGCGGATAGCGGTGGGGGATGTGTACATGATGGTCACCCCGTATTTCTGTACGATTTCCCAGAAGCGGCCGCGGTGCGGGGCGTCGGGGGTGCCTTCGTAGATGACCTGGGTGGAGCCGTTGACCAGGGGGCCGTAGGCGACGTAGGAGTGGCCGGTGACCCAGCCGACGTCGGCGGTGCACCAGTAGATGTCGGTCTCGGGCTTGAGGTCGAAGATGTTCTTGTGGGTGAAAGCGCCCTGGGTGAGGTAGCCGCCGGTGGTGTGCAGAATACCCTTGGGCTTGCCGGTGGTGCCGGAGGTGTAGAGGATGAAGAGGGGATCTTCGGCGTTCTGACGGGAGGGCTCGTGCTCGGTGGACTGCTCGGTAACCAGCTCATGCCACCAGACATCGCGGCCCTCAACCCAGTTGATGTCTTCGCCGTTGCGCTTGACGACCAGCACCTTTTCGACCGAGGAGCCACCCTTGGCCAGGGCGGTGTCGACGGCGGGCTTGAGCATGGAGGGCTTGCCGCGGCGGAAGGAGCCGTCGGCGGTAATGACCAGCTTGGCTTCGCCGTCCTCGATGCGGGAGAGCAGGGCGTCGGCTGAGAAGCCGCCGAAGACGACGGAGTGCACGGCACCGATGCGGGCGCAGGCCAGCATGGCGATGACAGCTTCGGCAATCATGGGCATGTAGATGGCAACGCGGTCGCCCTTAGAAACACCCAGGGATTCGATGCCGTTGGCTACACGGGAGACCTCGTCCTTGAGTTCTGCGTAGGTGTAGGACGTGGTGTCGCCGGGTTCGCCCTCGAAAAGGATGGCGGTGCGGTCGCCGTTGCCTGCTTCGACGTGGCGGTCTACGGCGTTGTAGCAGGCGTTGAGCTCGCCGTCTGCGAACCACTTAGCGAAGGGCGGGTTGGACCAGTCGAGGGTTTCGGTGAAGGGCTTGTACCAGGTGAGCAAATCGCGGGCCTGTTCTGCCCAAAATTCGGTGCCTTTTTCTTTGGCTTCTTCGTAGATGCCGGGCTGGGCGTTGGCCTGGGCTGAGAATTCGGCGCTGGGGGTGAAGACGTCCTGGGCGTCGGTCATGGTGTGCCTTCCTGTTCTATGGGGCGCGTCATTGATGTGCGCCACAAACGGACTTTTTCTCACCTTAGCGCACCCTGTAGCGCTAGTCACAAATTTGCGCGTTCGTGTTACGCGAAATAAGGACGCCGGTGGCAGCTAACCCGGGTACCGCAAGGACGGGCGGCGGTAGGCTTGGGTATATGCCCCTACATGCCGATGTACCTCTTAGCCCTGACGAGCTCGCCCAACTCGAAACCCGCTCTGTACCCGAGCCCAAGGCGCGCGCGTCCGCCCGAAAGCATGCCCGCGCGGCAGCTCGCGGTGAGACCGAAAGCCCCCTAGCCCTGACCCGTCGTGCCCGCAAAATCAACCGTATTTTGGGGGAGACCTACCCCTATGCGGTTGCCGAACTCGACTTTGATAACCCCTTTGAGCTCCTGGTGGCTACCGTCCTCTCAGCCCAAACCACCGACGTGCGCGTGAATGCCACCACACCCGAACTGTTCGCCCGCTACCCCGATGCGGCGGCGCTGGCGTCCGCGCGGATTGAAGACGTGGAAGACATTGTGCGGCCCCTGGGCTTCTACCGTTCCAAGGCCAAGGCAATCGTGAACCTGGCAGCCCAGCTGATGGCAGATCACCGCGGGCAGGTACCGGGCAGGCTTGAGGAATTAGTTAAGCTCCCCGGCGTGGGGAGAAAAACCGCTTTCGTGGTGCTGGGTAATGCTTTTGGCAAGCCGGGCCTTACCGTCGATACCCACTTCGGCCGCCTGGCCCGCCGCTTTGGCTTTACCACTGAAGAAGACCCCGTTAAGGTTGAACGCGACGTCGCTGAGCTTTTTGAACCCAAGGACTGGACGCAGCTTTCTCACCGGCTGGTCTACCACGGCCGCCGCATCTGTCACGCCCAAAAACCTGCCTGCGGGGCCTGCCCCGTTGCCGACCTTTGTCCGGCTTACGGTGCCGGTGAAACCGACCCGGTGGCGGCAGAGAAACTGCTCAAGTATGAGATGGCCCCGGGGCGCGAGCGCCTGCACCTGCGCTTTGTGCAGGGCGCTACCCGCCGCCAGCTGCGGGAAGAGGGGTGGACGCTCAGTGCCTAGGAAAGAGAGGGCAGAGGAAGAAGGCGCAGGGCAGCACCCCGCCCTGGCGGCCCTGCAGGAGTTGGCGGAGCGGGCCCCGAGTATTGCGCGACCCGAGGACTCGTGGCCGATGGGGCAGATGGACCCGGGCACCGTTAAAGAGGCCTCTGTGCTGGTGCTGATGGGGGTACTCGATGCGGCTCCGGCGCAGAATACCGGGTGCGGCACGGTTGCTTCGGACCTTGACCTCTTAGTGCTGGTACGGTCGGATGCCCTGCGCCATCATGCCGGTCAGCCTGCCCTGCCCGGTGGGCGGATTGACCCTGAGGACTACAGCGAGGCAGCCCGTACCGGCCGAACCGTCCAACAGGTAGCTGCCCTGCGGGAGGCTGTAGAAGAGACCGGCCTGCAGGCTGAGGGGGTGCGCCTACTGGGCCAGCTCCCGGCGGTTGATTTACCGGTGAGTAACTACCGGGTGACTCCCGTGCTGGGCTGGTGGGACCTGCCGACCCCGGTGGAGGCAGTAGACCGGAACGAGTCAACCCTGGTGGTGCGCGTACCGGTGGCAGACCTGCTGAACCCGGCTAACCGGCTAACCATGACGGTGACTCGCGGCCGGATCAGGCACAAGTCTCCGGCTTTTGAGGTGACCGGCGACTTTGCCCCCTTTACCATCTGGGGTTTCACCGGCAACCTGCTCTCCCGGGTCTTTGAAGAGTTGGGCTGGGAAGAACCCTGGGATAAGAAGCGCACCCGGGAAATTGGGACTTAGCCTACTTAGCCTGTGAATAATCGTCGGTGGTGATCACGGTGACGGGGAACTCGACGTCGGTGGGGCCGAAGATGAGTTCGGCGGCAGCTTGCGCTGATTCGCGCACGATTTTGGCGGCGCGGGCTGATTCGCTGACAGGCCCGTAGAGCATGATTTCGTCGTGGAGGAAGTAGACCAGGCGGGTTTGCATACGGCGACCGAAGTGGCGTTCGGTGCGGAGGCGTTTGCGGATTTGGGCCATCCAGATGATGGCCCATTCAGCGGCTGTTCCCTGGATGACGAAGTTGCGGGTGAAGCGGCTGTGGGCGCGGGCTGCTGAGTGGGCGGCGCGTTCGTCAGCTGCGGTGACCTGGTTGCGTTGGGCTTGAAACCAGGCGTGGGAGGGGGCGGGGGAGGTGCGCCCCAGGTAGGTGGTGACCTGCCCGCCGCGCAGGCCTACCTCGGCGGCGTGTTCGGTGAGGCCGATGGCGGCTGGGAAGAGTTTTTTGAGGTGGGGCATGAGCTGCCCGCCTTCGCCGGTGGTGGCTCCGTACATGGCGGCCAGCAGGGCGATTTTGGCGTGGGAGCGGTCGTTGAGCACGCTGCCGGTGCGTTCGCCGATCTGGGCGATGCCGAGGTAGAGGTCGGTGCCGCGCCCTGCGACGGCGAGGGCACGGTCGCCGCTCATGACGGCCAGGATGCGGGGTTCGATTTGGGCGGCGTCTGCGACGGTGAGCATCATGCCCTCTTCGGCGCGGATGGCTGGGCGCACGTCCTTGGGGATTTGCATGGCCCCGCCGCCGTGCCCGCCCCAGCGGCCGGTAGCGGCGGAGCCGACTTCGTAGGTGGGGTGGAAGCGGTTGTTGGTTACCCAGGTGTCGAGCCAGTTCCAGCCGTTGGCGGTGTAGAGGCGGGCGAGGCGTTTGTAGTCGAGTAGGGGGCGGACGAGCTGCCAGCGTTCTTCGCGCAGGTGGGGGACGGCGTTGGCCCATTCGGTGAGTTCCCACTTGCGGGTGGAGGTGACCGAGTGGCCGGCTGCCTGGAGGGCTTTGAGGACTTCTTGGGGTGAGTCGGGGTTGAGGTTAGGTGCCCCGAGTTCTTCGCGGATGCGGGCGGCGAGGCGTTTCATCTTATAGGGGCGGTCGTAGCCTACGGGGCGGGGGCCGAGGGCGTGTGTGAGGATTTTTTCGTGGATGGTGCGGTTCCAGGGCATGCCGTGGTGCTTCATTTCGGCTGCGATGAGGGCTCCCTGGGATTCTGCGGCGAGTAGGAGGGAGAGTCGGGCTGGGGCTGGGCAGGCGGCGACGGCTTCTAGCTGGGCGCGGAGTTCGGTGAGCAGGGCGGACGCGGTTAGCCCGGCTGCCTCGTGCTGTTCGGGGAACGCTGTGCCTAGGTCGTCAAAGAGGGAGGTTTGCCCCTCGATTTGCCGCCTGGCGGGTAGTACTCCTGCCGGGGGTGCAGGTTCGGGGGTGAGGTCGATGGTGGGTGTGTAGGGCAGCCGGTTTTGGGCGCGGGTGGCGGCAGTGAGCAGGATTCGCTGGGCAAGGCGCAGGTCGTGGCAGGACGCCGGTGAGACGCCAGATGCCAGCAGGGCGGGCATAAGCTCGCGGGTGTCCGCCCAGGCCCAGCGAATCACCCGGTGCGGGTTTTGGGCTTCTACCGCGCGCACAAAGTCGGGGAGCTTAGCGAAGGGAAAAGTACGGTGGGTGCCTGAGCCGGTATCGTTCAGCGTAATAGCCTCCCACAGGGGCGTATCGCCGGGGGAGGTCGCTGGGCCAAGCACGATGTACATCTTTCTATTATGCCGTTTGCGCTGTTCACAGGGCTAGACACGGCACTTCTTCTGTGGCATAAAGAGAGGCAAGAGAAAGATGCCGGGGCAGGGGTCTACCCTGAAAGGCAGCCATGCCCGATACTGAGATGCGTGTGCGCCGGTCGCGGCGCCGTTTCTTTGAGCCAATCCCTACAGACCTACCCGATGATGTGCCGCTCTTGGCAGTAGAACCGGCCGAGACCGACCTGGGGCCGCTCACACCCCTGGTGAGCCGAGAAGGGCTGACCGATATTTTCGTTAACGGCCCCCAGGATGTCTGGTACGAGGCCGCCGGCACCCTGCACCGGGCTGCCATTACCTTCCCCGACGACGAAGCCGTCCGGGCACTGGCCACCCGGCTGATCCTATCGGCTGGTGGCCGCCTGGACGACGCCTACCCGGCTGCCGACGTCCAAACCCAGCAGGGAATCCGCATCCACGCCCTGCTTCCACCCCTGAGCCGCTCCGGCACCCTGCTGTCCCTGCGCCTTCAACCGGCCGAGCGCCCGTCCTTACGGCAACTACAGGAGCGCGGCATGATGGGGCGTGAGTTGGAGCAGGTGCTGCGGCAGCTGGTGCGCTCGCGGGCTAATCTGCTGGTCAGCGGAGGAACGGGTACCGGCAAGACCACCCTGCTGGGTGCCCTGCTGCAGGAAGCGGACGCCGGTGAGCGGCTACTGCTGGTAGAAGATACTTCTGAACTGCGCCTAGAGCACCCGCATACTGTGAGCCTACAGGCCCGGCCTGCTAACGCTGAGGGGCAGGGCGAGGTGGGGCTTGCCGAGCTGATTCGGCAGGCCCTGCGCATGCGGCCCAGCCGGCTGGTGGTAGGTGAGTGCCGCGGAGCTGAGGTCATGGACATGCTGACGGCTATGAACACCGGCCACTCCGGAAGCGGCACCACGGTGCACGCTAACTCCGCAGGGTCTGTGCCTGCCCGGCTCTACGCTATGGGGGCCCTCGCGGGGGTGAGTAGCCAGGCTGTGGCCCTGCAGGCTGCGACGGCGCTGGATTATATTGTGCACCTTGAACGCGAGGGCAAGCGCCGTATAGTACGCGGGGCTTACCGGCTGGTAGGCGGGCAGGACCTTACCGTTGAGCCGGTCTGTACCGTGGAGCCGCGCCGCCGCGGCACCTACCTGCGCTGGCACCCCGGTAGTGAAGAGCTCCAGCAGGCAGCCGGGCTGCCTCAGACCACGGGGGTGGGTGCCTGATGTCGGTCGATAGCCTGAAAAGTCTTGGGGTCCGCAGCGATTCTGTGGGCTTGGAAGAGCTGGAACTATGGCCCGATGCCATCTGGCGTCTTGCCGCCCTGCTGCGTGCAGGGTGCTCACCGGCTCAGGCCTGCACCCACGTGGCGGCCTATCTGGTGGGCCTAGAGCGCGAGGAGCGCACCGAACAGAGATTCGGCCTGCTCGCAGTTGTGGGGAAGCTGCGGCCGTCCGCGCGTCAGCAGCAGGGCCTCGAAGGTGCCCAGGCCCAGATGGCCCAGCTCTTTGAGACCGCGAGCGCCCAAGCCCAGAAGGGCCTGCCCCTAGCGGGTGTATATCTGAAGGCTGCCGGGCAGGCTGAGCTGCGCGAGAGCGTGAGGCAGGGAGCTGCTAGAGTGGCAGCCTGCTGGCAGGTGGGGGAGCGGACGGGCGCCTCATTAGCCCAGGTGTTTGAGCGTCTAGCCCGCTACCTGGAGACGGACATTGACCTGCGTCAGCAGCGGGAGACGGCTTTGAGTGGGCCGCGGGCTACCGGGCGAATCCTTTCCTGGCTGCCTTTTGTGGGGTTGGGGCTGGGAATCCTGATGGGCACGGATCCCTTAGGAGTGCTTCTAGGTTCAGTTCCCGGGGCTCTTGTGGGGTGCCTGGGGCTGGCGTTGGCCTGGTGCGGCAACCGCTGGACGGCCCGCCTGATTCATCGCGCGGAAGAGGGGCAGTGATGCTGGCTTTATCGAGAGCGGGTAAGCAGCCCCGGGTGTCCGCTCCTGAACTAGATGCTGCCCTCTACCTGGATATGGCGGCGACCATGCTCGCGGCAGGGCTTTCGATCCCTGCGGTGCTGCACCAGCTGGGTCAGCTTGAAGAGGGACGGTATGAGGCCGAACTGACCGCTGTGGTGGAGCGCCTCTATCAGGGGCAGAGCTGGGCGGACGCCTGGGAGCAGCCGGTTGCCCCGGGGCTCCTTGACCTGTATGAGGCGCTGGGGCTGACGCTGAGCACGGGGGCACCGAGCGCCCAACTGGTGAGGGTACTGGCCCAGCGTCAGCGCCGCCACCGGCAACGGGCCTACGAGAAAGCGGCTGCCCGGCTGAGCGTCAAACTGGTGGTGCCGCTGGGAGCATGCTCGCTGCCGTCCTTTATCTGCCTGGGAGTGGTGCCCGTTCTTATTGCCCTGTTTCCGGCGCTTTTTTAGAAGTGGGCAGGCGATACGGACAGGTTGTCCACAGGCACCCGGTGGAGGGCGCTGGGGCGTCATAAAGGTGTCACGGCTGCACCGCTGAAGCGGAGGCTGGGAGCTTTGCTCCCTGAAACGACGGGAGAGCAGACCTACTGCCCCTATCCACAGGTAACACCTCTCTTTACACCATCCCAAGCGACTGGAAAGCTACAGGTACCTCGGGCGAAGGCCCCGGCGTCTTTCTCACTACCTCAACCCGCCCCTTACCCCGTCTTCGCTCGAGCTCACCCGAAAGAATACAGCGCCTCGGCAAGGCCGCCGAGGAGCACCATATCAAGGAGGAAACCGTGTCGAACACTCACCCCACAACACCTGTAGAAGGCCAGCTCCTTCAGGCCGGTCTCGATGACCCCGAAGCGGGCGCTACGACCGCCGAGTACGGAATCGTCATGCTGGCGGCCGTAGGCTTTGCGGGCCTGCTCGTGGTCATCCTTAAATCTGAAGAAGTCCGCCAGATGCTGCTGGGGCTGGTGCAAACAGCTCTCTCAACCGGCGCGTAGACCGCCTTCTGTCTCTGTGCCCGGGCTAAACCGCCCCGGCGCAGAGACAGGAAAATCCATAATCGATACCTGAGACCCTGAAACCCCAGCCCAAGATAAGGTGGTGATACCGTGCAGATCCTAGCCGCACCAGAAAATGAGAGAGGGTCAAGTACCGTCGAGTTTGCGGTGATACTCCCGGCTCTTGTGGTCGTTCTGGCCCTGGTGCTGGGAGCTGCCGCAACCGGTATCGTGCAGCTCAAACTGGAAGAGGGTGCTCGCCTGGGAGCCCGGGCAGCAGCCCGCGGGGAAACAGCCGAGACCGTAACCCGTATCGTGCAGGAGATAGACCCCGCAGCTACCGTCACCCTGGCTCAGAACGACGACATGACGGTCGTAACGGTGAGCAGGCAGGCTCCGGGAGTTGTGGGAAAGGTCAGCGGTTGGATGCTTACGGCCGATGCACGGGCCCTCACCGAATACAGCGCCACCACCGGGAGCGCTGACCCATGAATCGCGATGTGGAGCGGGAACGAGGAAGCAGCACTGTTGCCACGGTGGGCCTGGTCTGCGCTCTTCTTATCCTCGGGGCTACCTGTGCCGGACTCATTGGGGTCATCACCGCGCAGCACCGGGCAGCGGCAGCAGCAGATCTAGCCGCCCTTGCCGCAGCGGACGCAGCCCGCGGCCTTGCTCCCGGGGAGCCCTGCGCGATCGCCGAGCGCGTTGCCCAATCCAACGGGGCCCAGCTGGGTGGCTGCGGCCAGCCCGCCGGGCTGGGCGGGACGGTGGACGTGCGCACCCTCGTCGATATCACCGGCCCCTTCGCTTTCCTTGGCTCCGCTGAGGGCCTATCCCGGGCTGGGCCACCTGATTCCTCATAAGCGAGGTCAGCCTCGCTCGCTATAGCACGGCTAGAAGGGGTCGTCGGTAGCGGCGAAACCGGTCAAAGACTCAGCTACATCCGCCGGGGCCGGCTCGCCCTCCACTCGGCTACCCACCGCATAACTTTCAGCTGCCGTTGCCCCCGCTACCGGGTTTTCAACAGCCGGGCCTAAAGGCTTGAGCAGTCTTCTGCGCTCTTCATCGGTGAGTTCATCGGCCTCAACGAGCAGGGCTGCTAAAAGCCGGGCGGCACCCGCCTTGTGCAGGGGCTCGTTCCGGTTACCGCACTTGGGGGACTGCACACACGAGGGGCAGCCCAGCTCGCACTCGCAGGCCAAAATCGTATCGAGAGTGGCCCGCAACCAGTGGCCTACCTGCTCAAAGCCCCGTTCGGCAAAGCCCGCCCCGCCAGGGTGACCGTCATAAACAAAAATCGTGGGCTGTTCGGTATCGATATGAAAGGCGGTCGATAAACCACCGATATCCCACCGGTCGCAGGTAGCTACCAGGGGGAGCAGGCCAATAGCAGCGTGCTCAGCGGCATGCAGGGCCCCGGGGATATCCCTCTCATGAATACCCGCAGCGTGCAACAGGGTAGCTGGTATAGTCCACCAGATAGCCCTGGTCTGAAGCTCCTGCGGGGCAAGGTCAAGCGGCTCATCACCCAGAACCTGCTGGCCCACCAGGGACTTCCGCTGGTAGCCCACCACCTGAGAACGAACCCGCACCCTGCCATAATTCAACGACACCTGCCCCTGCTGTCGCGTCTCTTCAGCACCCAGCACGGTAACTTCGGTGATATCACGAGACTGGGTGTAATAATCGGGGCTCACCGCAGAGACCGCAATAACCTTGTTGTCCTCATCAAGATCTTCCACCACATAGGTCTTGCCCTGGTGGGTGTAAATAGCGCCGGGGTGCCCCTGGGAGTGGGCGTGGCCGTCGTCCATACTGCCAATCACGGCACCCGTTTCGCAGTCAATAATCTGCAGGGGAGAACCTCCCCCGCGCAGGTTCACAAAGTCACTGGCAGACTCGGGGTGGGTCCAGAACCAGCCGGTAGCCCGCTGCCGCAGGTAGCCCTGCTCCACCAGGCGGCCCAAGAGCGCCTCGGTGGTGCGCCCAAAGACCATGAGCTCCTCCCGGCGCAGGGGGATCTCAGCCGCCGCAGCGCACAGATGCGGACTAAGCACATAGGGGTTCTCAGGGTCGAAAACGGTTTTTTCAACCGGCCGGTCAAAAATATCTTCGGGGTGGTGTACCAGGTAGGTATCGAGGGGGTCTTCGCTGGCAATCAGGACGGCAAAAGTGTCCTGCCCTGCCCTGCCCGCTCGTCCTATCTGCTGGTAGAAGGACGCCCGCGTGCCCGGCCAACCGCCTACCAGCACGGCATCCAGCCCCGCAATATCAATACCCAGCTCCAGGGCGTTGGTCGAGGCTACGCCCAGAATCTCACCCCGGCGCAGGCTGGCTTCAAGGGCCCGCCGCTCCTCGGGCAGGTAGCCAGCCCGATAGGCTGCGATACGGGTAGAAAGACCGGGCTCAACCTCATCGAGATAGCGGCCAGCGGTCTGCGCGATAGCCTCAGCCCCGCGACGGGACTTGATGAAAGAGATGGTGCGGGTGCGGTTTACCACCAGGTCGGTGAGCATCTCAGCGCTCTGGGTAATGACCGACTTACGCACCGGCGCCCCGTTCTCACCCGCACCATTACCCAGGGCACCGGGCCGAACGCTCACCCCGTTGGCGTGGGCAGAAAGCTTGTCATTGACCGCAGCCGCATCGGTAAACTCCGGCTCCCACAAGAGCACATGGGTAGCACCGCGCGGGGCGGTGCTCTCAGTTATCGCAGTAACCGCGGTGGGCCGCGACCCAATCAACCGGGCAAAAGACTCAGCAGGCTCCGCGCTGGTAGCAGATGCCCCAATAAACACCGGGGTAGCACCGTAGTAGCGGCAGACCCGTCGCAAGCGCCTCATCAGTAGAGAAACATGGGCCCCAAAGACGCCCCGGTAGCCGTGGGCCTCATCCACAACCACATACTTGAGCTTGCGCAAAAAGCCAGCCCAGCGGGCATGATTGGGCAAGATAGCGTGGTGCAGCATATCCGGGTTAGCCAGAATAAAGTTGGCGCGCTCGCGAATAAAGCGGCGGTCGGCCTGCGGGGTGTCGCCGTCGTAGCTCTCAGCCACGAGCCCGGGTAACCCCAGGGCACGCAGGGAGGCTAGCTGGTCTGCCGCTAGGGCCTTGGTGGGGGAGAGATAGAGGGTCGTTGCCCGGCCTGAATCAAAGCCGCTAGCTTGGGCTTCGAACTCGCCCCGGTAGATAGCGTCAAGGGCAGGTAGCTGGTAGGCCAGGGACTTACCCGAGGCGGTTCCCGTTGCCAGAATGACGTGCCGGTTGCCGGGGGACTCGTGCGCGGCCGTCGCCGCCTGCACCTGGTGTAGATAGGGCTCGGCAACCCCTAGGTTCTGGTAGGCCTCAACCACCCGCGGGTGGGCCCAGGATGGCCAGGGGGCAGTTTCTGCGCGCCGGGCAGGCAGGGTGCGCACATGGGTAACCTGCTCAGGTAAGGACGCCAGCCCCAACTGGTCGAGTACCACAGCCAGCTCACCGGGCTGGGGAGCGCGAGTGGACGGGGCGCCGGCTGGGTGCGAGCGCGAGGGAAGGGCATCGGTAGGCACCCGTCTATTATGGCACCGCCAGAGTGCGCGTAAATATTTGCTCTTTCTGCCCCGGTTATCTGTGACCTGCACTATAAGAGGTGGGATAATGGGGTCTATGAGTATTCCAATGAACATTCAGGGTAAGAAGGTCACCGAGCAGGAGCCTGTGGTCACGGTCCTCACCGAAGAGCAGATGTGGGAGCTGATCGAGGGCACCCGGTTTGCCCGTCTGGGGACGGTAGGCGAGGACGGTTACGTGCACATCACCCCGCTCAACATTGTGACCGACGGGGTTCGCATTTTCTTCCGAACCGCCTCCGGTAGCAAGCTCACCCAGCTTTTGATGAACGAGAAAGTGACCGTGCAGTTCGATCGGGCCGAGGGCAGCCACGCCTACTCGGTCAATGTCTTTGCCACCGCCCGCCTGCTGACCGAAACCCGCGAAATTGACTACGTTGGCAAGCTCAACCTTGAGCCCTGGCTCGATACCGAGAAGCTGGAGTTTGTGGAGCTGACCCCGCAGAAAATGACCGGACGCCGCTTCCGCCTGGGCTAGGAGCGCCAGTCGCCGCCCCCACCGAGGGGCATAAGGTCTAAAATAGGGGTGTGTCTCAAGAAAAAATTATCCTCTACTACTGCTTTGCCCCTGTGACCGACCCCAAGGCCGTGATGCTGTGGCAGCGTGCCCTCTGCGAGAAGCTGGGCCTGACCGGCCGCATCCTGATTTCTAAGCACGGCATCAACGGTACCCTGGGCGGTGACATCAACGCCCTGAAACAGTACGGTAAGACTACCCGCCAGTACCCGGGCTTCGAAAAGCTTGAACTTAAGTGGTCCGACGGTAGTGCTAGCGACTTTCCCCGCCTTTCTGTCAAAGCTCGCGACGAAATCGTTGCCTTCGGTACCCCCGATGAACTTATCGTCGATGAAAACGGTGTGGTGGGCGGCGGCGTGCACCTGAAGCCTGAAGAAGTGAACAAGCTAGTTGAAGAGCGCGGCGACGAGGTCGTCTTCTTCGACGGCCGCAACGCCTTCGAAGCCAAAATCGGCAAGTTCAAGAACGCCATTGTGCCCGATGTGCGCACCACCCACGATTTCATTCAAGAAATCGAATCGGGTAAGTACGATGACCTCAAAGACAAGCCCGTCATCACCTACTGCACCGGCGGTATCCGATGCGAAATTCTTTCGGCTCTGATGAAGAACCGCGGCTTCAAAGAGATTTACCAGATCGACGGCGGCATCGTGCGCTACGGCGAAAAGTACGGTGATTCTGGCCTCTGGGAGGGCTCACTCTACATCTTCGATAAGCGCCAGCACATGAACTTCTCACCCGACACCGTCACAATCGGCGAGTGCGAACACTGCGGCGCTAAGGCCAACACCTTCGTCAACCTCGATGTGGATGGCGTGCGTGACCTGGTGCTCCTGTGCCCCGACTGCCAGGTCAAAGCAGAAGCCGAGCACGAGGCTGCGGCAGCGTCAGCATGAGTGAGCAGAAAACCCCGGCTTTTGAGACAGCCCTGATTGAGTACGGCACCTTTATGGTCGCCGGCGTCACCGACCCGGCGACCGAAGAGAGTGACTTCGGCTCCTGGTGGGAGCGCCTTTATAGCACGCTTGAATCGGGCGAGAGCGACCTGGCCGCCCAGCGTCTGGCCGCGGTAGAAAAGTTGCAGAAGGTGGGTGTCGTCATGCCGGACGCCGACGATACCGGTTTTACTTACACGGCGGGTTTCATTGTGCCCGGCGGTATCAAGGATGTTGCAGCCCTGGGGCTGACCGGCGTGATGGTACCGGCCGCTATGTACGCTACCGTCCTGGTGCAGGGGGCCATTACCCCGGGCGTCCCCCCTGCCCATATCAAGGCAGGCTTCAACCACCTGGCCAGCACCTTTATCCCCTCGAAGGGGCTGGAACCTACCGGCGTCTGCCTAGAAGTGTACGGGCCCGGTGAAATTACCGACGAGAACTACCGTATGTATCTCTGGCAGGCCGTAACGAGCCCGCAGGCCGCCTAAAGAGACAATACAATACCTCCCGCAGCGCGATATGCGGGAGGTATTTCTCTCTAAAGTATGTGCGCTTGCGCGCCCCTGGATAACGGTTGAACTGGTGTGGTGATACCGAAGGGAAAAATCTTTAGGAGTTCTGCTCTACGGCCAGTTCGGCCTCAAGCTTCTCGATAATCTCTGCGATGAAGGCCGGGCCACCGTTAGCGGCCTTTTCCTTCCAGTCAGCAATGGACTTTTCCAGTTCGGCAATTTTTTCTGCATTAGCCATAAAGTAAATATATCCCAGACCCCTAGAAAAAATCACCTTGATTATTATTTAATCTTTTCCCAGCTCTCGACCCCACCCGGCACGATAGTGAAGAGGGGGTGGGTCACTTTAGCCGGTGACGTGGAGAAATGCTCGTCATACCACTGAGGAGAGCGGGTTTTTACTTTTTCTGCCAAAAATGATATTTCGTAGTCCAGCTGACCGTCGGTAACCGGCAGCGGTGATAACTCCGGTTGAGCGGGGAGCACCAGCAAACCCCGATTGAAGCTATAGCCCCGCCCGTCAGCTTCGTCAGCTAGCCCGTGCAGGTAGGTGCAGATGTAGGCCAAAGAATCGCTGGAGGCCTTAAAACGGTCGAGTTGGGGGTGGTTGGTGTAGCCCTTGGTGAGTCCCTGAAGAACTTTCTGGGCAAGCAGGGTTTCCCGCCAGCAGGCTACGAGGCCTTTGGCATCGAGCAAGGAGGGGTGCACAGACCAGATACGCACTAGGCTTCAGCCTTGCGGGTGATGGCTTCTTCTAGCCGCTCTAGTTTGCCGGTAAGCTCACCGGAGTCGTAGCCTGGGCGGATATCGGCTTTGAGCACCAGGGAGATGCGGTTGCCGTATTTGCCAACTGCTTCGGTGGCGGCTTTGATGACGGCCATGCACTCGTCCCAGTCACCTTCGATGGTGGTAAACATGGCGTCGGTGCGGTGGGGCAGGCCCGAATCGCGGACAATCTGGACGGCTTCTGCAACGGCGTCGTGCACGGACCCGGACGGGTCGCCGCCGCCGGTGGGGGCTACGGAGAATGCAAATAACATGTCTCTACCCTACCGCTCATACGGTTAAATAGAGAGCGTGATGACTTCTGATTTTTCCCGTGTTCCCGGTGCCCCCGTCAGCGCCGATACCGCCGCCCTCACCCGCCTGCACACCGCCCTGACCGAGCTCAACTACACCTACGACGGTATCGAGGAGCTACTGGGGTCCCGCGCTTTTGAGGCCATGACCCGCGACCAGGTGGTGCCCGGCCTTTACCGGGTGAGCCAGATTCTGGGGCAGGAGGCTACATCAGAAACCTTTACCACCGCCCAGCGGAACCTGGCCCAGCTGGTGCGCTTCTTCCTCTTTGGCACCGCCCTGCCCGGTGGGGACCTTGAGGACGCCCTGGGGGCAGGTAGCCTGGACCTGCTGCTGGATCTGGGGTTGGCGGAGCCCACCGAGGACGGCCTGGTGCAGGCCGCCGTAGACCTGCGGCCGCACGCCGCAGACGATGGAACCGAACTCTTTGTAGCCAGCGATTTGGGCGCCCACCAGCGCCCCGGCGTCCTGCGCAAGGACCATGTGCTGGGTATCGGCCAAGCCTCCCTGACCCTGGCCCAGCTCACCGAGCGAACCCCTGTAGACCGGGCCCTCGATCTGGGCACCGGCTGCGGCATCCAGGTCTTCCACCTGCTGGCCCACACCCGCCACGTGACCGCTACCGATATCTCCGAGCGCGCCCTGGCCTTTACCCGCTTCAACCTGCTGCTTAACGCGTCCGCCCTGAACCTTGATGCGGCCAACCTCGAAGAGCGCGTGAGCCTGCGCTTAGGTTCCCTGCTTGAACCTGTCGCCGGTGAAACCTTCAACCTGGTGGTATCTAACCCGCCCTTTGTGATCACCCCGCGTAGCGAGCACGAGAGCCCCGAGGACCAGTTCACCTACCGCGATGGTGGCATGGCAGGGGACGGTATCGTCTCAACCCTGGTGCAGCAGCTACCCACCGTGCTTGCCCCCGGCGGGCGCGCCCAGATGCTGGGTAACTGGGAAATCCCCGTTGACGGGCAGGACGGCCCCGCCGACTGGGCAGACCGCCCCCGCACCTGGGTTGGGGAGGAGACCGAAGCCTGGTTCATCCAGCGCGAGGTTCTTGAACCTGAACAGTATGCCGAAACCTGGCTGCGGGACGCCAGCGAAAACCGCGACCCCGCCCATTTTGAAGCCGCCTACACCGCCTACCTGCGTGACTTCGCCTCCCGGGGCATTGGTTCCATCGGGTTTGGCATGATTTGGCTACGTAAGCCGAACCCGGTTTCCGCAGGGGAGAGGCTGCACCGCTTCGAAGAAATCACCTACCCCATCCAGCAGCCCATCGCCCCCTTTATCACCGAGGCTGTGGAGCACTTTGATCAGGTCACGGCCCTGAATGATGCTGACCTGCTAGAGAAGCACCTGGTCGTTGCCGGGGACGTGACCGAAGAACGTCACGCCACCCCCGGCTCCGAGCACCCCTCCGTGATTCTGCTGCGTGCAGGTGCCGGGCTGCGCCGCACCATCCTAGAAACTACAGAGACATCCGGCTTTGTCTCTGCCTGTGACGGGGACCTGACTGCCGGCCAAATTGCTGGTGCCCTAGCTGCCCTGCTGGGCTGGGAGACCGAAGAACCCAGACATGTATTAATCAGTAACATGCGCGAACTGCTCGAAAAGGGCTTTTTGCGGATTGACCAGGGGGATTAGACTGGGGTCATGGTAGAGAATCCTATTAAAACCCTGACCGAAGACCGCTGCTGGGAGCTGCTAGCTGCCCACGAGTTCGGCCGTCTGGCCTTGGCTGTGGGCGGGGAGGTAGATATCTACCCCGTCAACTTTGTGGCGCACGAGAAGAAAATCTACTTCCGCACTGCAGCTGGCCAGAAGCTCTCAGAAGTCGTCATCAGCCGCAAGGCCGCCTTCGAAATTGACGAGGTCATCGACGGTACTGCCCGCTCCGTGGTCGTGCACGGCAACGCCCACTGGCTCACCAGCGAAGCCGACCTCGATGCGGTCGAAGCCCTGGGCCTGCGCACCTACTCGCCGACCTACAAGACCAACTGGGTTGAGATAGAGCCGGTGAGCGTCAGCGGGCGCGAGTTCGAAATCGGGGTAGAACCCGCCGACGAGCTTTAAGGGGCTAGGGCTTTAAGGGGCTAGGGGCAGCACCGGCGCTGGCCCCACACACCCGTCCTCTAAGGTCACATCGGTCTAAGTAGACACGAAGCCCCGTAAGTCAGCTATTGTTGTGCATACACACGAAAACCGACCCCAAGGAGCCCTCAGTGCCCACTCAGGCAACCACCGAGCACGGCAAGTCACTGCTGATCGTGGAATCCCCCTCGAAGGTGAAAACCATCAGTGGGTACCTGGGCGATGCCTTCATCGTTGAATCCTCCATGGGGCATATTCGCGACCTTCCCCAGCCCTCTGAGCTGCCCGATGAGCTCAAAAAGAGCCCCGTCGGCAAGTTTGCGGTCAACGTCGAAGAAGGCTTCGAGCCCTACTACGTGGTCAACCCCGATAAGAAAAAGAAGGTCACCGAGCTCAAGCGCTTGCTCAAAGAGTCCGATGCCCTCTATCTGGCAACCGATGGTGACCGCGAAGGTGAAGCTATCGCCTGGCACCTGCTGCAGGTGCTCAAGCCCAAGGTGCCCGTCTACCGTCTGACCTTCCCCGAAATCACCAAAGAAGCGATCCAGCGCGGCTTCAACGAACTGCGCGACATCGATAACAACCTGGTGGACGCCCAGGAAACCCGCCGCGTGCTCGACCGTATCTACGGTTACGAGCTTTCACCGGTCCTCTGGCGCAAGGTCTCCCGCGGCCTTTCAGCCGGCCGCGTGCAGTCTGTGGCAACCCGCCTGGTCGTAGAGCGCGAACGCGAACGCATGGCCTTCCGCTCAGCCACCTACTGGGACCTCACCGGTACCTTCACCACCTCTGCCTCCGAATCCTTCACCGCCAAGCTCTCCGCCGTTGACGGTGCCCGCGTAGTTACCGGCAAGGACTTCGCCGACGACGGCACCCTCAAGACCAGCGCCCGCGGCAAGGTTGCCCATCTGGATGAAGCCGCCGCCAGCTCCCTGGCTGCCGCGCTGGCGTCCGCCGCTTTCGCCGTCCGCTCGGTCGACACCAAGCCCTACACCCGCCGCCCCGCTGCCCCCTTCACCACCTCAACCCTGCAGCAGGAAGCTGCCCGTAAGCTCCGCTTCTCATCCCGCTCCACCATGCAGGTGGCCCAGCGCCTCTACGAGAACGGTTACATCACCTACATGCGAACCGACTCGGTTGCCCTGTCTGACCAGGCGACCCAGGCTGCCCGTAAGCAGGCTTCGGAGCTGTACGGCGCTGACTTCGTGCCCTCCTCCCCGCGCGTCTATATCTCCAAGTCCAAGAACGCCCAGGAAGCCCACGAAGCAATCCGCCCTGCGGGGGATTCCTTCCGTACCCCTGCCGAGGTCAAGAATGCGCTGAGCATCGACGAATTCCGCCTCTACGAGCTGATTTGGAAGCGCACTGTTGCCTCCCAGATGGCGGACGCCAAGGGATCCACCGCCTCCGTCCGCCTGGGGGCAACCGCGGCTGACGGCCGGGATGCCGAGTTCGCAGCGTCCGGCACCGTCATTACCTTCCGCGGCTTCCTCGCCGCCTACGAGGAAGGCAAGGACGCCCTGCGTGGCGAAGAGGGCAAGGGCGAGGCCAAGGACGGTAAGGACGACAAGCGTCTACCCAACCTGGCAGAAGGCGACTGCCTGCGCGGCAGCGCTATCGAAGCTGCCCGTCACGAAACCTCACCCCCGCCCCGCTACACCGAGGCTTCCCTGGTCAAGGCCATGGACGAACTTGGCATTGGCCGCCCCTCAACCTACGCAGCCGTCATCTCAACCATCATGGACCGCGGCTACGTCAACAATCGCTCCGGCTCCCTGGTGCCCTCCTGGACTGCTTTCTCGGTCGTTCGCCTGCTCGAAGAGCACTTCGCCAAGTACGTGGACTACGAGTTCACCGCCGAAATGGAAGAAGACCTTGACCGCATTGCCCGCGGTGAAGAGGCCCGCCCCGAGTGGCTGTCTCACTTCTACTTCGGTGGGGGAGACAAACGCGGCCTCAAGCCCATCGTTGACAACTTGGGCGACATCGACGCCCGCGCGATCAACTCTGTAGAGGTCGCCCCCGGGGTCAACCTGCGCGTGGGCAAGTTCGGCCCCTATCTTGAGACCGGCGGCGAGATTGATACCGAAACCGGGGAGGTTAAGGACCCCGTCCGCGCCAACGTACCGGCAGACCTGGCACCCGATGAGCTGACCGAGGAAAAGGTTGCTGAGCTGCTGGAAATGGGTAAGAACGACGGCCGTGAACTCGGCGTTGACCCGGCGACCGGCCGCACCATTGTGGCCCGCGACGGCCGTTTTGGCCCCTACGTCACCGAGGTTATCCCCGAGATGACCGAGGAAGAAATCGCCGCCTGGATGGAGGCCCAGCCCACCGAGTACTACAAGAACGGCAAGCCCAAGCCCAAGAAGAAGCCTAAGGCTGAAAAGCCCCGCACCGGCTCCCTCTTTAAGTCTATGGACCTGGCAACCGTCACCCTGGACGATGCCCTCAAGATTATGGCCCTGCCCCGCGTGGTCGGTGCCGATGCCGAGGGCACCGAAATTACCGCCCAGAACGGCCGTTTCGGCCCCTACCTAAAGAAGGGCACCGACTCCCGTTCCCTGGAGACCGAAGACCAGATTTTCTCCATTACCCTGGAGCAGGCCCTGGAGATTTATTCCCAGCCCAAGCAGCGCGGACGCGGTGCAGCCAAGCCCCCGTTGGCTGAGCTCGGCGTAGACCCGGTTTCTGAAAAGAAGATTGTGGTGAAGGACGGCCGCTTCGGCCCCTACATCACCGACGGCGTCACCAATATTACGGTACCCCGCAGCGAAACCATCGAGTCCCTCACCCATACCCGCGCGGTTGAGCTGCTCGCTGAGAAACGAGCTAAGGGCCCGGTCAAGCGCAAGACCGCTGCCAAGAAGCCGGCGGCTAAGAAAACCACGGCTAAGAAAACCACGGCTAAGAAAACCACAGCCAAGAAGACCGCGACCAAGAAGAGCAGCGCTCAGAAAGCGGGCGATTAGTCGGTTATAGCGTGGGTCCCGTCCTTGTACACTGGTAGGCAGGAAAACTTTTTGTCACCACTCAAGGGGGACCCATGCGTCTAGGCGTGCTCGATATTGGCTCAAATACCGGCCACCTGCTTCTCATTGAGGGGCAGCTAGGCTCCCGCCCTGAAGCCTACACCGCAGCCCACAAGGAGCCCCTACAGCTGGTCCGCTACATCGATGCGGACGGCAACATCACCGACGAGGGGCGGGACCGCCTCACCGCCTTCGTAAAGTCCGCGGTGCTCTATGCCATTGAACACGGGGCAGAAGACCTGCTGGCCTTTGCCACCAGTGCCATCCGCGAATCCAAGAACGGCCCCGAGGTGCTGCAGCACGTGCAGAACCAGACCGGCGTCAACCTCACCGAAATCACCGGCGACCAGGAAGCCGCCATCACTTACCACGCCGTGCGCCACTGGCAGGGCTGGGGCGCCGGCCGCATTCTCAACTTCGACATCGGCGGCGGCTCCTTCGAGTTCTCCACCGGCATGGACGCCTACCCCGACGACGCAATCTCCGTGCCGCTGGGTGCCACCCGCCTGACCGGCGACTGGTTCAGCGCCCCCGTGCCGTCCCCCAAGGAAATCAAAAAACTCCGCAAGTACGTGCGCGAAACCCTAGAACCCGTCGCCGAGACCCTGCTGGCCTACGGACAGCCCAACATGGTTGTGGGCACCTCCAAAACCTTCCGCTCCCTCGCCCGTATCTGCGGGGCAGCCCCCTACTCGGCAGGTCCCTTCGTCAAACGTGAAATGCTGCTACAGGATCTGCGCCTGTGGACCCGCCGTATGGAAGCCATGCCCCCCAGCGAACGTGAGGACTTACCCGGGGTATCCGACGTCCGCGCTGAACAGATGCTAGCCGGGGCTATCGCAGCAGAAACCGCCATGGACGTCTTCGGCGTAGACCGCATGCGCGTTTCCCCCTGGGCCCTGCGCGAGGGCCTGGTGCTACGCCGCCTAAACTATCTCTCCCAGCAGGGGCCCGAAGCCATGATTGACCCCCGCTCCCTGGCAGAATTTGTGCAGGACTAGCCATGAGCATCGAGGCACCCAAGAACCCGTCCGTCCGCAAACCCGTGCCGGTGGCACTTTCTACCTCCTGCCTCTTCCCGCTCGGCGTGCCCGAAACCTTCTCAACCGCCGTAGACCTGGGCTACGACAGCGTGGAAGTCATGATCACCCACTCGGCCCTCTCCCAAGAGCCCCACGACCTGCTTGACCTGATCCAGAAGTACCAGATTCCTATCTCCGCCATTCACGCCCCCACCCTGCTCCTGACCCAGCAGGTCTGGGGCCGGGCCTGGAACAAAATGCAGATGGCAGCCAAAATGACCAAGGCGGTAGGGGCGGACGTCATTGTCGCCCACCCGCCCTTCCGCTGGCAGAAGCTCTACGCCAAGAACTTCGTTGCGGGCGTGCGCGAAATATCAGAGCTTGAGAACGTCAAAATCGCCGTGGAAAACATGTACCCCTGGTCCTTCAAGGGCCATGCGGTAGAGATGTACGCCCCCCACTGGGACCCCTCCCGCTTCGACTACGACTGGATGACCTGGGACTTCTCCCATGCAGCCGCAGCCGGGGACGACTCCCTCGAAGCCGTCAAACGCATCGGCTCCCGCCTGGGGCATGTGCACCTGACCGACGGTTCCGGCGATAAGGTCATGGATGAACACCTGGTACCCGGCCACGGTACCCAGCCCGTCGCCGAGACCCTACAGTACATCGCAGCCAGCGATTTCGAGGGCGTTGTCTGTGCCGAAGTGTCAACTCGCAAGGCCAAGGGCGCAGGGGTCCGTGACGATATGCTCTACGAGACCCTGCAGTTTGCCCGCACCCACCTTGCTAGGAGAACATCGTGACTACTGTTGCTTTTATCGGAACTGGCTCCATGAACGGAGCGATCGCCTCGGGCCTGCTTGCTGCGGGTACCGCCCCTACCTCTGTGCGCGCGACTGTTGGCTCCCACGCCAGCATCTCTACCCTGCGTGAGAAGCTGGGGGAGGGGGCACAGGATGTAAGCATCCTTGCCGGTGAGGATGATGCGCAGGCTAACCTCAAAGCAACTGAAGGGGCCGACGTGGTGCTGCTGGGTGTCAAGCCCTACGCGATCCTCGATCTTGCCCGCGAAATTTCACCGGCTCTGGGCGAGAAGACCGTAGTGGTGTCGGTTGCGGCCGGTATCACCCTAGAAGCCCTGCAGCGGGCTCTGCCCGAAGGGCAGCCCGCAATCCGCTGTATGCCCAATACTCCTTCGCGGGTGGGCAAGGGCGTGCTGGCTATCTCGGTGGGGCAGACCGTGACCGAGGAGCTTAAGGACGCCGCCGCTTCGGTTCTGGGGGCAGCCGGTCGGGTGATTGAGGTTGAGGAAGAGCAGATGGGGGCGGTGACCGCAGTATCTGGTTCAGGCCCTGCCTACGCCTTCTTACTAGCAGAAACTATGGCCACTGCCGGGGTTAAGCTGGGGCTGGACGAAAAAACTGCTACCGAGCTAGCTGCCGCTACGGTAGCCGGTGCGGGCTACCTGCTAGATGTTGACCCCACCCCCCGGGACCTCCGCAAAGCTGTCACCAGCCCTAAGGGCACTACCGATAAGGCCATTACCGCCTACATCGATGGCGGCCTCTTCGAACTAACCGAGACCGCTATGCGGGCCTGCCTGGCTCGAAACGAGGAAATGACCGAAGAGTTCAGCTCCGAAAAATAGTTCAGACCTAGCTTAAAAAGAAGGTCCTATAAGAGCAGGCTGTGCTACCAAAACTCCTTGTGGAGTAGGGTAGGGCAGCCTGCTTTTTCTTTCCTGAACAAGGAATCTAGATACACTAAAGGCCAGTCCGTAGGGAATCGGACTGGCCTTCAGGTTTCTCTTTTGCCGGTAGGAATCCGGCTCTAAGAGAAGGCTCGTAACCTGAAGGAGATGGGATTAGGGGGAACCATCTGGGAATCTTCAGGTTTTGAGCTACTTGAACGGGTTCGCGGACCGTTCAGTAATCACTCGCACCTTTAGAGGTAGTTATAACTATATGCCAGTTTTTAAGTTTATGCATCCTGAAGTCTGAAAAAAGACGAATTATTTCGGAAGACACCTGGGCGGTTTCTATGCTCGGGTGGGTATAGGGTATAGTCAACTCTTTCTTGTAGGTATAAACCTGTTAGGGTCGTGCGGCAAATCTTTCAATAAGGTCTACCTGGCCCGAGACAATCAATAAATCGCGTGAAGAAACCCGGGTATCGGGTGTTGCGTAGGTAATTTCTTCACCCGGAGATTTCACTCCCACAATGGTCACCCCGTATTTAGACCGCACATCAGACTCGGCCAGGGTGAAGCCGTGGGTCTCCTTGGGCGGGTACATTTTGACGATGGCAAAATCGTCATCGAACTCGATGAAGTCCAGTAGGCGACCGGAGATCAGGTGGGCTGCTCGTACCCCGGCGTCCGACTCCGGGTAAACAACCCGGTGTGCTCCAATACGGGAGAGAATCTTGCCATGAGAAGGGGTGATAGCTTTAGCCCAAATGCGCTCAATGCCCAGGTCCACCAGGTTGGCGGTAATCAGCACCGAGGCCTCTACGGAGGTGCCTACACCCACTACGGCGGCGGTGAAGTCCTGGGCCCCTAGCTGACGCAGGGCATTCATATCGGTGGCGTCGGCCTCCACCACGTGGGTAAGGTCGCCCGACCATTTCTGCACTAGCACCGGGTCTTTCTCAACAGCAAGAACCTCTTTATTCTGGTGGACCAGCTGGGCAGCGGTAGCCGAGCCAAAGCGTCCTAGGCCAATCACAAGCACGGGGGCGCTGTGGGTTGGGCGGAAGTCTTTTCTAGCCAATGATGGGCCTTTCTTCGGGGAACTTGTAGAGGCGGCGGCGGGAGCGCATCGCCAAGCCGGTGGCTACGGTGATGGTGCCGATACGGCCAATGAGCATGAGGACAGAGAGTATGTAGGTTCCGGGCGGCGGCAGCTCGGCTGAGAGCCCGGTGGACAGGCCGCAGGTTGCGTAGGCTGAGATGACCTCGAAGAGGGCCCGGTCGAGGCCGACCTTGCCGATGAGCATGATGGCGGTGGTGCCGGTCAGCACGAACATGAAGCTCATCATGATTACGGAGATGGCGATGCGCAGGACGGCGTCAGGAATGGTGCGGTTGAAGGCAACGACGAACTGGTCACCGCGGGCTTCTGCCAGAATCGCCAGGAAGACTACGGTGATGGTGGTGATTTTGATGCCGCCTGCGGTGGACGCGGAGCCGCCGCCGATGAACATGAGTACGTCGGTGAGCAGCATGGTGACGGGGTGAATGTCTGCCATATCGACCAGGTTGAAGCCGCCGGAGCGGGTCATAATCGAGGCAAAGGCGGCGTTGAGGATTTTATTGCCCGCGCCCATGGTGCCGATGGTGCGGTCGTTGCCCCACTCTAGGGCGCCCCAGGCAAATGAGCCCAGGAAGAAGAGCACCAGCGTGCCGATGATGGTGAGTTTGGCGTTGAGATTCCACTTGCTAAAGCGCAGGTTGTTGCGCAGCACCAGAATGACGGGGAAACCCAGCGAACCCACCATGACGCCCAGGGCGATGGGGAAGAGAATCCAGAGGTCGTGGCCGTAGGGCACAATGCCGTCTGAATGGGGGGTGAAGCCCGCGTTGTTGAAGGACGAGACCGCATAGAACACGCCGTGCCAGACCGCCTGCCAGAGGGGCTCTCCCAGCAGCAGGAAGCGGGGAATAAGCGTGAAGGCAATCAGGGCCTCAATGGAGATGGAGGTAAAGGCCACGGTGCGGAGTACCGAGCCCACCTCACCCAGGCGTCCGATGTTGAGAGATTCCTGGGCGATAATTTTGGAGCGTAACCCCAGCTTGCGCCCTACCGCCAGCGCCAGAATGGAGGTGAGGGTGAGCGTGCCAAGGCCGCCAATCTGCGAGCCTAAGAGAATCATGAGCTGGCCAAAGAAGGTCCACTGTTCGGCGGTAGAAACCGTAGTGAGACCGGTGACGGTCACGGCACTAGTCGCCGTAAAAACAGCGTGGTGAAACTCCACCTGCTGGCCATCGCGTGAGGCCCAGGGGGTATAGAGCATAAGCGAGAAGAAAATAATGACCAGCAAGAAGGCTGCAATGGCGATACGCGAGGACGACGACCCGAAGAGGCGGTCTACCAGGTCGCGCAGGTGGGCCATGCGGGCCTGAAAGGCTGCCGAAAACTTAACAATCTGAAGGAGCTGCTGGTATTCCAGCTGCCCCTGTTCCATGGCGTCCAGAACCCGCTTGCGCTCCTGGACCTTGCGCACAATTTTGCCCACGTTCTTCACCTCGCTTTCTTCTGCCGTCTCTAGCGTAGTCTGCGTGTCATACAAGCGGGGTGTGGTGCCCGCGGAGTTTTATGTGTTTAATGGTAATTGTGACTCAACTTACCAAAGGAGGTAGTGCTGGTGGCTCTTATCGACAGTCTCACGCCCACCAATGTGCGTGTGCTCTGGACTCCCGCCATGGCCAACTACTATTTTGGCGACTATCACCCCATGCATCCCTCGCGGTTGGACGCAACGGCCTCCCTAGCGCGGGACCTTGGGATTTTTGACCTCCCGCAGGTAGAGCTTGAGGAACCTGAAATTGCTACCGTGCACCAGCTCATGCTGGCCCATGACTACCCCTATATCGACGCAGTGCAAAAAATTAGCGCCGACCCCACCCTCACCATTGCGAACTGTGGGTTGGGTACCGAAGATACTCCCGGCTTTGAGGGGGTTCACGAGGCCTCTGCCAGGCTGGCTGGTGGCACCTACCAGGCCGCTGAAGCTATTTTAGGCGGTAAGGTCAAGCATGCCGTTAACTTCGGCGGGGGCATGCACCACGCCTCACGCGATCATGCTAGTGGCTTTTGTATCTATAACGATTGCGCCGTGGGCATTGCCCGCCTGCTTGAAGCGGGGGTGCAGCGGGTCGTCTATATCGATGTGGACGCCCACCACGGGGACGGCACACAAAGTATCTTCTGGGACGAGCCACGGGTGATGACCATTTCCCTGCACGAGAGCGGCATGACCCTCTTTCCCGGTACCGGTTTCGCTAACGAGGTGGGGCCCGAAGGGTTTGCTGCCGGAACCTCGGTTAACATCGCCATGCCCGAAAGCACTACCGACTCGGGCTGGCTACGAGCCTTTGACGCGGTGGTCCCTAGCCTTCTGCGGCAGTTCCAGCCCGAGGTGATCGTCAGCCAGCACGGCTGCGACTCCCATCTGGCCGATGACATGTCGCACCTGAACATCAGCATTAACGGGCAGCGGGAAATTGCCGCCCATATCTCCTTGCTGGCGGACGAGCTCTGTGAGGGCCGCTGGATTGCCACCGGGGGAGGGGGCTACTCCATCTACAACGCCGTGCCCCGCTCTTGGAGCCACCTTATTGCGGTGGCAGCCGGCCAGCCCCTCGACATAAATATGCCCACGCCGGAATCGTGGCAGGCTTATATGCTTGAAAAGTACGGGACCAAGGTGCCCACCATGATGGGGGATCCCGTGGATCTTTGGTGGTACTCCTGGGAGGTTGGCTACGACCCGGCCAGCAGTGTAGACCGCAGCATTATGGCCACCCGCAAGGAAGTATTCCCCCTCTGGGGGCTTGATCCCTGGTATGACTAGGCCTGTATAAGGGCGGGTCGTTGGGCCCGGCAGATGGCCCTGTACGTTGGCTTTCAAGCTGAGTGTTAGCTGAGCATAGACGAAGAGTGCCCCCATTTCTGCTGGTCAAACATGCAATTGTGGGTATATGTGTGTAAAGATGTCAGTATGAGAGACGACGTATTTGCTGTTATCGCCGACCCCACGCGGCGACATATCCTCCAGGCACTAGCCGTCGAACGACTGGCCGTTGGCGAACTGGTCGAGGAACTGAGTGTCAGCCAGCCCACCGTATCTAAGCACCTCAAGGTGCTGCGCACCGCCGGTTTGGTCGAAACCGAAGCCGTAGGCCAGAAGCGTTTCTACTCCCTTACCCCCGCGCCTCTAGCTACCGTCACCGACTGGGTTGACGGCCTGCTCGCTGCCCCCGTAGTCGAGACCGCTCCCGCCCTCGAAGCGGTACCTGCCACCGAGGCTACCTCTGTTGCTCACGAGAGCTCCGAGTCTGCCCCTGAGACAAACCTTGCTGCGCCTGAAACCGCCTCTGTGCCCGAGGAGCAAGAGGAGGTGTCCGCTCCGGCCGTCGATGTGCCTCACCCCAACACGGCGGGTATTACCTTCACCCCCCTGACCCCCTTTACCCCCGTGCTCGATAACCGGGTGGATGAAGAGGTCGTGGAGAACCAGGCGCCTGCCGAGGTGGAGCAGGACGCCGTCAGCGGCCAGGTGCGTCAGCTCGCACAGAGCCTGAGCTTGGGTTCCAAAGATGAGGGGCCCATCAGCTTCAAGGTGCCCACCCCCGAGCAGGTCATTGCCCAAGAGGCCACGGCCAAGGCAAGCGATGAACAGGCCCACAAGCAAGCCAGTGACGAAGAGGGCGACGACCGCGGCCTGCTGGCCAAGCTCACTCGCTGGGGTCGCCGCAACTCCCGCTAGGCCCTTGCCCACCAACCGCTAGTTTCAAAGGACACCACAAGACTGTATGGCACACCATCAGCAGCTTCTCGACTGGATCGAGAACAAACTGATTAACCAGACCCTGCACCTGGGCGATAACCTGCCCGACGACAGGGTGCTGGCCCGCGAGGTGGGTATCAGTCAGAACCACATGCGGGAGAGCCTCAAACACTGCGAAGAAATCGGGGTGCTCAGGCTCTATGAGGGGCGGAAAAAGAGCATTATCGCCCAGCTGGTGCGGGAACCGGCAGCCTCGGCAGGGCCAGCTGTCAGCCTCTATCTGGCCAGCTCCCTCTCGCCCCGCCAGGATCTGCTGGCAACCTGCCTGCTGCTTGAAAACCACGCCCTCGCAGGGCCCGACTACGACCCGTCGGCCTTCGAAGAGCTGGACCGCATCGTGGAGGCTATGCAGGACGATGCTACCAGCCTGAGCGACTTTCATGACCTGGAAGCTGATTTCCATATCCAGCTGGGAAGGCTCTCGGGCAACGCCCTAATTTCTGCCCTCTTGGCGACCCTGCGTGATGCCATGATTGAGGCCCGCTTCGAGTTGGTCAGCCAGGTTCCCCTGTGGAGCGCTACCGCTTCGCGCCTGCGTATGGAGTATCGGGCTATTGTCGATGCTACCCGATCTGGTGACGCTGCCCTCGCCCAGACCCTGCTCAAGGCTAACCTGCAAGAGCGCTTCGCTGAGGCCGGGCACCCGGTCGATTTTGAGACCCCGACCAGGGAAGCGGGCAGAATCAACCTTGAACCCATCGAGGTGGAGACTCAGGAACTGGTGCCCGATACCTGGGGCGGGCCCATTGAACCTGATCTGTTTGAAGCCCTCAGCAGCATCCAGCCCATGGGTGCAGTCCCTGCAAGCGCTCAGCCCCCTACCGGGAGCGCAACCCGCCGCAGGCGGGGGACGGTGAGCCCGGTCGTCCGCGCCGCTAGCACTACCGCCAGCCCAGGGGCTAGGGCGACAGCCCCCAAGAAGCCCGAGCTGCCCCAGGCTCCCGAGCCTCACCAGCCACCGGCCACTACAGAAACAGAAGAAACTGCCAGTGACGCCGGTGAAGCTGTAGCCCCGCAGAGCGGCAGGAACCAGCCCGCTAAAAAGCGTTTTGATGTGGCTGGCTACTTTGGCTTCCGCACCAGCGCCCCTGCCCAGCACGAGGCTGGAAGAGCTCGTGACCTCCACGCCGTAGAACCTGCCAGGGTAGTGGAAGAAGACCCGAGTGAAGACGCCGCAGCGGCCCTGCGCGAGGGCTACGAATACGCCACTAGCGACCGCTAGAGGGGAGATAAAACGAGAAAATGCTCTCACTTGCCGGTGAACAGTCGGCGAAAAGCCCGGTTTGCCTGTAGGCTTGGGAGAGAGCGTTTTTTCACGCCGAGGGTATTGCTATGCCCTTTATGCGTGCTTTGGAGCGTTTATACCGGTATAGCGCCCGGATAGCTACCGACCTACCGCCCCGGGTGGTTGCTGTCGGCCGGGTATCGACCACTATTTAATAAGTGAGGTGAATCCAATGGGTTCAGTTATCAAGAAGCGCCGCAAGCGTATGTCTAAGAAGAAGCACCGCAAGCTTCTTCGCAAGACTCGCCACCAGCGCCGCAACAAGAAGTAAATTCTTCACTGCAAGCCCCGCACCTGTTTCGGTGCGGGGCTCGCGCTGTATTACCGAACTTTTGGTGTGGACGCCCCGCTCGCCTCGCTCGCCTCGCTCGCCTCGCTCGCCTCGCGGGGGAGCGGCGGGTTAGAGTGGAGCAATGGCTACACCACTGATTGAACTGCTGACCAAGCCGGGCTGCCACCTGTGCGAAGCTGCCCGGGAGACGACCGCTCAGGTGGCAGGCAGCTATGGGCTGACCTACACAGAAATCAACGTTGAAGAGCACCCCGACCTGTTGGAGCGTCACCGCACCGAGATTCCGGTGCTGCGGGTGGATGGCGAGGTTAAGGACTTCTGGCAGGTCAACTCCAAGCGCCTGGCGAAGATTATTGAGAAGAAACTGGCAGAGTAAAACCGGCGGGGTTGCTGGTTAGCGCTTACTGACTAGGTTTGAGAGACTAGAGATATGAACACTTCTTCGGCAACTGTCACCGTGCACCTGATGCGCCACGGCGAGGTGCATAATCCTGACCGTATCGTGTATGGGCGTCTGCCCAATTACCACCTGTCTGAGACGGGTCAGAAGATGGTGCGCCTGTCTGCCGAAGAGTTCAAGCGCCGCGCGGAGGCCGGTGCCAACATCGTGCATTTGGTCTGCTCCCCGCTCACCCGCACCCGCGAGTCGGCTGCCCCCATCGAGGAACTGCTGGGCCTGGTTGCCCAGCCCGATGAGCGTGTGATTGAGGCTGGGAACTACTTTGAGGGCCTGCACGTGAATAAGCAGGAGCTGCTGGGCAACCCCCGCCACTGGAAGCACCTGCTCAACCCCCTGCGTCCGTCTTGGGGTGAACCCTACCGGGACCAGGTGGTGCGTATGGCTGAGGCTATTAAGGACGCCGCCCGCACCGCCTACGAAAAGGGCGGGGACGGCGCTGAGGCGATTATCGTCTCGCACCAGCTACCTATCTGGATGGCCCGCACCTCTGTAGAGGGCGGGGCGCTGCCGCATGACCCGCGCAGCCGTCAGTGCAATTTAGCTTCCATTACAAGCTTTACCTTCCCCAATATTTTTGCCCCTGGCAAGCCCAAACTCTCCTATGTTGAGCCTGCTGCCGAACTCTATTCAGGTGTTATTCAGTTACCGGGGTCATAATGACACCGACTATAAGCGCACACCACACCACACTGTCCTGAAAGACCTGTAATTCATGTCTACCTCTTTCCCCATCCGTGTGAGCCGTAAGCAGGCCCTGAGCCTGGCCGCTCTGGGAGCCGTTGGCTTGCTCTCTGCCTGCTCATCAAGCCAGGACTCCCTGGCTGCCCAGGCCGATGCGGGCGACTCCAAGGGCTACATTGCAGGCGACGGCAGTGTTACCGAGTATCCCGCCGGTGAGCGCGGTGAGCCCGTTGACTTTGAAAGCGAGCTCTTTGACGGCACCGTCGTCTCTGCCGCAGACCTGCGCGGCAAGCCCGTGCTGCTGAACTTCTGGTACGCAGGGTGCGCCCCCTGCCGGGCTGAAGCCCCCCTGCTCAACGAACTCTACGACACCTACGGTCAGAAGGTCGCCTTCTACGGGGCCAACGTGCGCGACGAAAAAGGTACCGCCGAGGCCTTTGAGAAGAACTTCTCCGTGCCCTACCCTTCCTTCCGTGACGTGACCGGCAAGGTACTGCTTGCCATGAGCAAGTACGTGCCTGCCCAGGCGGTGCCGACCACGGTCGTCCTCGACGCTGAAGGACGCGTAGCGGCCCGTATTCTGGGGCAAATCGACAAGTCTGTGCTGGGCACCCTGCTCGAAGACCAGGTCAGTGCCTAGCTTCGGCAATATCGTTCTCGACGGCTCCCTCTGGCTCGCCCTGCCCCTTGCGGCACTGGCGGGCCTGGTCTCGTTTGCCTCCCCCTGCGTACTACCTCTGGTGCCGGGCTACCTGGGCTACGTGACCGGCCTATCGGGGGGAGAGATGAGCCCCCGCCACCGCAACCTGCGCATGGTGACCGGGATTGGCCTGTTCGTGCTGGGCTTCTCCTTTATCTTCGTGCTCATGTCTGTGGTTCTAGCCCAGCTGGGGGCGGCCCCCTGGCTGCGTGGGCAGGGCTGGGTTAACCTGGTGCTGGGCCTGCTGGTGATTGTCATGGGTCTGGTTTTCATGGGCCGCTTCGACTTCTTCCAGCGCGATCGCAAAATTGAAGCCAAACCCCCGGCCGGCCTCTGGGGGGCCCCGATCCTGGGCATCACCTTCGGTCTGGGCTGGGCCCCCTGTATCGGCCCGACCTTCGCGGCCGTGCAGACCCTGGTCTATACCGAGGGCTCCGATAACACCAAGGCGGTGCTGCTGACCCTGGCCTACTGCTTAGGGCTAGGCATTCCTTTCCTGCTAGTGGCGCTGGGCGTTGCCCGCGGCGTCAACACCATGGGCTGGGCGCGCCGAAACCGACTCCTACTCCAGCGCCTGGGCGGCATCATGCTTATCATCATCGGCCTGCTTCTGGCGACCGGCCTCTGGACGCAGATGATGTCCTGGTTCCAGTCCAGCATGCCGGTCTACGAACTCCCCATCTAGACACACCCCACACTCACGCACCGAATCGAAGATAGCAAGGAAAACATGGCAGAGACTCAGGACGCCCCGGCTCTAGGCCCGCTGGAAATGCTCCGCTGGGTATGGACGCAGCTGACCAAGATGAACACCGCCCTCTTCCTGCTGCTCATGCTGGCGGTTGCCGCTGTGCCCGGTTCGGTCTTTCCCCAGCGTATTCAGGACCCCGCAGCTGTAGCCGACTACATCGAGGCGCACCCCACCTGGGGCCCTATCGCAGATAAGCTTCAGCTCTTTGACGTCTTCTCGTCGGTCTGGTTTGCCGCGATTTACCTTCTGCTTTTCGTGTCCCTGATTGGCTGTGTCATTCCCCGCGCTGCCAAGCACTATCGGGCCATGCGCTCAGGGCCCGCCCCCACCCCCAAGAACTTCTCCCGCCTACCCCAGCACCGCACCCTCACCATCCCCGTCGACTCCGGGGAACTGACGGCCACCCGCGCTATTGAGGACGCCGCAGCCGTCCTGAAAAAGCGCCACTACCGTATCGAGGTGCGCGAAGAAGCCCCGGGAGTCGTGAACGTTGCAGCAGAGCGCGGCTACCTGCGCGAACTGGGCAACATTCTCTTTCACCTGGCCATGATCGGCGTGCTGATTGCGGTAGCGGTTGGCTCCCTCTTTGGCTACAGCGGCCAGCGCGTGGTGACCGAGGACGAAACCTTCGTCAACTCCCTGGTCGCCTATGACTCCTTCAGTCCCGGCACTAACTACAACCCCGACTGGCTGGTGCCCTACTCAGCTACCCTCAACAACCTGACCGTCGAATACGACCGCCAGGAAGGCTCACCCACCTACGGCTCAGATATCAACTACGAAGCTGACTTCACCCTCACCAGCGCAGACGGTGAACAGCGCGAGCAGACCCTCAGAGTCAATGAACCCATCTACTTTGAGGGAACCTCTATCTACCTGCTGGGCAACGGTTACTCGCCGGTCGTCCGTATCACCAACACTGACGGCTCTGTCGCCTACGAGGGGCCCGTGGTGGGTCTGCCCTCGGGCCGTAGCTACCTCTCATCTATCGTGCTGAAGGTTCCGGACGCCCACCCCGACCAGCTGGGCTTCGTCGGCATGTTCCTACCCACCGGCGAACGCACCACCGGCAGCGCCCCCACCTCTATTGACTCAGACCTGCTCAACCCCATGCTGGTGCTCCAAAGCTACGCGGGCGACCTCGGACTTGATAACGGCGTGCCCCAGAACGTCTACGTGCTCGACATTGATAGCCTGACCCCGCTCAACACCATGGCCGCCGGTAACGGCATTGTGCTCGATGCCAGCAACAACACCGCCACCCTGCCCGATGGTCACGGAACTATCGAATTCCTAGGTGTTAAGCGCTACGCTGGCATTGAGATCAGGTCAGACCCCGGTCGCCCGATCGCTCTGGTCTCAGCAACCCTACTCTTTGGTGGTCTGTTGATCTCGGTCTTCGTAGCCCGCCGCCGTGTCTGGGTACGAGCCACCGAAAGCGGCACCGGGGCAGAGCGCGTACTCACCGTCGAATACGGCCTACTGGCCCGCGGCGAAGACCCCCGCCTCGCCACCGAAGCTGACAAACTCACCGACCTCTTCGCAGAACGGTGGGGACTAGAATTTGATGAAGCCTAACCTACCCACCGCCTGCCCCGGGGCAACCTGGCCGGGCACCGGCGTCCGCGCCCTACCTCAACCTGTGAAGTGAGAACACCATGTCAGAAGTCAACATAGAGCTCGCCCGCTGGAGCGAACTCTTTATGTACCTAGCAGCCATCACCTACATGGTTGCCTTCGTGGCCTTCGCCTGGGACGTCGCCTCCCACTCCCGCACCACCAAGCGCCTCGAAGCAGCCAATGCCCCCGAACCTGAAAAGGAACTCGTGGGCGCGGGCGCAGCCGTCAAGAACGCCCGATCTGCCCGCATCACCGGCACCGAGCAGGGCACTGGCGCCCGCGGCATGGGCTACAAGCGGTCAGCAGCCGCTAAAATCTCCGGCCACGTCGCCGACTCAGAGATGCGCTACGGCACCGGTGAACGCCGACCCGCCGCCCGCGCCGGTGTGGTCATCCTGGCCCTGGGCTGCCTCATTCACCTAGCCGGTGTGCTCTCCCGCGCCTTCGCCGCCAACCGCGTACCCTGGGGCAACATGTACGAGTTCTGCACCACCGGCGCCCTGCTCGTCGTAGGGGTCTACCTAGGCTTCCTCATCTTCCGTGACCTGCGCTTTGTAGGCACCCTGGTCTCTGGCCTCGCCCTGACCATGATGACCGCAGCCACCATCGCCTACCCTACCCCCGTCGGCCAGCTGGTGCCCGCCCTGCAGTCCTACTGGCTGGTCATCCATGTATCCATTGCCGTGCTCGCCTCAGCCATCTTCACCATCACCTTCGCCATGGCAATCCTGCAACTGGTACAAACCTCCCGCGAACGCCACATCATCGAAGGTAACGACAGCTCCCTGGCCGGCCTTGGCTTCATGCGCCTGATCCCCTCATCCACCGCCCTCGAAAACTTCTCCTTCCGCCTCAACACTGTAGGCTTCGCCATGTGGACCTTCACCCTGGGCGCCGGCGCCATCTGGGCCGAGAAAGCCTGGGGCCGCTACTGGGGCTGGGACACCAAGGAAGTCTGGACCTTCATCATCTGGGTCGTCTATGCAGCCTACCTGCATGCCCGCGCCACCCGCGGCTGGTCAGGCCCGCCCAGCGCCTGGCTCTCCATCGCAGGCTACCTCTGCGTCATCTTCAACTTCACCGTGGTCAACGTGTACTTCTCGGGCCTGCACTCCTACTCGGGTCTCTAGGATTTATACCCCTCATTACGGCTCCCAGACTCGCGCTCGCTGCCGACCCTCTCGCTGGTTCGCTAGCGCTCACAAGGCGATTCACGCCAGCCCCGAGCCAGCAGCTTCGCTGCGAGCCTGGGTCGCCTAATTGCTTTGGTTAACCAGCTTCTATAAAGCGTTCTCCCACAGGTTCAAAGAAGCCCCCGCACACTGTGCGGGGGCTTCTGCGTGGGTGTTGTGCGGTAATAATCGACAAAAGTCTTGAAACCTATCTAGGTAGATGTTGTACTTAGGTACAGAAGGAGGTGCCCATGAACCCCACCACCTACCCGCCGGCCCTGGTGCGGGCAACCTTACCCACCGCCGTCCTGGCCTGCCTAGCTCAAGAAAACCTGCACGGCTACGGCCTGGCTACCCGCCTGGAAGAGATGGGCTACGGACGCCTGCGCGGCGGCTCCCTCTACCCGGCTCTTTCCAAGCTCGAAGAAGCCGGGTACGTCACCACCGCCTGGACGGAAGGGGAGAGCGGCCCCGCCCGCCGCCAATACCGGCTAACGGACGCAGGTGCCCGCCAGCTCGCCGATGAACGAGCTACCCTGGCCCGGCTCACTAGCGCCCTCGGAGCCTAAACCCACCAGACGTTTCTATATGACTCAAGGAGGAGAAGTGGCAAACAACCCCTACGAACGCCTGACTATCGCAATCGAAGAAGCCAGCGACAACCCGGCAGACAAAGACTGGGTACAAACTGCCTTTGCGACCCTGGCTACGAACGGTGTCAAAGCAGCCACCAGCGAAAGCGCCATCAACCGCGTCATTAGACAGGTCGCAGAAAGCCGTGAAAGTGCCACCGACCTCTACGGTAATCCAGAGGGGTGGGCCTACAGCAAAATAGCGGGCTGGAAGGAAAAGGGAACCCAGGCCTTTGAAGAGAGCAAACCTCTCAACCTGAAAACGGTTATTACCTATGGGCTGACAGCAGGCGGGATATTTTCTATTTTCTTCATGCTGGTGTACGCATTGCCCAGCAATAGGCCTGATACTGCCCACCTGGGACTGCTGCCAGGGATTATCCTGCTGGGGCTAGCGATACCCAGCAGCCAGTACACTTTCCAGAGGTCTCAGCGCCGCTTTGGTTTCGTAGCTGCTATAGGGCTGACTGGCCTCGTTATTGGAGCTATAGCCTGTTGCCTTGCCCTGCTCTTTGCATGGTTCTCAGAGAATACGGGGCGTTACTCAGTATGGTGGATGCTACCCGTTGCAGGAGCTTCCAGCTTCGCCCTTGCCTACCTAGCCCACCGATTACTGCCTGAACCCAACTATGCCCATGCCTCTAGCGTAGATTTCAGCGATAACGTTGAGTGGAAGGATGCATTTGTTCAGGCTCTCCGAGCTCGGGGAGATATCAGCGATAATCGAGTAAAGGAAGAAATAAGCCGGGTGCAGGAGTACACCCAAAACACCGGAAGTAACTACCTCGAAGAATTTGGCCACCCGGTAGCCTATGCCCGTTCCCTCTCAGAACAAAAGAAGGTCAAGCCCTACCGGCTCTATCTGCACTCCCTACTCATGCTCGCAATATTCGGTATATGGGGCTACGGACTCTATACGACCGATGACTACGCTAGTTTGACCTGGCGCCTGCCACTCTTAGTTGTCATTGTCATCGGGGGTGTACTTGAAACCAGAAGGCACTACCGGGCCTATCGCCAGGCGAAAGCGCAGTCCAGCTCAATCTGACCCTGGGCGATCCTTATCGTCGGTGGGGCCGGTAGCACCGTCGCCCTGCCCGGGGGCCTGCTTGCCAGGGGCAGGGCCCTGCCCACCGGCGTCCTTACGGTTCTTGCGCTGCTGCCACTCGGCGTCCTGGCGCTCACGCCGGGCCCGGGCCTCAAGGAACTTCAAAAACTCAGGGTCATCATCGGGAGCCACCGGCGGTTTAGCAACAGGCGCCCCAAAAGACCCGTGACGCGACCCGCGCGGCCGCCCCAGCCAAAACCACAGCACCGACCCCAGCAACGGAAAGAGCACCAGCACAGCAAGCCAGGCCCCCTTGGGCAGGGTGCGAACGCGCAAACGGTCGGTCTGGGCGGCATCCAGAATCGAATAAATCCACACGCCCAGCAGAAGAGCGGCGCCGCCAATAATCAAAATAGCTCTACCCATACCCCCATTTTTCCATGAACAGGCCCGCTCACCCCGCTTTGTGCGCTCACAGCGTGCCAGCTGAGCAGACGCCCGCCGCGCAGACCCTGCCCGCAGTGGGTTGGGTAGAATGAAGGGGTGAATTTTCTGAAGTACTCCCTGCTCCGCCTGCTGTTCTCAGCTGCCGCCTTCTTCGCCTCCTACTACTTTGGCGTGGGCTTTATCCTGGCCATCATCTTCGGCGCGCTCATCGGATTCGCCATCTGCTACCTGGCCTTCCCCCGCCTGCACGACGCCGCAGCCGCCGACTTTAACCGGATGATCCGCCGTAAGAATAAGCCCAAGAAAACGAGCCTAGAAGACGAAAACCAGGCGATTGAAGACGAGCTGGACGAAGCAGCCCGCCGCAGCCAGGGCCTTTAGTAGCCGGTAAAGACGGTAGCCCGCTCAGCAAAGATTTCAAGCGGGTGCAGGGCTACCGCCAGGGCAATGAGCAGTGAATAAATGAGGGCAATGATGCCAGCCTGCTTAAGCACCGGAATCAGGTCGCGGCCCAGGGCGCCCGAGAGCACCACCAGGGCCGAGTGCACCACCGGACCAATCAGAATAAAGGCCAGAGCGTACCAGGGGTTCTGCGGAACCAGCAGGGCGGTCAGGGCCAGGCCCAGGCCCATCTCTAGGGCGTAGGTGATGCGCGAAGCCCGGTCGCCCAGGCGTACAGCCAGGGTTTTCTTACCCGCCTCAATATCGGTGGGAATATCGCGTACGTTATTAGCCATCAGCAGGGCACAGGAGAACAGCCCCAGGGCTACGGCGAAGGCCCAGGAGCTCAGGGTCAACTGGTTGCTCTGGGTAAACATGGTGCCCAGGGTGGCGACCAGGCCAAAGTAGATAAAGACGAAAATATCGCCCAGGCCCATGTAACCGTAGGGGTGCTTGCCGCCGGTGTAACCCCAGGCAGCCAGCACAGCCGAGGCACCGATGGCCAGGAACCACCACTGCTGCGAGAGCATAATCAGGGCCAGCCCGCTCAAACCAGCCAGGCCGAAGCAGATAAAGGCCGCCATCTTCACCTGGGAGGGCTTGGCCATGCCCGAGCCGACCAGGCGCAGGGGGCCCACGCGAACCTCGTCCGTGCCCTTAATCCCATCGGAGTAGTCGTTGGCGTAGTTGACGCCCACCTGCAAGAAGAAGGCCACGAGAAAGGCCAGTAGGGCACGAACAGGCTTGAACTGGTGCACCTCGTAGGCGGCCGCAGAACCAGCAATGATAGGAGCTGCCGCCAAGGGGAGCGTGCGCAGACGCGCCCCTTCAATCCACTGTGCAACCGTTGCCACTGTTGTGCTCCTTATCAACCCAAGTTTCGATGTGGCGTCGCTACGCCACAAATACACACCATTCTCTCACTTTTTAGCGGTGGGTGCCCGCTAGTGGCCGCGTGACCTGCCTCGGTTCGCCGACTGGGCTTTCCAGGCTTCGGCAAGGAGCGCCTGGACGGCTCGCCGGTCAGGCTTGCCTGTGGGAAGAGTCGGCAGCTCAGGGAGCACCTTAACGAGTTTGGGGGCGGACGCTGTCCCCAGCTTTTCTGCCACCAGCTGGGGGAGGGTGTCCGCAAGCTCAGAAGTGCGTGCGCTGTTGCCCGCCACCAGGGTGACGGCGGCGGTGATAGCGGTACCCCAGCGGGCATCTGGAACCCCGGCCACCAGGGCCTCGCGCACGGCCGGGTGACTTTCGAGGGCGGTAGCTACGGCTGCCGCGCTGGTTTTGATACCGCCGGAAATGAGTACGTCGTCGGCGCGGCCCGCTACGGTGAGGGTTCCGGTGCGCAGGTCTTGGGTGCCCAGATCGTCGGTGCGGTACCAGCGGGTTCCCTGACCGTCTACAAAGAAGTGGGCGGCGGTGCGCTCGCTATCGTTGGCGTAGCCGCTGGCGATGGTCGGCCCGCCCAGCCAGATGCGCCCGGGGGCTTGTGGGTCGGCGGCATCGGTTTCTATCTGCACGCGGACGCCCGGCAACGGCTTGCCCTCGTAGACGCAGCCCCCGGCCGTTTCAGCCGACCCGTAGGTGCGCACTACGGGCAGTGCTAGGGCGCGGGCGCTTGCGATGAGGTCGGCGCTGGCCGGTGCCCCGCCCAGCAGAATTGCGGAGAAAGAACGCAGGGCCGCGAGGGTTTCTTCGCGGAGGGAGCCCTCCTGGGTTTCTAGCAGGCGGTGTAGCTGGGTGGGTACCAGGGAAACCAGCCGCTGCGGGGCTGAGAGCTTTTCGGTGGAGCTGACGAAATCCTGGGCCGTAAAGCGGGTGCCCTCGCTGACTGAATCGGTCAGGACAGGGACGGTACCTGCCAGGGCCGACCTCGCTACCACCTGCGCCCCGGCAATATACTGTAGGGGCAGGGCCAGGAGCCACTGGGCGCTGCTTGTCCCGGTAGCTGTTTCTGTGCCCTGGGCCGAAGCACGTAATGCTGAGGTGGAAAGCACCGTCTGTTTGGGGGTACCGGTGGAGCCGCTGGTCGTAACGAGCAGGGCGGGGGCGTCCTGACCCTTATCTAGCTCTGTAAAGCGGGTGCTGAAAGTGTGCAGGGCTTCAGCGACCTGCTGGGCAGGGCAGGCGGCGGGCTGGTCTGCTCCGACGTGGACGGCGCTTCCCGGCCCGGGCAGGGCGGGTGCGGGAAGCGGGCTAAGGGAATCTAGTGTCATGGCTCTTTTAGTCTACGCCTGGTGATTATTGCCAGATAGTATGCCTACTTGGTAATCTTGTGGGTGACACCTTCTGCTTCTTAAGGTCGAGATAGGAGCCACCCCATGCTTGAGGTCACCGGCGTCGAAATCGCGCTTTTGTTACTGTACCTGGCTCTGCTGGTGCTCTTCTTCGTAGTGCTGCTGGGGTTTCACAAGAAAAATAAGACCGAGATTCGGGTGATTCGTAAGCGCCTAGGGCTCGGTGAGAACGCTGCGGGCAAGCCTGATTAGGGAGCGTAAACCATGACTGTACTTGCTACCAACCCGCTGGTGCCCACCGCCGGGGAGACTGTTCTTTCTGTGATTGGCCTGGCCTACCTGGTCTTCATGCTGGTTTTTGTGGTCTTTCTGGTTAACGTGCTACTGACCTGGCACCGCAAGAACAAGCTGCGCATCATCGAGCTGGAGTTCGAAGAACGCGCTATCGACAACCGCAAGGCTGACCGGCGCATGGCAGGCCCTGAGGCCTAGCCCCGGACCGAGCACAAGGACGCCCCGCCCTACCTTCCGTGGAGAAGGTGGGGCGGGGCGTCCTACTTTTTGCTTAGGGGGCGAAAGCCCACCAGACTCTCGTGATGCCCACGAGCGGGGTGGGCAGTACGAGATTCTGGTGGGCACTGAGTCTGCGCGGCTCTGAGCCGGGTGCGCGGACGCCGGTGGGCGGCTAGAAGTAGTAGGGGTAGTTCTCCCAGTTGGGGTCGCGCTTCTCAAGGAAAGCGTCGCGGCCCTCGACGGCCTCGTCGGTCATGTAGGCCATGCGGGTGGCCTCGCCGGCAAAGACCTGCTGGCCGACCATGCCGTCGTCCGGAAGGTTGAAAGCGAACTTGAGCATACGAATTGCCTGGGGAGACTGGCGGGCAATATGGGCCGCGTATTCCAGGCCCTTGGTCTCCAGCTCGGAGTGGGGCACCACGTCATTCACAGCACCCATCTCGTACATACGCTGAGCGTCGTACTCCTTAGCCAGGAAGAAAATCTCGCGGGCAAACTTCTGGCCCACCTGGCGGGCCAGAAGGGCAGAGCCGTAGCCGGCGTCAAAGGACCCTACGGTCGCGTCGGTCTGCTTGAACTTTCCGTACTCCTCAGAGGCAATGGTCAGGTCGGCCACCACGTGCAGGGAGTGGCCGCCACCGGCCGCCCAGCCCGAGACCAGGGCGATGACTACCTTGGGCATGGTGCGAATCAGGCGCTGTACCTCCAGAATGTGTAGACGGCCTGCGCGAGCCGGGTCAATCGAATCGCGGGTCTCACCCTCGGCGTAGCGGTAGCCGTCGCGGCCGCGAATGCGCTGGTCGCCGCCGGAGCAGAAGGCCCAGCCGCCGTCCTTGGCAGAGGGGCCGTTGCCGGTCAGCAGCACGGTGCCCACGTTGGAGGTCATACGGGCATGATCCAGCACCCGGTAGAGCTCATCGACGGTGTGCGGACGGAAGGCGTTGCGCACCTCGGGCCGGTCAAAAGCGATGCGGACGGTCGGCAGATCTCGCAGAATCTCACCGGCTTCGTCGCGCTCCACCTGACGGTGGTAGGTGATGTCGGTCAGGTCCTCAAAGCCCTCAACCAGGCGCCACTGGTGGGGGTCGAAAATATCAGAAACCTTGGCAGGAAGTTCGTTAGTCATAGCCACCAGTCTACCCAGGGGTGCCCGGGCTGGTTCCTTGTGTGTAATTGAAAGTTTCATCTGCGCCTTCAATGCACGCGCAGATGAAGCTTTTGACGACACTCGGCGCAGAAAAGGACGGACGCCGCCCCCAGCGCCCCTGCCTACAGGCAGGGGAGTGGAGTGCGGCGCCCTGACTTAGGCGAAGCTACTAGCGGGAGAGTTCCACGGCGCGGTCGAACTCTTCGTTGATTTCGCGGGCGGCGGCGGAGTCACCCCTGTAGGTGGCAACCGACATCAGGTAGGCAAAGAGCAGGTTGACCAGGAAGCCGGGCACAATCTCGTACATGTAGCCCGAGAGCACTTCGTTGTAGCCCCAGACGAAGACGGTGATGGTGCCTGCCACCATACCCGCTACGGCACCGAGTGCGGTGAGCTTGCGCCAGTAGAGGGAGAGAATCACGATGGGACCGAAGGCTGCGCCGAAGCCTGCCCAGGCGAAGGAGACCAGGGAGAGCACGGAGGAGTCGGGGTTCCAGGCCAGCAGACCTGCGATGACAGAGACAACCAGCACGCCCGCGCGGCCCAGCCAGAGGCCCTTGGCGTCTGAGAGTTCCTTGCCACCGCTGGTGAGCTTGTAGAGGTCTTCGGCCAGGGCTGAGGAGCAGACAATTAGCTGGGAGGAAAGGGTCGACATGATGGCCGCCAGCACCGCTGCCAGCACGAACCCGGCCAGGAGGGGGTGGAGCAGAATCTGGGACATATCCAGGAAGACCGATTCGGCGTTGGTGGTGTCGGTCAGAGTAGCTTCGGGGTGGCGGGCAAAGTAGGCGATGCCGATGAGACCGGCGCTCATGGCACCGACCAGGGTGGCAATCATCCAGGTGATGCCGATGCGGCGGCCGGCGGTGGCGTCCTGGGCTGAGCGCAGACCCATAAAGCGCACGATGATGTGGGGCTGGCCGAAGTAGCCCAGACCCCAGGCGGCTGAGGAAAGAATACCCAGTAGGGTGGTGCCCGCAAAGAGGGAGAGGGCGTTAGGGTTGACGGATTCGATGGTGGTTTCAAGGCCGGAGAATCCGCCGACGTAAACCAGGGCCATAATCGGCAGGACGATGAGGGCGGTCAGCATGAGCAGGCCCTGGACAACGTCGGTGTAGGTTGCCCCTAGGAAGCCGCCGAAGAGGGTGTAGGCGACGGTGATACCGGCGACCAGTAGCATGCCGGTGTGGTAGTTACCGCCGAAGGAGGACTGGAAGAAGACACCGCCGGCGACCATGCCGGAAGAGACATAGAAGGTGAAGAAAATCAGGATGACTAGGGCAGCGAAAATACGGATGATGCCACGGGGGTCGCGCAGGCGGTTGTGGAAGAAGGAGGGGACGGTCACCGAGTTGCGGGAGACCTCGGTGTAGGCGCGTAGGCGGGGTGCTACGAACTTCCAGTTGAGCCAGGCGCCGGCAGCTAGGCCGATGGCAATCCAGGCTTCAGCCAGGCCGGTGATGTAGAGGGCGCCGGGCAGGCCCATGAGGAGCCAGCCCGACATGTCTGAGGCGCCCGCTGACAGGGCTGCCGCAGTGGGGGAGAGGGAGCGCCCGCCGAGCACATAGTCGTCGAGGCTATTGTTCTTGGACTTGGCCCAGATGCCAATGCCGACCATGACGGTGAAGTAGATAGCCAGGGCTATCAGCTGGTAGGTGGTGTTGCTCATGAGCTCCCCTTGGGTTGTGGGTAAGGACGTGCGGGTTGGGGTGGGTGCCTCGGTGTACCTTCCCCTTTGTGCAGTTTCTCTAAAGTATCTTGTTTAGATTACTTGAGCTATCTTCCCGCATGCAGGTTTTGGTCTGTGCGTTAGCTTACACCCTGGGGGTCTGGTTGACACTATCTCGCTGCCTGAAGCTATTTAGAATCGGTGTGTAAAACCGGTGAGCTTTTCTTAAGGATGCCCCTGGGTACGCGAATCTATCACGGGTAGAGCCGATGTATGCAGTGTTACCGCGATGGCTGACCTGTTAGTGCGCCAGACGATGTAGGCACCGGAGGTGGCGATCAGTACAATGCCCAGGTAAGACCAGGCAGAGAGCACCTCGCCCAGCATGAAGGTACCCACGATGGCCCCTACAACAGGGTCGATGGAGAAAAGCACCCCGATGACGGCGGCGCTGGTCAGCTGCCCTGCGATATTATCGGCAGAATAGGCAAGGGCTACGCCCACGATGGCGGAGAGAGCCAGCTTGAACCAGGCGTCCGCGTCCAGCATCGCCATGGTGGGCACCGACAGGGGCAGCTGGATGAGAGCCGAAAAAGCCAGGGACATGGTGGTGCCGCGCAGGCCGCTGGTTGCGTCAGATGCTGAACCCATGCGGGCCGAGAAGATGGTGTAGCCGGCCATCGAGGCGGCTGACCCGAGGGCCCAGATAAAGCCGATAGGGTGGGCGTCCCCCGCGAGTGTAGGCCCGGCAATCATGACGACCCCGGCCAGAGCGAAAAAGGCAATGAGCACATCGCGCAGGCGCCGCACACCGAGCAGGGCCACCACAAAGGCACCCAGGTATTCAAAGGTTACCGCTACACCCAAAGGAATATGGTGCACCGCGTTGTAGAAACAGACGCTCATCAGGGTCAGCACCAGCCCGTAGACCAGCACCTGGGGAAGGTCCCGCCGCCGCAGGGCAAGGGGATTAGGGCGAACCAGCGTCCACAGGACTACAGCGGCAATCAGGGCACGCAGGGCGGCGACCTGGGTGGGGCCAACGCTAGCAAAGAGCACCGAGACAATCGCAGCTGAAATCTGAATACCCAGGGAGCCAGTGAGGATCAGAAACAGGGCAGCGGTGCCCCGACGCTCGGCCGGTATGCGATCAGCGAGGTTCACAGCGCCCCCTAAAGCCCGCAGGTGCTTTCAAGCAGCGGGTCTACCACCGTCCAGGGGGCCTGTTTGATACGGTCTGGGCTGAAGACAGAGAGCATCTCAGCGGCGGTTTCGGGCAGGTGGGGGCCGGCCTCGCCCGCCCCGGTAAGCGGGGGCAGGGGAATAGAGGCAGCAATCATGCGTATGATGTGGTCGGTACTGACCCCGGCGGCGGTGAGCTCAGCAAGGGTCACGGCCCCGTCCCGTTTAGCTAGGCGCTTGCCCTCGACGTTGAGGGCCAGGGGGACATGGGCGTAGGTGGGCACCTGCAACCCCAATAGGTGAGCTAGATAGGCCTGGCGGGGAGCAGAGGGCAGCAGGTCATCGCCGCGCACTACCTCGGTGACCCCCTGGTAGTCGTCATCAACCACACACACCAGGTTGTAGGCGTAGACCCCGTCAGCCCGCACCAGCACAAAATCGTCCACAGCGTCGGTGTATTCCCCGGCGAAACGGTCGGTGACAGTCCATTCGCTCACCTGGGCTTTCAGGCGCAAGGACGCCGGCCTCAGCGCCCTGCGCTCGGCCCGTTCGGCCTCGGTGAGGTTGCGGCAGGTGCCGGGGTAGGCACCGGGGGCGCCGTGCGGGGCGCTGGAGGTCTCCTGAATTTCTTTGCGGGTGCAGTAGCACTCGTAAACTAGCCCTGCCTCTCGCAGGCGGGTAAGGGCGTCCGCATAGGCATCCAGGCGGGTGGACTGGTAGAGCACCTCCCCATCCCAGTCGATGCCCAGGGCGGCAAGGTCGGCCAGCTGGCGCTCTGCCGCCCCCTTCTTGACCCGGTCTAAATCCTCCACCCGCATCACAAACCGGCCCCCCGCGGTGCGGGCCATCATCCAGGCCAGTAGGGCGGTGCGCAGGTTACCCAGGTGCAGGTCACCGGAGGGGGAGGGCGCATAGCGGCCGCAGGGCAGGGGAGCGGACGGGGGCGAAACGGGGGAGGAAGTAGAAGATATCACCCCTCTAGTCTAGTAGCTCACAGGCTTTTGCAATATGACAGAAGGTTGCGCTGAGTAGGCAGAGAACCGTCAAAAAGTGCAGTGTGGCAAGAAATAACCCCGTAAGTGGGGTTTAAACAGGCTGCTCACCTGCCGGAGTCCAGTACCTTAGAGAGTATGGCTAGAACTCTTGAAATTGCCGATGGTATCTATCAGATCTCAACGGATAATTACCGTCTTAACTCCGGCCTGATTATGGGCGCAGAGAAGGCTATGGTGATTGATACCGGTGCCGGGCCCCGTCAGGGCGCTGAGATTCTAAGAGCGGTCCGCCGGGTTACCGACCTGCCCCTGGTCGCGGTCAACACCCATGCGCACTTCGACCGCTTTATGGGCAATGCTGTGTTCGCCGCCGACGGGGTCACCGATATCTGGGCCCACCCCCGCGCAGCCCGCGCTATCGAAAGCTACGGCGACCGCCAGCGTCTTTATGTTGAGGTGCTAGAACCCGAGATGGCCCACCAGCAGGGCCCCAACACCGAGCTTGTGGTACCCACCCGGTTCTTGCCGGGTGACGGCACCCGCCCGGCCTTTACCCGCGTAGAGCTAGGCCAGCGGGCCGTGACCCTCATGTACCTGGGCCTGGCCCACACCGACGGTGACGTGCTGGTAGGCGTAGACGACGTCCTGTTCGCCGGTGACATCATCGAGCAGGGCTCAGACCCCGCCTTCGACGACTCCTACCCCGAACTGTGGGTCAGCACCCTACGCACCCTGGCAGGGCTAGACCGCTACCGCATCTTCGTTCCCGGGCACGGTACCCCGGTAGAGAGCACCTTTATCGAGCGTATGGCCGACACCATGGAAGACGCCGTCCAGAAAATTGCTGACTCCGCCCTGACGAAGGTCAAGGGGGCCACCACAGCCTCCATGTACCAGCTGCCCTATTCGGGCGGATCCACCCGTATACTGCTCGACCGTCTCACGAAGCTTGAAGCCCGTGAGGCTGAAGGGCAGGGGCTCTCGACCGTCACCTTCGAGGGGGACACCGCCTCTGGCCTGACCGGCCCCATTACCCTGGGGCAGGGCTAAAGCCCTGAGTGCCTAGTAGGCCCAAACCTTCCGGTAGGCGCTGCGCTTCTTGTTCTGGGGGCGCAGCAGGGCGACCTGGGTGCTGGTAGTCAGGGCCGCTACCGCCCCGATGAGGCAGATCGCTGCCATAAAGGCAGAGCCGGGAATCGGGTTGGTGTAGGTGACCCAGTAGAGGGCCAGAGCGCAGAAACCCGAGAAGAACCCCGAGATAGAAAGCAAGGGAACCAGGATCAGCCCCGACCGCTGGGTATCGCTCATATCAAGCTCTTCTGAACGCATGAAGCGCAGAATCACGAGCCCCAGCACACCCCAGAGACCGGTGACCAGAATAGCTGTGACCACATCGGCTGGGCGGTGCCAGCCATTGACTACGGTGGAATAGCCTGCCGCTACCGTAAAGACCATGCTGATCAGGGCCACAGTGGGGCGGAAACGCTTGGGGGAGGCCAGGAAGAGGGCCAGGCCCGCAGCGGCTGCGAAAGTCGTGTGGCCAGACGGCGCCGAGTTACCCAGGGCCTCCTGAACACCCAGGTTGGGCTTGACGATGATGTAGTTCTTCAGCAGCTGGGTGGTCAGGTTAGCACCGGCAGCAATGGCTACACCGACCAGGGCGGGCACAAAGCGGTGCTTCCACAGGAGCACAAAGAGAATACCGATAGCAGCGGTAATACCGGCGGCGGTCGGAATGAAATCGAGCAGGGTAGAGGTTTGCTCGGTATAGGTCATGAACTGGTAGGAGAACTCCTGGAAGGAAATCTCGTCGAGCTCCTGGCCGGTTGGCGTTGTAATAAAGAAAATAAAGGCCGCCACCAGAAGGCAGAAGAGGGTTCCTGCCGCAAAGAAGTGCTGGATCAGCGTCCAGAGCGAGGGGCGGGTCTGGCGAATATGCGAGGGTGTGAGCATATGCAGACGGCCCGAGGGTGAATCCTCACCCGAGTGGGCCTGGCTACCATAGGGGGTTCGTCCGTAGCCCGGAGCCTGCTGCCCCGGGGCACGATAATTCTGGGCGGAGTAGCCGGGGACGGGCCCTCCTTGCCTAGCAGCGGCGGGAGCGCCGTAGGCGGCCTGTGGGGCCCGGTGGGGGCTGACGGCGTCCGGACGCGGGGTTACGGCCTGGGAGCGGGCCTTGGTAGCGGCGCGGGCGGCACGTTCCTTTTTGACCCGGTACGCTGCCTCCTGGGCCGCTGCCTGAGCGGCGGCAAAACCGGTCTTAGCTGCTGCCAGGCCACTGGCAGTACCGGCCTGCAACTTAGCTTTGATGGCCTCACCCTGGGGAGCAAAAGGCACGGCAGGCTGGGTTTCTAAGAGCTGGGTGCGGTCGGGGTCAGCCGAGGGAGCGGACGCGGGCCTAGGCAGTGGCTGAGTCACCGGGGGCTGCTGGGCAGCCTGCGAACGTACAGAGGCAGGGAGCACCACGGTGGCGTCATCGTCCGTAAAAGCGGCGCGGGCCTGAGAAGCGGGAAGCACCTCGGTAGCGTCTTCACCGGGGCTCACCGGCAGAGCGACCGTGCGGTCGTCGTAGGCCTGGGGCGTTAGCACCTCGGTGGCATCGTCGGGTGTGCCAGAAACAGCGTTAGAATCGCGCTTTTCAAAACTCACAGTTATCGCCAAAGACCTTTCTGCCGCGTGTAGACACCTCAAAGAGCCTACCAAGCCCTGCCTGCTATTTCAGCCCTAGACCTGCTAGGAGCTAACAGGCTCAGCCTGCACTGCTATTGTGACAAACTCACATGGGACTTTCCTGAAAGAACCCCTAATGTTGCGCGAGCACCTGCACACCGCCCCGCAGAAGCGGCGAAAGAGTAGATTAGAAGGTATGACAGCTAGCTCCCTGCCCCTGGGCTTTGCCCTGCCCCCGCTCGAAGAAATCCTGGCCGCTACCCGCCTTGTAGCCCTGCCTATGCGGGTGAAGTTCCGCGGCGTCACCCTGCGCGAAACCGCCCTGATTCAGGGCCCGGCTGGCTGGGGAGAATTTGCTGCTTTTACCGAGTACGAGCCGGCAGAGGCATCCGCCTGGCTGGCCTGCGCCATCGAGGCGGCATGGCTGCCCTACTCGCAGCCGCTACGCACCAGTATTCCCCTCAACGCCACGGTTCCGGCGGTGGCCGCTAGCGAGGTAGAGGCTGTGCTGGGCCGCTACGAGGGGCAGGTGCGGGAAATCAAAATCAAAGTGGCTGAGGCCGGGCTGCCTTTCAAAGAATCTCTAGCCCAAGACCTAGCCCGGGTAGCCGCGGTGCGTGCTGCCTGCCCGGAAGCTCGCCTGAAGATTGATGCCAACGGCGGCTGGACCGAGGCCCAGGCCATCCAGGCCCTCAATGAGCTAGCTGACTACGACCTGCTCTACGCTGAGCAACCGGTTCCGGGTATCGAGGGGCTGGCGCGGGTCCGCGATGAGCTACGGGCGCTTGGCAACCCCCTGCTCATTGCCGCCGATGAAGCCGTTCGCAAGGCTGATGACCCGCTGCGGGTTGCCCGCCTGGGGGCTGCCGACGTACTTATTATTAAGGCGGCCCCCCTGGGCGGGGTACGGCGGGCCCTGCAAATCGTGGAGCAGGCGGGTCTGCCCGCGGTTGTTTCATCTGCCCTTGAAAGTTCGGTCGGCATCCGTACCGGGGCAGCGCTGGCCGCTGCCCTGCCGCAGCTGCCCTACGGGTGCGGCCTAGGCACTGTCTCACTGATGGCCAAGGACGTCACTGCCCACCCCCTTGTGGCCCGGGACGGGGAGCTACCCCTGCGGGATGTAACCCCCGAGCCTCATCTGCTGGAAGAGGTAGCTGCCAGCCCCGAACGCACAGCCTGGTGGCACCGCCGAATCGAAGCCTGCTACCGCCTGATTGAGCAAGGGCAGCTGGGCAGCAGCAGAGCCCGGCCGCGTCTTGAAAAGGGCAGCGAGTAAACTGGTTAGGTGACTGATGCACCCTCAACCTCCTTTATGACCGCAATTTCTGTGCTCGACACCCTTGTGCGGGCAGGAATGCGGCATATTCTCATCGCCCCGGGCTCGCGCTCAGCCCCTCTAGCCTACGCCCTCGCTGCCCTAGACCAGGCAGGGGTCATCGAAGCCCATGTGCGCATTGACGAGCGTAGCGCCGCCTTCACGGCTTTGGGAATAGCCAAGGCTAGCGGGCAACCGGTGGGTATCGTCACCACTAGCGGCACCGCCGTAGGCGAGTGCCTCCCGGCCCTCATGGAGGCCTACCACGCCGGCGCATCCCTGGCCCTGCTCTCGGCTGACCGCCCCGCCCGGCTCCAGGGCACCGGCGCCAACCAAACCACCGACCAGCACGTGATTGCTCCGGCCCATACCCGGGCGTCCTGCACCATCGAAAACTACACGGCCGACCCAGCCGACCCCCAGAGCGCCCAGCTCAACGCGGCGCTCGCTGCCCTGACCGGGCGTTCAACAGACAACTGGGACGCACCCTCAACCACCCCACGAGGCCCCGTCCAGATCAACCTGGTCCTTGATACCCCGCTCACCCCCAACCCTCTAGACCAGCAGATTCTAGAGCGCTGGGCGCGCTCACTGGCCGAAAACCCACCGGCACCTGCCACCCCGCTACCCCCGGCCGACCCCAGCGCAGCTAGCTGGCTACGCGCGGGCACTGGCAAGGGGGCTGGTCGGGCGGACGGCGCTGGTACCGCCCGCCGCACCGTCGTTGTGGCCGGTGACGGGGCAGGGCCTATAGCCCAGGTCTTTGCCCAGCGGCAGGGACTGCCACTGCTGGCTGAACCCTCATCGAACGCCCGTTTCTCGCCCCTGGCTGTACCCGCCTACCGGCAGGTGCTGGCAGGGAACCTGGGGCAGCAGATTGAGCGAGCCGTTATCTTCGGCCACCCCACCCTCTCCCGACCGGTTGCCACTCTGCTGGCCAACTCCGCGGTAGAACGCGCCCTCTACGCCCCCTCACCTGCCCCCTGGTACGAGCCCGGGGCCCTTGACCTGCGGGAGATCGCAACCCTGGTTGAACTGGCCAACTTCGCAGGAACAGGCCAAGGCGCTACCACTGAGGACGGCCACGACTGGATGACCAACTGGAGCGAAGCTGGGCAGGAACTAGCCCGGGAACTGAACCAGCAGGTTGCCGACTACCGGGCAGGCACCTACACCCTGAACGGCCAACCCGGAGCAAGTTCTGCCGACCGCACCGCAGGCTACTCTCTTGCCGACACCACCTGGCGGAGCTGCCTAGAAGATGACGCTATTCTGATGGTGGGCTCATCCAACCTCATCCGCGACCTTGACCTCATCGCCCCCTCCCTGGCAGCTTCCCCCCTGGTCTTTGCCAACCGCGGCTTAGCCGGCATCGACGGCACCATCGCCACCGCGTCCGGAATCTCCCTGGCCCTCAACCGCCCGGTACGCGTGCTCATCGGGGACCTCACCTTCCTACACGACACCGGCTCCCTCAACATCGGCCCCCTCGAACGCAAACCCAACCTCGACGTGCTGGTCTACGACGACCGGGGCGGCGGAATCTTCTCAACCCTGGAACACGGCCAACTAGCCCAACACGAGAAATTCGCCCCGGCCGTCCGCCGTTTCTTCACGACCCCGCACACCGCCCAGCTCGAAGAACTCGCAGCAGCCTGGGGCGAGAACGGAATCAGCGTCAGGGTGGTGCGGCCGTAGGGTCTTAGACAAGGGAAAGGTAGGCTCGCGCTCGCTGCCGACCCTCTCGCTGGTTCGCTGACGCTCACAAGCGATTCACGCCAGCCCCGGTGCCAGCAGCTTCGCTGCGAGCCTACCTTTCCTTCATAAATAGCATCGGGAGCTCTAAAAAGCCCCTCCAGTGCGTTGGAGGGGCTTTTCTCTGTGGAGGGCCGGTTACTTCTGAGCGGTTTCGGTAGCCCAGGGAACTGTGGTCTCGTCGGCCTCTACCTCGCTACCCGATTCGTCGGGGTTGCGGGAGAGGTGAACCAGGGCCAGGCCCAGGCCGCCCCAGATGAGGGCGATGGAGACAAGCAGCATAACGATGGCGATGGAGCTCATGCTAGGCACCTTCCTTTTCGGTGGCTGACTGGGCTGCCGACTGGGCGGTGGGGTCTACGTGGCCGTGGACGACCTTGCCGCCGGCAATCGGGGGAGCCGGAGGAGCCAGCGCTGCGCGGGAGGTCTTAGACCAGGGCAGCATGGAGATGATGATGGCTACGACCAGCAGGGCGATGACCATGCCCCAGCCGAAGATATTGAGCATCTGGTCGGGGTAACCTTCGTAGGGTTCGTTGATCAGGCCGATAAAGGTATTGATCAGGGAGTAGCCCAGGATAAGGGGGGTGACGCCTGCCAGCAGGATCATCCAGAGCTTGCCCATCTTCCAGGACGAACGCTCGTTGAGGTGGTCGCGGAAGACCGGCAGGGCACGCAGTAGGTAGGCAACCACGAAGATAGAGACCAGGCCTGCGGCGAGGATGCCGAACTGGTTGACGAAGTTATCCAGGATATCCAGGACGTAGAGGCCGGAGGTGGTGGCCATGAGCAGGGTGGAGATCACTGCAATGGGGGCAATAACCAGCAGGGTGGAGCGCACACGGCCCAGGTTGAACTTGTCCTCAACACCGGCAACGATTACCTCAACGATGGAGATCATGGAGGTAAAGCCTGCAAAAAGCAGGGAGCCGAAGAAGAGTACACCGATCAGGGTGCCACCGGGGGCCTGAGAGATGATGGTGGGGAAGGCGATGAAGGCCAGACCAATACCTGAGGTTGCTACCTCGGAGACCTGGGCGCCAGCGGCGGTTGCCATGAAGCCCAGGGCCGCGAAGACGCCGATACCGGCCAGCAGCTCGAAGGAGGAGTTAGCGAAGCCCGCAACTGCGCCGGAGCCGGTCAGGTTGGTCTTGTTCTTCAGGTAGGAGGCGTAGGTGATCATGATGCCGAAGCCAATGGACAGGGAGAAGAAGATCTGGCCGTAGGCCGCAACCCAGACGCCGGGCTCGGTGAGAGCGGCCCAGTCGGGGGTGAAGAGGGCATCCAGGCCGGTCATTGCGCCATCCAGGGTCAAGGAGTAGCCAACCATAACCAGGAACATGATGACCAGCACGGGGATGAAGAAGACGTTAGCCAGGCCCACGCCCTTCTGCACGCCCAGGGACATGATGAGGGCCAGCAGTACCCAGATGCCGATCAGGGGGTAGAGGATGCCTGGCACGAAATCGAAGGTGAGGGCTACGGGGTCAGCCAGCTGCAGGACGTCCGAGAAGAAGAAGGTCTGCGGGTCGTCGCCCCAGGCGTGGGTGAAGGAGTAGATGAAGTAGCGGGCGGCCCAGGCGAGAATCGCTGCGTAGTAGATAGCGATGATGAAGTTGATGCCCATATGCCACCAGCCGATGAACTCGGTCTTGCGGTTCAGGCGGCGGAAGGCCAAAGGAGAGGACGCACGGGCGCGGTGACCGATGACGTAGTCAAAGAAGAGGAAGGGCAGACCCGCGGTGAGTAGGGCGACCAGGTAAGGGATCATGAAGGCGCCGCCGCCGTTATCGTAGGCGACGTAGGGGAAGCGCCAGATGTTACCGAGGCCAACGGCTGAACCGATAGCTGCAAAGATGAAGACCTTGCGGCTTGAGAAGCCTTCGCGTTTCTTGGGCGCCGTGGTGGGGTTTGAACTCATGTGAGTAGTCCTCCGCAGGGCTAAGCGTAAATGAATCTTTTGTAGTATCTGGGTTCAGACTAGCAAGTGATAAATAAATCTCAAATAGTGGATAGAAAATTGGGTAAAAAAATCCCGGCGGTTTCCCGCCGGGAGTAGCTCTAGGCGTCGCGGTGGACGACGGCGTGAGCAAAGGACTTGAGGGCCTCCTTGACCACTGAGTCGGGCAGGGGCTCGATGGCCGCAATGGCGTCGTCAGCCCACTGGTAGGCCATCTTCCAGGCTTCAGTGGTGGCCGGGTGCGCCGAAAGTGCTGCAACAGCCTGGGCCAGGGCTTCGTCGCTGGTCAGGTCGCCCTGAATTAGCTGCTGGATGTGCTGGGCTTCCAGGTCGCCGGTTGCGGCAGCCCGGTCGAGCAGGATGGTGGGTAGGGTGGGGACGCCCTCGCGCAGGTCGGTGCCGGGGGTCTTGCCGGACGCCGCACCCGAGCTGGTGACGTCGATGACGTCGTCGGCGAGCTGGAAGGCTACACCTACCAGCTCGCCGTAGCGGGCCAGCATCTGTACGGTTGCTTCGGGGGAGTCAGACAGAATAGTGCCGTAGGAGCCTGCAGCCGCGATGAGGGAGCCGGTCTTGCCCTCGATGACCTTAATGTAGTGGCTGAGAATGTCTTCGTTTTTCTCGGGGCCGGTGGTCTCAAAGAGCTGACCCAGCACTAGGCGTTCAAAGGTCTGAGCCTGAACAGCCAGGGCACGGCCACCCAGTTCGGAAACAATCAGGGAGGCGCGGGAGAAGATGAGGTCGCCGGTCAGAATAGCGACCGAGTTGCCCCAGATGTTCTGGGCGGTGTCTACACCGCGGCGCTTGGGGGCGTCGTCCATGACGTCATCGTGGTAGAGGGTAGCCAGGTGGGTCAGCTCAACAACAACAGCTGCGTCGATGACCCGGTCGTTGATACCGCCACCGGCCTCTGCAGCCAGCAGGGTGAGCAGGGGGCGTACCCGCTTGCCACCGGCAGAAAGCAGGTGGCGGGAGGCCACGTCTGCCAGGTGGTTGGTCTGAGCAACTGCACGTTCTAGGCGCTGCTCAACCTCAGAAAGGGCCTCAAGAATCTTGGGGCCGAGTTCAGCGTCCTGCGCAATGAGTTCAAACCCCTTGGGCAGGTTGAAGTCAGCTTCGGGCATGAGCGCTTCAACGCTCATAGGGGAGCTGGTGGGTTCAGTCACGGTGTCTTTCACATTTCTTCGGTGGGTGGCTGCGGCCCAGAGCCGCGGCAAGCTGCTGGTGTAAGTCTACCGGGTTTACTGCTCGGGCTTATAAGCGCGGTGCAGGGCTACGATGCCGCCGGTCAGGTTCTTGTACTGAACGTTCTGCCAGCCTGCTTCGGTGAAGTGGCGGGCCAGCTCGTCCTGGGCGGGCCAGGCAAGAATGGACTCGGCCAGGTACTCGTAGCTTTCGGGGTTAGAGGAGACCTTGCGCGCAATCGGCGGAATCAGCTTCATGATGTAGTTGCGGTAGATGGCGCGGAAGGGGGCGAAGGTGGGGGTAGAGAACTCGTTGATGACGATGCGTCCGCCGGGTTTGGTCACGCGGTAGAGTTCGCGCAGGGCCTGGGGGTAGTCGGCGACATTGCGCAGGCCGTAGCTCATGGTGACGGCGTCAAACTCTTCGTCGGCAAAGGGGAGGGCGGTGACGTCCGCCTGTACGAACTCGATGTCGGGGCGACGGCGGCGGCCTACGGCCAGCATGCCCTCGGAGAGGTCTGCGGCGATGACCTTAACACCGGCATCGGCGAAGGGTTCGGACGAGGTGCCGGTTCCGGCGGCGACGTCGAGGACCTTCTGGCCGGGGTGGGCGTCGACCGCAGCAACGGTCTGCTTACGCCAGTAGATGTGTCGGCCCAGTGACATGATGCCGTTCATCAGGTCGTAGCGCTCGGCTACCTGATCGAACATGGAGGAGATGTCGGTGGTTTTTTTGTTAAGGTCTGCTCGGTTCACTCTGCCTATTTTGTCATGTTTGTGCCTAAAGCTCACCTTGGGGGTGTGTAAAAAATTCAGAAATGAATATTCATGCATAGGTTTGCATTTTTACGCATAACGGGGCAGAATAAAGCTCAAAGCCCATCGCACCTACACAGTTTTAGATACGAGGTACGCTATGAAGAAGGCCCCCTTCGCTCTGGCTGCAGCCGCCCTGATGCTCACCGCCTGTGGCGCATCCAGCACCGGTACCACCACCGAGTCAGGCGTTTCCCTGATTTCAGAGGGCAAGCTGACCGTCTGTACAAACCCTCCCTACGCTCCTTTCGAATACGAAGAAAACGGCAAGATTGTTGGCCTGGATGCCGATATCGCAGCAGCTATCGCCTCAGACCTGGGCGTCGAAGCCGAAATGTTCACCACCAGCTTCGAGGGCATCCAGTCCGGTGTAGCCCTGTCCTCCAAGCAGTGCGACATTGCCCTGTCAGGCATTACCATCACCGACGAGCGCAAGACCGTCATGAGCTTCACCGACTCCTACGTCGATGACAACCTGGCTATCCTGGTTCCCGCTGGCTCCGATATCAAGGGTGACGCTGACCTCTCCGGCCGCAACACCGGCGTACAGCAGGCTACCAGCGGTGAAAAATACGCCCAGGAAGCCGGCGCTAACACCGTCCAGTACGAAGACAACGGCCTGCTCCTGCAGGCAGTACAGACCGGCCAGGTTGATGCCATCGTCGGTAACATCACCGTGCTGTCTGAAATGCTGACTTCTGACTCATCCCTCTCTGTAGTCCAGGAAATCGAGACCGGCGAGCAGATCGCTGGCGCCGTTGCTACCGAGAGCACCGCCCTGCTTGACTCCGCCAACGCCACCCTCAAGAAGATGGAAGAGGACGGCCGCCTGGCAGACCTGCGCGAAAAGTACCTGGGCGTATCCCAGTAATCGCGGACAACCGGTAGTAGCATAAACCCAAGCTCACCAACGGGGGTAGGCTAGCGCAGGCGCAGCCTACCCCTCACCCGTATCCCCCTTCTTCTACACCGATACGAGCCCGGGCCACCCGGGGACACAAAAGGAAAAGACCACCCATGGCACTGTCAACCCGGCAGAAACAAACCTACGCCCGCTACGCCCAATACGCCCTGCTGGCCATCATCGCACTCGTCGTTATTCTCGTTGCCGACTGGGGAACCCTGCGCGATAAGGCCTTCAACCCCGAGATTATCGCCCAGCAGTTCCCCAACATCATCACCGTTGCCCTCAAGAACACCCTGATTTACACGGTCTTAGGCTTCATTGTGGGCCTGGCTGGCGGCGTTCTGCTGGCCCTGATGAAGATTTCATCGATTGCCCCCTACCGCTGGCTAGCCTCCCTCTACATCGAGCTCTTCCGCGGTCTGCCCGCGCTGCTGGTCTTTATCGCCTTCGGTTACGGCATCCCCCTGGCCTTTGGCCTGCGTCTGAACAACTACGTCACCGTCATGCTGGCCCTCGGTATGGTGTCGGCTGCCTACATCGGTGAGGTACTGCGCGCCGGCCTGGAAGCCGTGCCCAAGGGCCAGTATGAGGCAGCTCGCTCCCTGGGTATGAGCCACACCCGCGCCATGGTCACCATCATCATCCCCCAGGCCTTCCGCATCGTCCTGCCCCCGCTCACCAACGAGATTATCCTGCTCACCAAGGACTCCTCCCTGGTCTACCTGCTCGGTATGTCGGTGGCTCAGTACGAACTGACCAAGTTCGGCCGTGAAGGCATCTCGGGTTCCGGTGCGGGCCTCACCCCGCTCGTCCTGGCAGGTGCCTGCTACCTGATTATCACCGTCCCGCTGGGCTTCCTTGCCCGCCACTTCGAAAAGCGCGCCAAGGCCCGCTCCCGCACGTAAAGCACCCACCTACCCCAGGAAGAACCAGCTATGACTCTTCAGACCGCACCTGCGTCCGTCACCATCACCAACCTGCATAAGTCCTACGGCGACGTCGAAGTGCTCAAGGGCATCGACATGTCGGTAGCCCCCGGCGAGGTCGTCTGCCTGATCGGCCCCTCCGGCTCGGGCAAGTCCACCCTGCTCCGCTGCGTCAACCTGCTCGAAACCCCTAACTCCGGTAGCATCGAGGTGGCCGGTCATTCGGTGACCGACCCCGACGTTGATATCGATGCCATGCGCCGCTCTGTGGGTATGGTCTTTCAGCAGTTCAACCTCTTCCCCCACCTGACCGTGCTCGAAAACTGCACCGTCGCCCAGGTCAAGGTACTTAAGCGCTCTAAGGCCGAGGCTAAAGAAATCGCCCTGGCCAACCTCGAAAAGGTAGGCCTAGCCGATAAGGCCGCCCGCCACCCCGACCAGCTCTCCGGCGGTCAGCAGCAGCGCGTCGCTATCGCCCGTGCCCTCTCCATGAACCCCGCCCTCATGCTCTTTGACGAGCCCACCAGCGCTCTTGACCCTGAGACCGTGGGCGACGTGCTTTCCATCATGCGCCAGCTCGCCGCTGAGGGCATGACCATGATCGTGGTAACCCACGAGATGGCTTTCGCTCGCGATGTAGCTGACCGCGTGGTCTTCATGGACGGCGGCGTGGTGGTCGAAGAGGGCCCCTCCGACGCCGTCATCGGCAACCCCCAGCACGAGCGCACCCAGCTCTTCCTCTCCCGCGTGCTCAACCCCACCGCCCAGTAGGTTCAGCCCAGTAAGGTATAGTGCCATCAGAAAATGGGCTGGGCCTTCTGCCCGCAGCGGGGCGGGCCGGTGGCGCTACGAGAAAGTGGCTACCCGGTAGACCGGGTAGCCACTGGTAGGTGCTCTATGCGAGGGCCTAGAGGCCGAAGAAGCGGCTGAAGAAGCCCTTCTTTTCTTCCTTAGGCTTGGGCTTGGTCGCAGCTTCTGCGCGCTCAGCCTCAAGGTCGGGGGCCTGGCCAGCCAGGCGAATCTCTGAGGCGGGGCGGGCAGGCTCGTCAACCTGCTCGTAGCCGGCGGGGGCCTGCTCAGTCTGCTCAGCTTCTTCGATAACCTGCTTGGCGGCATTAGAAGTAGCGGCGGGCTCTTCTGCCTGAGCAGGCTCATCGCGCACGATGTCTTCGTCGGCGATAGCGCTGGTGGTGACGCGGCCGGGGCGGGCGTCCTCGGCAGGCTCGCGGTCGTAGGGCTGCTCGGCGTTGGGGTAGACGCGGTCGGTGGTGATGGTACCTTCGACCTCTTCCTCGCGGGCGGTCTCTTCGGCAGGTTCCTGCTCGCGGCGCTCAGCCTCAGCGGCTTCAGCTGCGGCGCGCTCTTCAGCGGCAGTGATGTCAGCCTCGCGAGCTTCGATGGCGGCCTGTTCAGCGGCCAGGGCTTCAGCCTCGTCCTCACGGGCAGCTTCTTCAGCGGCCAGGCGGGCAGCCTCTTCACGGGCTGCGACCTGGGTAGCTGCCTCCTGGGCTGCCACAGCTTCGATGCCCTGACGTTCAGCAGCTAGCTGCTCACGCAGGTCGCGGGCGTTCTGAGCCAGGCGGGCCAGCTCGTCGACCCCAGTCTGGGGCTCCGCAGCCTCGATACCCGAGATCTTGCCGTTGTCGAACCAGAGGCGCAGGGCGCCGTCCGATGCGGTGATGACGGCGGTTGCCTCGGTGTCCCAGGCAATGTGGGCACCGCGCAGCTTGGCGTAGGAGTCTACGGCGCGCAGGTGGTTCACGGCGGTGCCGGTCTGCAGGGCCTGGGCCATGACCTGGCCCATGCGGTTAACGGTGGGGGCTTCAAGTTCAAGCTGGCTGCCATCGAGCAGAATCCAGGCGTGGACGCCTGCCCCGGCGGTTACGGGGTAGTGGGCGTAGATGCCGGTCAGGGCCTTTGAGGCCAGGGTCAGCTTGCGGGCTAGGCCCGAGTCGAGGGGGAGCTCGTCGGTGGTGAGCTCAGAGATGCTGTGCTTCGCTCCGCCTTCACGCGCCTGGATTGCTGCCGAAACGACGCGGTCGGGGAAGTGACCGAGCTCCTGCCAGGACCAGATCCAGGAACCGCGGTTCTCAGATTCGGTGCCCAGTAGGTAGGGGGTGAGGCTTACGGAAGCATCAGACTGGAGGGTGAATGACGGTGCAGAGAAGTCCACCGTCCATTCTGCACCGCCGCTAATTTCAGCAAGACGGGCCTGGTACTCGGTGGAGATAAAGATTGAATCGTCAATCAGATCCTGCAGTGTAGTAGTCATACGGTCAAGGCTAGCAACTCTTGCGGTGCTCCCGCACCTTTTTGCCGCGGTAAGAGCTTGAATTTCTGACATATTCAGCTACCTCCCCGCAACTGGGGGTGCATCACTCAGCAAGCAGGGCGGTGTACTCTGCCCCGGGGCGGGTAGTTTCTTGGTTTAATAGAGGAGATAACTCGCGCCCTGTGGCTCTGCTACCCGTCTAGCGCCGCGCAGGGTTTTGCCTCGCCCAAACCTTCAGGAACAGTATGTCGCCCTCTTCGCCCCGTTACACCGAGATTGAACGCCCCGCTATGGTGCAAGATGCCCTGAGCGCTATCGGTAGCTGGATGCTGGGTACGGTCAAGGTTGAACCCGGTTGGAATGAGCTGGTGCTCGATATCAAGCCCCTGGCTGAGACCGTTTTTGTGCGTATCACCGAATCACGCGATGAGCAGGACTATGTGGGTACCGTGGGCCCGGTGAAGCCAGATAGCCCGGTACTGCCCGCTATCGAACAGCTGCAACATGCCTCTTTTGTTGAGGGGGAGGGCACCTGGTTCACCGCTTCTGTGGTGATTACCGCCAGTAACTGGCCTGAGCCCCAGTACCAGATTGGGGCCTCCTACGACCGTGCCCACGAGCCGGTGGATTGGAAGGGTGAGGGCCGCCTAAGTGCCCGCGATATCCGCGCCCACTTTGAACTTTTCCCCCGCGACCCCGAGCATGTGCCGGACTGGGCTGCTGTGCGTCTGGCAGGACGCCGGGGCGCAGGTTTTGCTGAGGCAGGCGGAGAAGGGGGCCTGCCGGTAGGCCCTGTTAACCGCTACCTGACTGAGGCCCTGGCGGGCTTCGCAGCCGCCAGAAGCGAGCAGTCCTTGGCGAACGTCGTCCGTGCCGCCCAGGGTGGCAACCTTATTATGGATATCTCCCAGAGCACCCCCACCCCCGAGGGCACTCTCCAGCTCAACTACCAGGTGCTCCGCCTGGCCAACGGTATGCGGGCCCTGACCGCCTACACGGCAACAGAACCGGCCCAGGCCTACTCGACCCAGGTGCTGAAGGAACCTCACCCCCGCCTGGTGGTAGAACACGCCATGAAGGTTTTCTTGCAGGTGGCCCACGACGACAGCATCGATGTGCTGGTGCTTGACCCCGGTAGCGACCACGAATGCTTCATCGAAAAGGCCCAGATTCAGTGGGTGCTGGGCTCCCCCCACAATATGCCTGCCCAACGGGCCCTGCTCGAAGAAAATATGCACGATTTGCTCATGGCGCTGACAGCACCTGCCTCGGTGCTGCTGCTGGGTGTGCGAGCCGACGATTCTGCTGGCCGCCCCGTCATGCTTAAGAAGGACGACGAGAGCGAAGAGAACGTCGCCCTGGTCTTTACCACCTCTGCCGAGGTCGCTGCCCTCGACCCCACCCTGGTAGTGCGAAGCGCCCCGGCCCTGGACGTCCTGAAGCTTCTTGCCGCTGGTACGAGCAGCTCTGTGCGTATCAATGCCCTGGCCCCCCACGCCACTCTCCCCATGGAACAGGTGCGCCAGCTCATTTCAGTAGTAGAATCACAGTAAACCCCCGCCTCTTACCCAGGAGTTCCCCCATGACCGGTGCCCTGCGCATGCTCGGCCTTACCGCGGCTCGTCATGCCCGCGCCACCATCGTGCTGTGGCTGGTGCTTCTGACCTTCGCCGGTGTGGGGGCACTGACCCTAGCCCGCGGCGCAACCGCCAGCTACACCATGCCGGGGGCCTCCTTTGAGGCGGTACGCGAAGACCTCCAGGCTAAGATTCCCGACAACGGTATCTCCAGTGGCTACGTGGTACTAGAGGCCGAGAGCGGCTTCAACGACACCCAGAAGCAGGCTATCGCCCAGGCCGTCACCACAATTGGCCAGTTGCCCGAAGTCGCTGGCTCCTTCGACCCCTTTGTAGCGGCGGACGCCGTGATCCAGGCGTCCGTGCAGCTTGAGGACGCTAAAGCCCAGCTAGCCCAAGCCAAGGCACAGATTGATGAAGGCCAGGCCCAGCTGGACGCCGCCACAGCGGCCCTTCCTGAGGGGCTGAGCGCCGAAGAAATCGCCGCTCTTGCCCCCGATGTGGCAACACAGGAAGCCGCCCTGGCCGAAGCCCGCACCACCCTGCGCACGAACCAGGATAAGGTCGATGCCGCCCAGCGTGAGCTTGATGCGGTAGCCGATGCTAGCATGGTGAGCGAAGACGGCACCGCAGCTATCGTCAACATTGCCTTCAACCAGGACACCAACTCCCTGCCTACCTCGGTGCGGGAAGAAGTCTTTAGCACCTTTGATACGCTCAAAGACACCGGCCTGACCGTCAACTACAGCTATGAGCTTGACCAGGACGTCAGCGATGTCTTTGGCATCTCAGAAATTATTGGCCTGGTCGTGGCCTTTATCGTCCTACTGATTACCCTGGGTGCGGTCATAGCCGCTGGTCTACCTCTGGTACTTGCCCTGATGGGAGCCGGAACCGCCGTTGCCCTGGTCTACACCAGCACCACCTTTATCGGCATGACCGCAACCGACCCCGTCCTTGCCCTCATGCTGGGCTTAGGCGTCGGCATCGATTATGCCCTGCTGATTCTCTACCGCTTCCGCGAAGAACTGCGTGACGGTGCCGATGTGCTCGATGCGGTAGGCACCGCCAACTCGACTGCGGGCCACTCCGTGCTCTTTGCTGGCATGACCAACATCATCGCCCTCTCAGCCCTCTGCCTTACCGGCCTGCCATTTCTGGCCATCATGGGCTTTGCCGGGGCCTTCGCCGTAGCCCTGGTCGTGGCTTCCTCCCTGACCCTGGTACCGGCCGTCCTGAGCCTGCTGGGCACCCGCCTGCTGACCCGCACCCAGCGAAAAGAACTTACCCAGCTCAACCTGGCCCGCACCCAGGAAATCCAGGTACCCCGCAACCGCCGCGAAGCCTTCGCCCAAATCGAAGCGTCCTACGAGGGCTGGGGCGGCTTCGTCACCCGCCACCCCTTCGCCATGACCTTCGTAGCGGTAGCCGTGCTGGTACTGGCCATCATTCCCACCACCTCCCTCCGCCTGGGCCTCCCCGACGGTTCCTACCAGGCCACCGACTCAACCTCCTACCAGGCCTACCAGACCATCTCCGAAAAGTTCGGTGAAGGCGTCAACGGGCCCATCATCGCGGGCCTCACCCTCACCGTCCCCGGCGACGAAGCCCGCCTGCGCGACGTAGCCCTCGACGTGGCCGGCCGCCTCAAAAACAACAAAATCGCAAGTGTTGCCATCGTCGCTACCAGTGACGACAACGCCACCGCTATCCTGGCCCTCTTTCCTACCGAAGGGCCCTCGGCCGACAGCACCCTCGCCACCGTTCACTCCATGAATGAGAAGCTCGAAGCCACCGAAAAAGCCACAGCAACCACCATCGGCCTGACCGGCTCTACCGTGGCCAATATCGAGATTTCAGAGCGTATCTCACAGTCCATCCCGCTCTACCTCGGGGTTGTGATTGCCCTTTGCCTGGTGCTCATGGCTTTCGTCTTCCGCTCCATCATCGTGCCGGTCATGGCCACCATCGGCTTCCTACTCTCAACCCTGGCCTCCTTCGGCGCCGTTGTCGCCGTCTACCAGTGGGGCTGGCTCGCCGACATCTTCGGCGTCACCCAGCCCGGCCCCATCCTAGCCTTCCTACCTATCCTGCTCATCGGCATCCTCTTCGGCCTCTCGATGGACTATCAAATCTTCATCGTCTCAGGCATGCGCGACGCCCACCGCAAGGGCCATTTGGCGGGCGATGCCGTTGTGCTGGGCTACAAGCAGGGCGGGGCAGTTGTGACCGCCTGCGGCCTCATCATGGTTGCTGTTTTCGCCGGCTTCATCTTCTCCCACCTCACCGCCGTGCGCCCCATCGGCTTCACCCTAGCCCTGGGCGTGGCCATGGACGCCTTCCTGATCCGCACTACCTTCATCCCGGCCACCATGTACCTGCTGGGTGAAGCCGCCTGGTGGTGGCCCTTTGAGAAGAAGGAACACGACGAAGAAGAGGCCCCCAAACACATCGCCGAATAAGGCAGGGGAACCGGAAACCTCCAGCACCCGCTTGCCAGTTCGCCACGATAAAGCCGCCCCCGGCGTCCTTGATAATCAGGATGCCGGGGGCGGCTTTCTTGCGAAAAGCTAGGCTTTACCGCAGACCTTAGGTGGTCTGGGGAGTGGGCTCGTTGCTCTGCTCATTGTTGTGCTTGTAGGCCTCACGTACGCGGGCGCCCAGCTCTTCGTGGACTGAATCCCAGTACTTGAAGGCACGCTCACGAATCTCGTCAGAGACAACAGCACCAACGTGACCGGCGATGTTCTCAACCAGACGGGCCTTAGCGGCATCGTCCATGACATCGGCGTAGAGGGTGCGGGCCTGGCCGAAGTCGTCGTCCTCAGCGTGCAGGGTGGCAGCAGCGCGAACCAGGGCGCCGTCAGCTTCCCAAGAACCCTCACCGGCGCGGGCAGCGTCAGCGTGGGGGCCACCGAAGGTGTTGGGGGCGTAGACGGGGGTGTCGGGGCTGTTGAAGGTGTAGCGCATAGCGCCGTCCTGGCTGTAGTTGTTTACTTCAGCGTTCTTCGCGTAGTTGACGGGCAGGTCAGCGAAGTTGGTGCCTACACGGTAACGGTGTGCATCGGGGTAGGAGAAGATGCGGCCCAACAGCATCTTGTCGGGGGAGGCTGCGATACCCGGAACGAAGTTGGAGGGGGAGAAGGTAGCCTGCTCAATCTGAGCGAAGAAGTTCTCGGGGTTCTTGTTCAGGGTCATCTTACCCACCTTGATCAGGGGGTAGTCAGCGTGGGGCCAGATCTTGGTCAGGTCGAAGGGGTTGAAGCGGTAGGTCTTGGCGTCCTCGTAGGGCATGACCTGAACGTAGAGAGTCCATGAGGGGAACTCGCCGCGCTCGATAGCTTCGTAGAGGTCCTGACGGTGGTAGTCAGCGTTTTCGCCAGCGATACGCTCAGCATCAGCACCGGTCAGGAAGTCGTTGCCCTGGTCAGTCTTGAAGTGGTACTTGACCCAGAAACGCTCGCCTTCGGCGTTGATCCACTGGTAGGTGTGTGAACCGAAGCCGTCCATGTGGCGCAGGGTAGCGGGGATGCCGCGGTCACCCATGAGCCAGGTTACCTGGTGGGCTGACTCGGTGCGCAGGCTCCAGAAGTCCCACTGCATGTCGTTGTTGCGCAGGCCGTTACCGGGCAGACGCTTCTGGGAGTGGATGAAGTCGGGGAACTTGATAGCGTCGCGGATGAAGAAGATGGGGGTGTTGTTACCGACCAGGTCGTAGTTACCCTCGGTGGTGTAGAACTTGACCGCAAAACCGCGGGGGTCGCGCCAGGTGTCGGGTGAACCCTGCTCACCGGCAACGGTGGAGAAACGAATCAGCATCTCGGTGGATACACCCGGCTGGAAGAGGGCTGCACGGGTGTACTTGGAGACATCTTCGGTGGTCTCAAAGACACCGAATGCGCCGGTGCCCTTGGCGTGGACAACGCGCTCGGGGACGCGCTCGCGGTTGAACTGGGCGAGCTTTTCGACGGTGTAGGCATCGTGCAGGACGATGGGGCCGTCGGCACCTACGGTCAGGGAGTCGTTGTCTGAGGCAACGGGGGCACCCTGGGTGGTGGTGGTAAATGAACCGGGCTTAATCGGGTTGTTCATTTTTCCTACTTTCCTGTGTGGGTTTGTTTCTGCCTGTCTCTAGGGGAGGTTCTAGTAGGCAGACAGAGGGTGATGACGCTCTGCCCTAGCTGGCTAGTGCCTGGTTGGCGGCTGCCTGCTGGGCGAGGGCCACTTCTCTTTCGTCGGCGTTTTGGCAGTCGGCGCAGATGCCTCGGTAGAGCACATCGGCGCTGAGAAGAGCCATGCCGTGAAAATCGCTGGGGGTCAGGCAGGGGGCGGCCCCGATGGCGCAGTCCACGTCTTCGACCTTGCCGCAGCGGATGCAGTAGGCGTGGTGGTGGTTGTCGCCGGTGCGGGTCTCGTAGAGCCCTGCTGATCCCGGTGGTTCAAACTTGCGGAGCATATTGATGTCGGTGAGGTCGGCAAGGACGACGTAGACCGACTGCACGGTGATGCCCGGCAGTTCCTGGCGGACGGCCGTGACCACGGCGTCTGCGGTGGAGTGGGGGTTATCGTGTACAGCGGCAAGCACGGCGAGGCGCTGCTTGGTGACGCGGCGGCCCTTGGCTCGGAGCTGGGCTGACCAGGCCTCTTGGTGAGCGCTGGCGGGGGTTTCGGTGCTGCCGGGGATGTGACTGCAGCCGTTTGCTCCGAGGGTGCTTATTGTTGACATCATGTCACCATAATATCCTTATTTTGAATCTTTCACAATAAGGTAAGGCTGGGTAGCCCCTCAAGAATGCCTGGGCTGGACCTTGGGTAAGGCAGGCCAGCGGGTGCGCCCAGCTGGCCTTGCTGTGAAAGGAGGGCGGACATCCACGCCTACCTATTGCGAGCGATGCGGCGGCTTTGCCGGGCGCAGAGCTTCAAACTTTTAAAAAACTTTGAGAAGCAAAAGTACTTGTCAGGTGTGTATTTGAGGGGATCTAAAAAAGTTTTTTAAAAAAACTTCCCGTTTTCGCGTCATGAAACGGGCCCAAACAGCTCTTTATCTATGACAGTGCAAAACTGTCGGGTGCGCCTATCCGGTTTTCATGATCGGCTCGGTGGCACACCACCCCCAAACTGCCATGGGAAGCAGGGCGGGGAACAAGGGAATAAATCGTGCCCGTCAATCGTGGGGATTCGATGAGCACAACGGCACCTCGCCGGGACTAGGGGAAAGCGCCCCGGCGCCCAAGGAGCCACACTGTGATGTGTTAAGGTGCAGAGCCGCCGCTGCTGGAACTTATCGAGCGGCTCTGCCCAGCACATACAGAAAATAGCCACCGCACAGGGCCGTTCGCGGGCTCTGTGCAGGGCAAACGCATACAACCCAATACACTTCAGATGCTTTCGCAGGCGCTGAAACGCAAAGTGCCAACACTGTTCGTGGGTGGTGGCGCACAAGCTACATACTCACCACCGGCAGGCGGCACCTCCAGGGAAGGGGAGCCGCTGCCGCCAACAGAGGGTAGAGAGGCTCGCACCGCTTTACCGCTAGGGGCAACACGGCCCGCCCCCTATCACTGCATAGGGGCCGGGCTGTTGTTGTTCTTTCCACAAACTACTGCGCACAGGGCATAATCCCGATAGACTGAATGGAATGCCCCACCACTCTAACTAGGGGTAACTCGCATAAACCCAGGGATTTTCATGCAATCACACAACACCGCGCAACCAGCTACTGGCGGCCCCACCGACGAACTGCTGCTCTCGGACGTCCGCGACGGCAAGCTTGATTCGTTCGGCGTTTTGTATGAACGTTACGTGTCGATGGCTCGCGCCATTGCTTACAAGCACACCTCTAACAACACCCTCTCAGAAGACATCGTCTCCGAAGCCTTTGTGCGTGTGCTCCAGGCCCTCAAAAACGGTAAGGGCCCCCGAACCTTTATGGGTGCCTACCTGGCTACCACTATTGCCCACCTGGCGGCAGAAAATGGCCTGATTGCCCAAAAAGAAGTACCCAGCGAAGAAGAGCACCTGGAATCCATGGGCTCGCTGGACGAAGCCGTCTTGAAATTACATGAATCAGACGAGCTCATTAGCGCCTTTACAGGCCTGCCGGAACGCTGGCAGACCGTGCTCTGGATGACCGAGGTTGAAGGTAAGAAACCCCGTGAAGTCGCCCAGACCATGAACCTTTCTGCCAATGCCGTCTCGGCCCTGGCTACCCGTGCCCGTGAGAGCCTACGTGAAGGCTTCTTGCGGGCCCACCAGAACGCGCCGAAGACCGACGAATGCGCCCAGTACTCACCCCACCTGAGCTCTATGGTGCGTGGCTCCCTGACTAAGAAGCGTAGCGAAGCTCTGCGCCTGCACCTGTCGGTGTGCTCCTACTGCACCTCGGAATACCTGACCCTAGCCGGTATCAACAAGTCCATGCGTGTTTGGGTCTTCCCCGTACTGGCGGGCCTGGTGCCCGTTATCACCGATGGTTCCAAGGTGCTTCTGCCCTTCCTGGCCGGTGGCGCGGCTGGTGGCGCCGCCGCTGGGGCAGGTGGCGCCGCTGGGGCTGGTGGCGCCGCTGGGGCCGGTTCCCAGGGCGGCCTCTTCTCAAGCTTTGGGGGCGGACGCTGGACGCCCGGCAGTCAGGCCCTGGCCGGCGCCGCTGCGGTCGTGACCGCTATCGGTGCTGTGGCCGGTGGTATGGCCCTGGTCAATAATTCTTCGGCCGGGTCAGCGGTTATCAGTGCAGACTTCCAGCTGCAGACCCCTAAAGCCCAGCCGAGCGATGATACTTCAGGCGTTACCGATAGCCTGGTGAACGAGCCCCAGAGCGTCTCTAGCGGCATGGCCGCCGAAACCTTGCGCTCGTCTGTGGCCGTTAACGGGCCCTCAGCTGGCCAGGGTAGCAACAGCTCTAGCAGTGCTGCCTCTTCAAATTCTCTAACCCACGCCGTGGCGCCGGAAGCTCCTGCCGGGCAGCCACTTGCTGCTGCCTCGTCCGACGGTAGCTCTGCTTCAAGGAACAGGACCGCTGGGTCTGCTGCATCTCATGCGAGTGCTCCTGCCGCTTCCGAAAACGTTACAGTGTCTCTGACTGAGCCTGTTTCTGCGAAGGTTCTTCTGGCTCCTGACCCTGAGTCTTCGGTTGCCCCGGTCACCTCTGAGCCACCTGCTACCCCCGAAGCCCCTGCTGTTCCCTCGCAGCCGGAAGCTCCTGCCGAGCCGGTCACCCCTGAGGATCCTGTGGAGCCGGTTGCTCCTGCCGAGCCGGTCACCCCTGAGGATCCTATGGAGCCGGTTGCTCCCTCTGAGCCAACCCCTCCTGCAGAACCTGAGACCCCGATTGCTCCCGAACAGCCTATCGACCCTGAGGTTCCTGTTGAGCCTGTCGACCCGGTGGACCCCGATACGGGAATCCCTGAGATTCTGGGACCCCTGGACTGGGTGGGTACTCCGGAGTACTACGAGTTCATCGCTAACACCCCCTGGGATACCATTGGGCACCCCGTTGGTGATAACCGCATGTGCATCATCACCTTCCTGGTCACTGACTCCGAAGGCACTGATATACCCTCGGGGTTCGGAACCTACCTGCCCCCCATCATTATTGAATCACCCTATGCCACCTACGTTCTTGAGAGCTACTTTGGCATCAGCCGAATTCAAGACATCACCTGCTACTAAGTAAGAAACGCCTACCGGCCCCGCACAAGGGGCTGGGTGGGCGTTTTTTCTAAAGCCTCTAGCGGAACACCGGGCACTATCTCAGCTTGGGCATCTAACCTAGAATCAAGACCCCGACGAAAGGACTTTCATGCACAGCCATAACAACGGCCTCAAAACAGCCCTGCTCTTGGGGTCGATGATAGGTTTCCTGCTCCTTATTGGCGCAGGCCTGGCCTACTTCACCCGAAGCTCAATCTTTATTGTGCTCTTCGGCCTGATCGGTGTAGGTACGGTCGCCTACACCTACTGGAACTCAGACAAGCTCGCTATCCGCTCCATGAACGCCTACCCCGTGACCCGCGAGCAGATTCCCGGCCTCTATGCCATCGTTGAAGAGCTCTCAGCTAAGGCCAACCAGCCCATGCCCAAGCTCTACGTTGCCCCGACCATGACCCCCAACGCCTTCGCTACCGGCCGTAACCCCCAGAACGCCGCGGTCTGCTGCACCGAGGGAATTCTGCAGCTGCTCGACGAGCGCGAGATGCGCGGTGTGATTGGCCACGAGCTCATGCACGTCTACAACCGCGATATTCTGACCGGCTCCATTGCTGCCGCTATCGCCTCCGTCATCGGTACCATTGCCCAGTTCGCTACCTTCGGCGCCATGTTTGGTGGCAACCGCGAAGAAAACCGCGGTGGCGGCCTCATCTTCACCCTGCTCATTGCCTTCCTGGCTCCTCTGGCCTCGGCCGTCATGCAAATGGCTATTAGCCGCACTCGCGAATATGACGCCGACGAGGACGGCGCCCATCTTACCGGCGACCCGCTGGCGCTGGCGTCCGCCCTGCACAAGCTGGAAAACGGGGTGTCACGCTACCCCATGAACCCTGACAACCGCCAGACCGCAGGTGCTGCCTCCATGATGATTGCTAACCCCTTCCGTGGCGGCAGTTCGATTAAGAACCTGATGGCCACCCACCCGCCCATGGCTGACCGTATCGCCCGCCTGGAAAACATGGCCCGCCAGAACGGCCAACTCTAACCGGTAGGTCACGGTCGGCTTCAGTTGACCGTACAAATCTGAACAGGTCAAAGAAGAGCTCCCCACCTGCCCGGGCAGGTGGGGAGCCTTATACCTAGGTGCGGACGCCCCTATGGGGCAGGTGCCTAGCGGTAGTTGACGAACTGCAGGTCAACCTCAAGGTCGGCGCCCTTGAGCAGGGCAATGACGTCCTGCAGGTCATCGCGGGACTTGGAGGTTACGCGCAGCTCATCGCCCTGAATAGTGGCCTTGACTGACTTGGGGCCCTCTTCACGAATGAGCTTAGAGATTTTCTTGGCCTGGTCCTGGGCGATGCCCTCCTTGATAGAGGACTCAATGCGGTATTCCTTGCCAGAGGCGTAGGGGGCGCCGGAATCAAGGGACTTGAGCGAGATGCCGCGCTTGACCAGCTTGGACTGGAAGACATCGAGCACAGCCAGGGCGCGCTCTTCGGAGTTAGCCTTAATCAGGATTTTTTCGCCGGAGAAATCAATCTCAGCGCCGACACCGCGGAAGTCGTAGCGCTGGGCTACTTCCTTCTGGGCCTGGTTGAGGGCGTTAGAAACTTCCTGCTTGTCAACCTTTGAAACAACGTCGAATGATGAATCGCTTGCCACGGGTGCTTACCTCTTTGCTTGTAGATAGGTGACCGTGCCCCTGTAGACCGCTAGCGGGGGAGGGGCGCTTACCTACAAAGGTACCCTGTTTTGCGGGGGCTATGCAGGTTCTCGCAATCGTTATGAAACTGTGACACCATTCTCAGCTAAAGTTCATCTTGGTTTGGAAAGATGAAGCTATGGCTGAAAAAAAGACAGCTGCCCACGCTGCAGCCGGCCTACAGCCCGGCTCAGGAACCACTCCGGCAGCGCACCAGGTACTAGCTGTAACTGACGAGACCATGCAACGAGCCTACGAGGCTCTCCTTGCAGATTTGGTAGCAGACGGCTTTACTGCCGCCGATGCAACTGCCCCCGCGGGCGGCAGCTCATCTGAAGTCAAACGTGCCCCAGATTTTGCCCGCGGGCTAGGGCAAACCCTGCACGATGCTGATTTAGTCGCCAGATTTGAGGGCGTGAAAGAAAACCTCTCCCGCGAAATTCGCGGCGGCATGTGCACCCCCGACCAGGCTTATGCCTACCTAGAAAACCTTGAAATATCGCTCCTGCTAGAGCAAGAAGCCCTGGCGGCAAGCTCTGCATCCAACTAGCCTCACCCCGACTGGCGTCCGCTCTCATAGCGCGCCAGTCGGCCCACTTAAGTGGTCTTTGCAACAAAAGCCACTTTCGGTTTGGCAAGCTGCCTAAAAGCGTGTAAAGTGTTCTACTGTTCGCTCAAACGAACACATTCAAGAAATTGAATACGGCAGATTACCCGAGCGGCCAAAGGGGGCTGACTGTAAATCAGCTGGCATTGCCTACGGGGGTTCAAATCCCTCATCTGCCACAGCAGAAATCCCGCTTCACACGAGGCGGGATTTTTTTTATTCCCATCGTGGGCTAGCTTCATTATCAGAGAAACCGGCCACAGCTTTTAGACAAGCCCCGATAAAACCGGTAGCGTGTTTCTCATGGCAACCATTGAAATTACCCAGGAAAACCTGACCCAGAACGTCGAAAACTCAGACATCCTCTTCCTCGACTTCTGGGCCGACTGGTGCGGCCCCTGTAAGCAGTTCGGCCCCATCTTCGAAGCTGCATCTGAAAAGCACGCCGACATCACCTTCGGCAAGGTCGATACCGAAGACCAGCAGCAGCTGGCCGCCGCAGCAGGTATCACCTCTATCCCCACCATCATGGGCTTCCGCGAGGGCGTTCTCGTCTTCTCCCAGCCCGGCGCCCTAAATGCCCAGCAGTTCGACCAGATTATCGACGCTGTTAAGAATCTGGATATGGCCGAGGTACATAAGCAGGTTGCCGAGGCTGAAGCAGCCCAGGCTGAGCAGGCCTAAGGCCACTAACTTTCTTTGTATAAGTCGCCCTCCCCTAACTAGGGGAGGGCGACTTTGTCTTAGAAGGAGCGCATATCCTGCGGGGCATACCGGGGGCCGCGGCGCGGATCGCTGATCCCGGCAGCCTTAATGAGGGCCACGACCCGCTGGCGGTGCCCGGCATAGGGGGCAAGTAGCTCCACCATGCGGGCGTCATCGCCACGGGTACCATCGAAGGCGTAGGTGACGTGGTGGGCAAGGTGGTAGTCGCCCACGCTGACGGCGTCGGGGTGGCCACAGTAGCGTTGCAGGGTTTCTGCGATGGTCCAGGGGCCAAGGCCGGGAACCGAGTTCAGCGCCCGGGCAAGCTCGCTCACGCTGTGCTGGGCGGCAAACCGCTCGAAGGACTCAGCCCGGTTCGCATAGTGCACCATGGCAGATGAACGGGAGCGGTCAAAGCCTGCGCGGTGGTAGGCCCAGTCAGGAATCTGGGCAAAGACGGACGCCTGCGGGAAGCTAACAAGCCCCGGCGGCTGGTCGGGGAGCCCGGTTACAGGAGCTGGCTCACCGTACTGGCGTAGCAGGGCCCGCATACCTCCCATAGCCTCGATGCCGGTGACCCGCTGTTCGGTGATGGCCAGTAGCAGGTTCTGCGAGAGCAGGCCAACAGAGGGTAGCCGCAACCCTGGCGCTTCGGCCCGGGCCCGCACCAGCCTAGCTGGTAGCTGCCCCCAGGCCTCTGAGGCGTAGAAACCGGCCCACCGGTCCTGCTCACCTACCCAGCCCGGCACGCGTGCCGCAAAAGCTTCCAGGGCGGACGCGGGCGAGGTGCCACCGGCAGAACTATCTCCCGCCCAGATTGTCACCTCAATCGGGGCGCGCAGGTCGGCAGGGTGCGTCCTGGCAAAACGAACAAGCAGACCCACCCCAGCTTCGCGGGCCGTCGCCCAAAAAACAGGGCCAGCAGGCCCGGCTACCTGACGAAAGAGGGGGTCGAAGGCCCCGCGCTGTAGGGTCGCAAAGGTCTGGCCTAGGTGGACCCGGTGGGTTGGTTCCAGAACAAAATGCGCGCGCAACATGCTCACCATCGTCTCACACCCGCTCTACCCGACCCACAGAACCACTTTGCTGTCTATACTCGTACAAGACGCCGCACCCGTGGCACCCACCCCAACCTCAGATGAAGAAGGCGCATGAGCTCCTCCCTACTGCCAGCAGAAGCCCACCCCCTCAGGGCGCGCATGAGCGCTGCCGCCCTGGCCCTAGCTGCCTTTGCCCTCTACAGCGTCTACTCCTGGTTACAGTGGCGGCACTACGTGGTGCCATCCTGGGACCTGGGCATCTTCTCGCAGCTGGCTAAGGCATATGCGGCAGGGGAAACTCCGATTGTTCCTATCAAGGGGGAGGGGTTCAACCTGCTGGGCGATCACTTCCACCCCGTCACCGTGCTGCTGACCCCCTTTTACTGGCTCTGGCCTACACCCGCCACCCTGCTCTATGTACAAAATGGGCTGGTTGCCCTGTCTGTCTACCTGCTGGTGCGGTTTGCCCAGAGAATCCTGGCCCCCTGGGCAGCCCTGGCCCTGGGCCTTGCCTACGCACTGAGCTTCGGCATTCAGCAGGCTGTAGCCGTTCAATTCCACGAGGTGGCCTTCGCCCTGCCCCTGCTCGTCATGAGCCTGGGCTACCTGGCTATGACCCGCCTGGCAGACGCCCCAGCCCCCCTGCTGCGCCGCGCTATCTACTGGGCAGCCCCCCTGGTCTTCGTCAAAGAGGACGTCGGCATCACGGTTTTCGTGATCGGGCTCGTCGCCCTGGCCCGCACCGGCTGGCTCTCAACCGCCAGCAGCATAGCCTTCCCCTCGGCGTCCGCCCCGGTACGCCCCCGCCGCGAACGCTACCGCACCCTGCTGCGCTCCTGGGCCAACACCCCAGTGGTCGCCGAGGCCAGCCTGCTCATGCTCTGGGGCATAGTCTGGCCCCTGCTCGCTATCGGCCTTATCCTGCCCCACTTCAACACCGGCGGAGTCTTCGACTACTCCGACAAACTCGACATCGCAGAGGCTATCGGCGACCCCCTCGGCGCCTTCGCCCAGCTCCTCTACCCCTGGCAAAAAACCGCCACCCTCGGGCTGCTCCTGCTCACCGGCGTCCTGGCCTGGACAACCAGCCCCCTCGCCCTCATCGCAGCCCCCACCCTCATCTGGCGCTTCCTCTCACCCCAAGAGGGCTACTGGGAACCCACCTGGCACTACAACCTGGTGCTCATGCCCATCGTCTTCACCGCCCTGCTCGATGTGCTCGCCCGAGCCGTTGCCCGTACGCGCCTCCCCGCCTATCAGCTCGGGGCAGCACCCGCCGGGCGCACCGTCCGCACCATCTTCGCGACCCTGCGCCACCGCGCCCCGGTAGCCCTACCCGCGCTCGCCCTCATCGTCAGCCTAGGGTTCCTGCCCAACCAGCCCCTGGCCCAGCTGGCTGACCCGGACTTTGTCACCACTGAGCTTTCCACCACTGACCGGATGAAGGCCGAAGCCGTCGCCGCTATCCCAGAAGGCACCACCGTAGCTGCCGACCTCTCCGTCCTCACCTACCTGGTGCCCAACCATACCGCCTACTGGATCGGCCACTCCGGGGCACCTGGCCCCGACTACGTGCTCGTCGACAAACTCGGCAGTGCCTGGGGCGGCACCCCGCCCACCAGCGCCGTCGCTTACGCCACCGGCCGCTACGGTACTGCCACCTACGTGCACTACCGCACCATCGGCAGCATCGACATCGCCGTCCGCACCCGCTAGCTGTACCCTCTGTCACCACCCGGGCCCAAAACGCCCAAACTAGGGTAGAGTTAAAAACGTAAGACTCGGGAACCCCCGACCATTTCTCTTCAGCGCCCATGCCCGCTACTGGCACACAACCACAGGGCCACGCGCGTTCAACGAACATACTTAGGCTAAGCAGACCGTTGAACCTTCGACTAGAGAACCTGATGTGTAATCAGCTCGCCCAAGCGCGCACCCCTGATAGCCAGCGCCCACGAACCGAAGACCTCTGATCTTTGAGGCCCCTCGCGAGCATTCCACGGGGATACCCGTACAGCACCTCCACCTCAGTGAGAGTGCTGAAACCCCACTCGATGAGGACAACATTGACTGAAAATACTGCCGTTAACGCAGAAACCGCAACCGACGCCATCTTCCAGGAACCGGTTGTAGACACCCCCACCCAGCAGGTAGAAAAGGACGAGGACGGCGGCACCCGCTTCACCGACCTAGGCCTGGACGCCCGCGTCCTGGCAGCCCTCGAAAAGGTCGGCTACGAAAAGCCCTCACCCATCCAGGCTGAAACCATCCCCCTGCTGCTTGAAGGCCGCGACGTCGTTGGCCTAGCCCAGACCGGCACCGGCAAAACCGCAGCCTTTGCCCTACCTGCCCTCTCAACCCTGGCAGAACTGGCTGACATCAACGGCGTTTCCAAGGACACCCAGGTGCTCGTCCTAGCCCCCACCCGCGAACTGGCCCTGCAGGTTGCCGAAGCCTTCTCGTCCTACGCAACCGAAATGCCCGACTTCACCGTGCTGCCTGTCTACGGCGGTTCACCCTACGGCCCCCAGCTGGCAGGCCTCAAGCGCGGCGCCCAGGTCGTTGTCGGTACCCCCGGCCGCGTCATCGACCACCTGAAAAAGGGCTCCCTGGACCTCTCCAACCTGCAGTACCTGGTACTGGACGAAGCCGACGAAATGCTCCGTATGGGCTTCGCCGAAGACGTAGAGCAGATCTTGGCAGATACCCCCGACTCCAAGCAGGTTGCCCTCTTCTCAGCAACCATGCCCAAGAGCATCCGCAAGATCGCTGAGCAGTACCTCAACGACCCCGCAGAGGTACGCGTCAAGTCAAAGACCACCACCAGCGCCAACATCCGCCAGCGCTACATGCAGGTCATGCACTCCCACAAGCTCGAAGCCATGACCCGCGTGCTTGAGGTCGAAGACTACGACGGTATCATCGCCTTCGTCCGCACCAAGAAGGAAACCGAAGAAGTCGCCGACAAGCTCAAGGCCCGCGGCTACCAGGCTGCCGCCATCAACGGCGATATTCCCCAGAACCAGCGCGAACGCACCGTCGAAGCCCTGCGCGATGGCCGCATCGACATCCTGGTCGCCACCGACGTCGCCGCCCGCGGCCTCGACGTCGAGCGTATCTCCCTGGTCGTCAACTTCGACATCCCCCACGACACCGAATCTTACGTGCACCGCATCGGCCGAACAGGCCGCGCAGGCCGCGCCGGTGAAGCCATCCTCTTCATGACCCCGCGTGAAAAGTACATGCTGCGCCAGATTGAAAAGGCAACCCGCCAGCAGGTCGAGCAGATGCACATGCCCACCGTTGAAGACGTCAACGCCAACCGCAAGCAGAAGTTCGCCCAGCAGATCACCGACACCATCGAAACCGAAGATCTCAGCTTCTTCCGCGAACTCATCGACGCCTACGCTAACGAACACGACGTTGAAGGCGAAGAAATCGCAGCAGCCCTGGCAGTCATCGCCCAGCAGGGCCGCCCCTTCCTGGCCGAAGAAATGCCCGAACCCAAGAGCAAGAAGCGCGACCGCGACCGAGACTTCGACCGCGCCGACAAGCCCCGCGGCGGCCGTCGCCACTCCGAAGAAGGCATGGTCGACTTCAAGCTCAACGTGGGCCGCTCCTCCCACGTCTCACCCGCAGCTATCGTCGGTGCCCTCACCAACGAAGGCGGCCTCAAGGGCAAGCAGGTCGGCGCAATCGACATCCGCCAGCACTTCACCATCGTCTCCCTGCCCGAAGCAGAACTGCCCGGTGACTTCTTCGACCGCCTGCGCGACACCCAGGTAGCCGGCGAATTCATCAACATCAAGCGCGACCGCGGCCCCAAGGGCGGCGGAGGCGGACGCAAGTTCGACCGCGACGACCGCGGCTTTGGTAAGAGGGACTTCGGCGGCAAGAAGAAGTTCGACGGCAAGAAATTTGACCGTGACGACCGTTTCGGCAAGAAGGACTTTGGCGGCAAGAAGAAGGGCCGCAAGAAGTTCTAAGGATAAGGTTCTGCAGGCTCGCGCTCGCTGCCGACCCTCTCGCTGGTTCGCTGACGCTCACAAGCGATTCACGCCAGCCCCGCAGCCAGCAGCTTCGCTGCGAGCCTGCGCCCCCTTACCCATAGAGCACCATTTCAACTTGTGCCCTAGAACACCCAAAAAAACAGGTTCTAGATTTGCGTCTTCCAAAGGTTGTACCGTAAGCTAATATCTGTTGCCCCGATAGCTCAGTGGTAGAGCGCCATCTTGGTAAGATGGAGGTCCCGGGATCGATTCCCGGTCGGGGCTCTGTATGAGCCCAAAAGTTCATACGTGGCGGTGTAGCTCAGCTGGTTAGAGCGCACGACTCATAATCGTGAGGTCGACGGATCGAGCCCGTCCACCGCTACGCCCCGATAGCTCAGTGGTAGAGCGCCATCTTGGTAAGATGGAGGTCCCGGGATCGATTCCCGGTCGGGGCTCAGATAACCTGTCAAGCATTAGCTTGGCAGGTTTTTTGTTTGTAGAGTGGTTTCTATGGCTATTAACCAAGAGATCGTAGGCCGCACCTACCCGGCCACAGAGCCCTATCTGGTGGGGCGAGAGAAAATCCGTGAATTCGCTACAGCCGTGAAGGCCACCAGCCCCCTGCACTTTGACGTGCAGGCCGCCCAGCGCGCAGGCTACAGCGACCTGATTGCCCCGCCCACCTTCGCCATTATTCTGGCCCAGAAGGCAGACGCCGCCCTGATTGGTGACCCCGAAGCCGGTATCGATTTCTCCCGCGTGGTCCACGCTGACCAGCGCTTCACCCACCACCGCCCAATCGTGGCAGGGGACGAGCTGCTGACCGAGGTGCACGTCGATAGCGTGCGCGTCATGGGAGCCGGCGCTATGCTGACCACCCGCGAAGAAATCACCACTGTAGAGGGCGAAAAGGTCGCCACCTGCATCTCATCACTGCTGGTTCGGGCGGAGGACTAACCCATGGCTATCTCTTTTGACTCCCTTGAAAAGGGTGCCGAGATCGGTGCCCGTCAGATTCCTGTCACCCGCGCTGACCTGGTGGCCTACGCGGGCGCGTCCGGCGACTTCAACCCCATCCACTGGAACGAGCGCTTCGCAACCGCTGTGGGCCTGCCCGGGGTCATCGCCCACGGCATGTTCACCATGGGCGCTGCCGTGCAGCTGGTGACCGACTGGGTAGGCGACGCCGGTGCGATTGTGGACTACCAGACCCGCTTCTCCAAGCCGGTTCCGATACCCGATGCTGATGACACGGCCTCCCCAGCTACCGGCGGAAACGTCATCTCGGTTGCCGGTAAGGTCGGTGCCCTGGATGCGGACGCCCGCACCGCCCGCATCGACCTGACCGTCACCGCCCCCGATAGCGAGGGCAAAGAGCAAAAGGTGCTGATGAAGGCCCAGGCTCTCGTGAAGCTCGCTTAGCGCCCCCAACTTGCGGACCAAAGGCGCCCGTTCAGAGATTGAGCGGGCGCCCTGTTGTGCACGACCACTAGAATAGACAGCAGGACACAAACACACTGACGCGCCCTCTTAGCTTTACTACGAGAGAATCGACCTTACCCACCATGGCACATAACCCCCGCACCCAGCTTTCCGACCGGCAGATTAAGACCTGGTACAGGGCTGTGCTGGGGCTTTTCTTTGCTAGCGGTTTAGTGGTTTCTGCCCTGCTGACCCGCCTGCCCGATGTGGCTAACGGGCTGGGGCTGAGCTCCGGTCCCATGGGCTTGCTGCTGCTGGGTATGACCATCGGTTCCTTCTGCGCCGTGAGCTTCTCAGGCGCCTTCGTGGCCCGCTTCGGCGCTATCCGCTGTATCGCGGCAGCCTACATCACCACCGTCACCGGCATGCTCCTGATCGGCCTGGGCGTGCACCTCGCCAGCGTTCCCGTAACCCTGCTCGGCCTCATGCTTCAGGGACTGGGCAGCGCTGTCTCCAACGTGGCCTCCAATGTGCAGGGCGTCGCCAATGAGCGGGCACTGGGGCGCTACGTCACCCCCATCATGCACGGCTTCTTCTCGATCGGCACCGTAGCAGGTGCCGCTATTGGCACACTCGACACCCGCCTGGGCGTGCCCTTCGCCGTCCACATGGCCTACTTCGCGCTGGCTGTTGCTGCCCTCGTCCTCATCTCCCTCAAGTTCTGCCACAGCGAAAACTACGGCCAGGATGACACCCAGGCCATCGCCGCTGTCGGCTCCTACCGGGTGCGCGACGCCTGGCGCGACAAACACACCATCCTCATCGGCCTCTTCGTCCTCGGTATGGCCCTGGCCGAAGGTTCCGCCAACGACTGGGTCGCGCTCGCCCTCACCCACGACTACGGCACCAGCAACACCATCGGGTCCCTCGGCTACTTCATCTTTGTGGTGGCCATGATGGTGGGGCGTTTTGGCGGCACTGCCCTGCTCAACCGCTTTGGCCGGGTGCCGGTTCTCCGCACCACCTGCTCGCTCGCCATTATCGGCCTGGCCCTCTTCATCTTCGCCCCTACCGTGCCCCTGGGCTTTGTCGGCCTGCTGGTCTGGGGCCTGGGAGCCTCCCTCGGCTTCCCGACCGGCATGTCAGCTGCCTCGGACGACCCGCTCAAGGCCGCCGTCCGCGTCTCCGTTGTCTCAACCATCGGCTATGCGGCCTTCCTGGGCGGCCCGCCCCTGCTGGGTCTACTGGGGGAGCACTTTGGCATCCGAAACGGCCTGCTAGCCGTACTCGTTTTCGTGGTCATTTCACTCCTGCTTACCAGCCGCCTGGACGCCCTCAAGCCGGGCAACACCGTCCACACCGAAAAGCTCTAGGCGCGTTAGCTGCCAGGACGCCCGCGCCCAGCTCCCAGAGCCCGGTGAGCACGCTGGCAGGCGGCATTCGGGCTAAGCCGGTAGAATGGGCACCGTGACTGACAAGCTTTTAAGTGAACTGACCACTGCCGCTGTGGGGGGCCCTGCCCGTCTCTTCGTTGAGGCCACCAGCGAACAGGAGATTATCGACGCCGTAAGTGCCGCCGACCGTGCCGGAGAAGACCTGCTGGTGGTGGGCGGGGGCTCTAACCTGCTGGTAGCCGATGAGGGCTTTGACGGGGCAGTGGTGCACATAGCTTCAACCGGTATTGAAACCGTGAGCGACTACGCCTGCGGCGGCACCACCCTGCGCGTGCAGGCAGGCCACACCTGGGACGACCTGGTGGCCTACGCCGTCGAGCACGAGCTCTCCGGTATTGAGGCCCTCTCCGGTATTCCCGGCACCGTGGGCGCCACCCCCGTGCAGAACGTGGGGGCCTACGGCTCTGAGGTCGCCCACACCATCGCCTCGGTTCGCACCTGGGACCGCGAAACTGGCGGCTACAAGACCTTCGCTAACGCCGACTTGAAGTTCGCCTACCGCGACTCGATCCTCAAGCAGTCCACCGTCAACGGGTCTCCCCGCTATGTGGTGCTGACCGTAGACTTCCAGCTGCCTCACGGCTCCCAGTCCGCCCCCGTCCGCTACGCTGAGCTGGCCCGCCAGCTGGGAGTTGAGGTGGGGGAGCGCGCCGACTCCCGCCTGGTGCGCGAAACCGTGCTGCGCCTGCGCGCAGGCAAGGGCATGGTGCTGGATGCCGCCGACCGGGACACCTACTCCACCGGCTCCTTCTTCACCAACCCGATTGTGGGGCAGGACGTCGCAGCCCAGCTGCCCGAGGACGCCCCCCGCTACCCGGCAACCACCCCCGCCGGTGAACCTCTGGACGGCATGGTTAAGCTCTCTGCCGCCTGGCTGATTCAGCACTCCGGGTTTGATAAGGGCTTCGGCCTTGAGGGCGAGGCAGCGGAGCTTGCCGGCGGCCGGGCTTCGCTCTCCACCAAGCACACCCTGGCTATCACCAACCGCGGGGGTGCTTCGACCACCGATATCGCGGCTATTGCCCGCGCTGTGCGAGCCGGGGTGGAGGAAAGCTTCGGGGTGCGCCTGGTACCTGAGCCTGTGGTCGTTGGGTTTACTCTCTAGCGCAGGGCGTCATGAGCCTGGAGAAAGAAATTGAGAGCGGGCAGGGCGGATGCCTCCACCGGCGTATGGAGCGCTTCCGCGCCTTTATGGGGCGGCATGCCGCCCTGCTCTTGCTCTACCGCCTGCTCATTATCGGGCTAGGTTTTTTGTGCATCGTCGCCGGTCTTATCATGCTGGTGACGCCCGGCCCCGGCTGGCTTTTTATCTTTATGGGTATGAGCCTGTGGGGCACCGAATTCCACTGGGCCCACCGCCTGAACGTATGGGCGAAAGCTAAGGTGCTGAATGTCTGGCGGCAGATTCAGGCTAAGCGGCACCGGGCCCACCGCCGTCGCACCGCCGCCCGCTGGGCCAGCCGCAGCAACCGCAACCACTACTGCCCAACGGGCTGCCACTACAGAGGAACGTAGAAGTTCTAGCTTTCGAAACCCAGCATATGATCCAGAGTCTCGTGAATCTGCCGATCTTCAAAGCCCAGCTTGCGCATGGCGGTAATGTACTTCTCGGTCAGGGTCTGCGCCTTGTGCGCGGTTGAATCCAGAGCCGTAATAAAGGACCCTGCCCGGCCGTGGGTCTCAATGGCACCGGCAGCCTCTAGCTCCTTGTAGGCCTTAGCCACCGTGTTTACTGCTAGACCTGTTTCGGCAGCCAGCGCCCGCATGGGCGGCAGCCTATCCCCGGCAGCCAGCACCCCGGAAGCCCGCGCCGCAATAATTGCCCGCCGCAGCTGGGAGTAGGGCGGGACATCCGACCCCTTATCAACCCTAAAATTTAAAGTACGGATGCCCCCGCACAGCTCCTCGTGGGAGTCGTGAATCGGGGGCATCTCGTTCTTGGTCATAGCACCAGTCTAAAGGGTGCCGGTCGCAATCTTCAGCATGCGGCGCACAGGTTCTGCAGCGCCCCACAGCAGCTGGTCACCCACGGTGAAAGCAGAGATGTACTGGGGGCCCATGTTGAGCTTGCGAATGCGGCCCACCGGGATATCCAGGGTGCCGGACGCTGCAACGGGGGTCAGACCCTCGACGGTGGCGTCCTTGGTGTTGGGGATAACCTTTGACCACTCGTTGTCCTCATCGATAATCTTCTCGATTTCTTCAACGGTCAGGTCTTCCTTGAGCTTCAGGGTCAGAGCCTGGGAGTGGGAGCGCATGGTTGCAATACGCACGCACAGGCCGTCAAGAACCACGCGGTCATCGCCCTCAAGGCCCAGAATCTTGTTGGACTCAGCCTCGGCCTTCCACTCTTCGCGGGACTGGCCATTGCCCAGGTCAGAGTCAATCCAGGGAATCAGTGAACCGGCCAGGGGAACACCGAACTGGGTGGTGTCGAGGTCGCCGGAGCGCTGGAGTTCCAGCACCTTGCGGTCGATCTCAAGGATGGCGGACGCGGGGTCGTCCAGCTCGCTTGCTACGTGACCGTTGATATCACCAAACTGCTTGAGCACCTCGCGCATGTGGCGGGCACCGCCGCCGGAGGCAGCCTGGTAGGTCATGGAGGTACCCCACTCAACCAGTCCCTGCTTCCACAGGCCGCCCAGGCCCATGAGCAGGCAGGAGACGGTGCAGTTACCGCCGATGAAGTCCTTAACCCCCGACTCCAGGCCGCGGTCGATGACGTCGCGGTTGATGGGGTCAAGCACGATGACGGCGTCATCATTCATGCGCAGGGTTGAGGCGGCGTCAATCCAGATACCGCTCCAGCCGCGTTCGCGCAGCTGGGTGTGGACTGCCTTGGTGTAGTCGCCACCCTGGGCGGTCACGATGACGGGTAGCTTGGCGAGCTCGTCGATATCGTGGGCGTCCTTGAGGGTGGACTCTTCGAGGGCGCCACCGAAGGTGGGGGCAGTAGAGCCGGCCTGGGAGGTAGAGAAGAAGACCGGGTTGATACCCTTGAAGTCACCTTCTTCGAGCATGCGCTTCATGAGCACGGAGCCGACCATGCCACGGTAACCAACAAAGCCTACGGAATCACCAGATGTAAAAGTCATGGTTTTAGTCTAGCTTTTACCGGCTCCCGGTGCAGGGTCTGGAACCGCATGGTGAGAGGGAGCTTCTCACCGGCGGCGGTTAGCGCATAGCCCCGTTCTGAGCGGACGGGCGCGCCCTCGGCTACCAGTGCCCAGTCGGCACCCAGCTCAGGGGCGTAGGTATCACCGGGAATCTCCTGCTCAAAGAGGGTGCGTTCCACCCGGGCTACTTGCCCACCCGCTACTCCCGGTAGGTCGGTGCGGTGCAGGGCCTCGGCGTAGAGGGAACCGCCGCCAAGGACCCAGTAGGTGGGGGCGTCCGGAGCTAAACTCTGTGCCGCCCCCAAAGCCGCATCGAGAGAGGCAGCCCAGACGGCGCCGTCCCTTTCTTCAACCTGCGAGACAGAACGCGTAATCACAAGATTGAGCCGCCCCGGCAGGGGGCGGAAACGGGGAGGGTAGGACTCCCAGGTCACCCGGCCCATAATGACCGGGGCCCCCAGGGTCAGGGCCTTGAAATGGGCTAGGTCCTCGGGGGCATACCAGGGCATATCGCCGTTACGGCCAATCACTGCCTTGCCTGCCTGCGCCCAGATAGCTGCTAGCTCGGGCAGGGTACCCGAGCCGCTTACCTGCTCACCGTTCACTCTCAACTCCTTGGCCCTAGACCGCAATCGGGGCCTTAATGAGGGGATGGTGGCGGTAGTCCACCAGCTCAAAGTCTTCAAACTCGTAGTCAAAAATTGAGGGCTTCTTATTTTTAATGCGCAGGAGCGGGTAGGGATAGGGCTCGCGCGACAGCTGCTCGGTCACCTGCTCGTAGTGGTTGGAGTAGATGTGGCAATCCCCGCCGGCCCAGACGAACTCACCGGGTACCATACCCACCTCTTCAGCAATCAGCTGGGTCAGCAGGGCGTAGGAGGCAATGTTAAAGGGCACTCCCAGGAACATATCGGCAGACCGCTGGTAAAGCTGGCAGGAGAGCTCCTTCTGGCCGTCCTCCCGGGTTTTCACGTAGAACTGGAAGAGGGCGTGGCAGGGAGGCAGGGCCATGTCGTCCACCTCAGCCGGGTTCCAGGCAGAGACAATATGGCGGCGGGAATCGGGGTTGTTCTTGAGGGAGTCAAGCACCTTGGCGATCTGGTCGATGGTCTGCCCGTCACCGGCCGGCCAGGAGCGCCACTGCACCCCGTAGACCGGGCCCAGTTCGCCGTCTTCATCCGCCCACTCATCCCAGATGGTCACGCCGCGCTCCTGCAGCCAGCGCACGTTGGACTCCCCGCGCAGGAACCAGAGCAGCTCAATGACCACCGACTTGAAGTGCACCTTCTTGGTGGTAATCAGCGGGAAGCTCTCAGATAAGTCAAAGCGCATCTGACGGCCGAAGACGCTCTTGGTGCCGGTGCCGGTGCGGTCGGCTTTCTCATCGCCGGTCGCCATAATCTCGCGCAACAGGTCTTCGTAGGGGGTAGGAATAACAGTCATATCTTCTTTAATCGTCAAAAGGCTTAATTTGTTCCAGCGACACCAAGGTCTTGGGGTGGGCCACAGACACCTGCAGCACCCACATTTCCCCGGGCTTGAGGTAGGGGTCATGCACGGGCAGGTGGGAGCGTAGCTGCTTATTCAGGTGCCCGCGCAGAACCTCAAGGACGGTGGGCAGCACCGGGCGGTGGGTGCAGAGCATGACCGACTTATCCCGCTTCTCAAAGAGAGACTCAATCACCTTACGGGCGTGCTTGGGCGCCCGGGCATGGTGGGCTTCGGTCAGGGCCCGCTTCTCCTTGATGGAAATACCGGAGGCCTTTGAATAGGGGTAGACCGTCTGCATGCAGCGCACCCAGGGGGAGGAAATGATGCGTTCGGGCTGCCAGACATCCAGCAGGCGTCCTACCGCCAGAGCCTGGCGCTTGCCGGTAGCAGCAAGTGAGCGCTCGCCTTCGGCCCCGGCCCAGCTGGAGCGCGGTTTGGCCTTGGCGTGGCGGACGATAATCACGGGGCGGGTGCGCAGATTCTGCGCGTGGGCCAGGGCCAGGAAGGCGTCGAGGGGTTCTTTATCGGCGGAGTTAGTGAGCATGGTGCGGGCCTGTTTGGGGGTGACCCAGCGTAGCTCGTCCACTTCGCCCTCGTCGGCAACGGCCTTCTGCCCGGCAGGTGCTTCGGCCACCCAGTAGTAGACCTCCTTGGGCTTGCCCTTGACCTCGTAGGCGGTCACCGCCAGCGGGACGCCGAGGGTGACGTTGAGCCCGACCTCTTCACGGATTTCCCGGACGGCGGTTTCGGGCAGGGTCTCACCCAGGTCCTGCTTGCCCTTGGGCCAGGACCAGTCATCGTAGCGGGGGCGGTGGATGATGAGTACCTGCACTTGGTCGTGGTGCCAGCGCCAAATGATGGCGCCTGCTGCGTTGATAGCTGCCCGGTTGTGGGGGCCCCGGCTGAGCGAGAGCGCTCCGTCGTGGGTATGGGCGGCGTAGAAGGTCTCGGTGTGCGGCATATGGGAAGCTCCGTGGGGGTGGGGCGGGCATTCAGAATGTCCTTGAGTTAACCGAATGTTAACCCAAGGATATTCTATGCCCCTTAGCTGTGAGCGGTGGGCAAGGCGCGGACGGCTGTGCCCGGCTTAGGCTCGCTTGTTGCGTTTCTGGTCGCGGCTAGCCAGGTAGTAGGCCTGCACATCGCGCAGGGGTGAGCCGTCGGCTGCCAGGTGGTGGCGCTCCCAGGTGCCGTCTGACCCCAGGTGCCAGTTGCTCGTCTTTTCTGAGAGGTAGTTATCGAACATATCGAGCAGGTACTTGATGTGGGCTTCTGCCTTCACGTGCACCAGGGCTTCGACACGGCGGTCGAGATTGCGGTGCATCATGTCTGCTGAACCGATGTAGACCTTGGGGTTACCGGCGTTTTCGAAGGTGAAGACGCGGGAGTGCTCGAGGAAGCGACCCAGGACTGAGCGCACCTTGATGTTCTCGGAGAGACCGGGGACGCCGGGGCGCAGGGCGCAGATACCGCGAACGACCACGTTGACCTCAACCCCTGCCTGGGAGGCGCGGTAGAGGGAGTCGATGATGGCCTCATCGACCATGGAGTTGCACTTGATCTGAATCTTGGCGGCGTGGCCCGCGCGCTTGTGCTCGATTTCCTTGTTGATGTTGTCAATCAGGCCCGAACGCAGGGAGCGGGGGGCAACCAGCAGCTGCTTGTAGGTGGTCTTGGGGGCGTAGCCGGAAAGCTGGTTGAAGAGGCGGGAGACGTCCTCACCGATTTGCGGGTCGCAGGTGATGAGACCGAGATCCTCGTAGAAGCGGGCGGTGGAGGGGTGGTAGTTACCGGTGCCGATGTGACAGTAGCGGCGCAGCCCGTCCGCCTCTTTACGCACAACCAGGGAGAGCTTGCAGTGGGTTTTCAGGCCCACAATGCCGTAGACCACGTGCACGCCCGCGCGTTCCAGCTTGCGGGCCCAGTTGATGTTGGCTGCTTCGTCGAAGCGGGCCTTAATCTCAACCAGGGCCAGCACCTGCTTGCCGGCTTCGGCTGCCTCAATGAGGGCGTCCACGATGGGGGAATCGCCGGAGGTGCGGTAGAGGGTCTGCTTAATGGCGAGGACGGCCGGGTCGGCCGCGGCCTGCTCCAGGAAGGCCTGCACACTGGTGGCGAAGGAGTCGTAGGGGTGATGCAGCAGGACGTCGTGGTCGCGAGTTGCGGTAAAGACGTCGGCTGCCTTGGAAGTCTCATTAGCGTTGAGCCAGCGGGAGGTGTGGGCTATGTGCTTGGGGTAGTGCAGGGCCGGACGGTTGGTCTTGGCGATATCAGATAGGCCACGCAGGTCGAGGGGAGCGGGGAGCTTGTACACCTCGTGCTCGTCGATGCGCAGCTCTGAAACGAGCAGGTCAAGGATGGTGGGGTTGATGGTGTCTTCAACCTCCAGGCGCACCGGGGGGCCGAAGCGGCGGCGCAGCAGCTCGGTTTCTAGGGCCTTGAGCAGGTTCTCGGCGTCGTCTTCTTCAACTTCAAGATCTTCATTGCGGGTCACGCGGAAGGCATGGTGCTCCACGACCTCCATACCGGGGAAGAGCATGTCAAGGTGCTCGGCGATAATAACCTCAAGGGGGATGAAGCGGACCTCGCCTGAGGAGGACTTGACCGCGCGGGAACCGTCAACGGACACCATGCGCTCGATGGCTTCGGGCACCTTGAGGCGGGCGAAGAGCTCCTTGCCGGTCTGGGGGTTGCGGACGATGACGGCCAGGTTGAGCGACAGGCCAGAAATGTAGGGGAAGGGGTGGGCCGGGTCAACAGCCAGGGGAGTGAGCACAGGGAAGAGCTCGGCGCGGAAGAAACGGGAGAGGCGCTCCTGCTCAGTGGAGGAGAGGTCTGCCCAACCGACGATACGGATATTTTCCTTCTCCAACTCGGGGTAGACCTGCTCGTGGAAGACGCGGTACTGGCGCTCCTGCAGGGCATGGGCGGCCTCGGAGATCTCTTCCATCTGCTCTTCGGGCGAGAGCCCGGCTGCTGAGGGCACGGCGATGCCGGTGGCGATACGGCGCTTGAGGCCGGCCACGCGCACCATGAAGAACTCATCCAGGTTGCTGGTGACGATGGAGAGAAAGTTTAGGCGCTCTAGCAGGTAGAGGTTGGGGTCTTCGGCCAGTTCGAGCACGCGGGTGTTGAACTCGAGCCAGCTGATTTCGCGGTCAAGGAAGCGGTCGCTGCCGAAGTCGCCTTCGAGGTTGGGCTGCTTGATTTTTTCGCCCACGTCAATGCGGTCTACGCGGGTTTCAGCGCGTTCGAGCTTGTTAATATCGCCGTTGATATGGGGGTGGGCCGGGGGTTCCGCCGGTGTGGTGGTCATGGTCTGCCTTTCAGTGCGAGGGGTGGTGGTAAAGATGGTAAAGATTAGGGGTGGGCGGGTGCGTACTGTCGGTCGATGGTGAGGGGCGTAAAGCCGAGGGAGCGGTAGAGGGCTACCGCGGCGGTGTTGTCGGCATCGACGTAGAGCACGATGCGCTCAAGGGGAGTGCTGGACTCGTCCGCAGCATCGGCTAGGTAGGCCATACCGGCTAGGGTCAGGGCCTTACCCAGCCCCTTACCCTGCCAGGCCGGGGCGATGCCCACCGCATAGACTTCCCCTTCGGGGCGCTCGCCCTGGCCGGTAGGAATCTTGGTCCAGTGGAAGCCTGCCAGCTGCCCGTCCTTATCTACCGCCAGGAAGAACCCTTCTGCCCGGAACCAGTCAGAGTCGGTGCGGGCCACAAGGTCATCAAGGGTGAGCCGCCCCTGCTCTGGGTGGTGGGCAAAGGCCTGCGCATTGACCTGCACCCAGGCCTCAGCCCGGTCGGGGGTATAGGTGGTCAGCGCTAGGTCAGCGGGGAGGGGGCGGGCCTGGGCAACGGCGCGGACGCTCGCCCGCGCCTCATCGGTCAGGGCCAGACCCAGCTTGTAGAGTTCCCGGGTAGGGCGCCAACCCAGCTTATCGGCCAGGTGGGTTGCCGCCTGCAGGGCAGGGCTAGACGTATCAGAACCACCGTGTACCCAGGCCCGAAGCGGTTCATCACCGGTAGCCTCAACCGCCGCGCCTATGAGGGCCGAACCAAGGCCCTGGCCACGGGACTTGGGGGCAACAGCGGCCTCCAGCACCCAGAGCTCACCCTCCCTCACCAGGGCCGCAAAACCTAGGGGTGCACCAGCCTGCCGGGCCTCAAAAAGCTGCACACTGGCGTCCGCCCCCGCAGCTGCCTTGCGCAGCTCGACAAAGGTCTGCTCAGAAAAGGGGGAGGCGCCGTCCTGCCGCCGGGCCAGCTCAGCCAACCGCTCAAAATCAGCTAGCACAGCACCCGAAACCTTGGGTGAAACAATTTCATAGACCACACGCGCCTCCTACACACATCGCAGTTCCTCTAAGCCTACCGAGAATCCGACCGCGCCGAGTTAAAGCTATACCCCACGTTGCGAACCGTCGTAATCAACTGCTCATGGTCAGGGCCCAACTTGGACCTCAGACGGCGAATATGCACATCCACCGTGCGCGTACCACCGTAGTAGTCATAACCCCACACCTCAGAGAGAAGCTGGGCACGCGTAAAAACCCGCCCGGGGTGCTGCACCAAAAACTTCAGCAACTCAAACTCTTTATAGGTCAGGTTCAGAGGTGAGCCCTGCAAACGAGCCGAATACGAGGCCTCATCGACCGTGATACCACCGGCCCGAATCACTGTGCTCTCAGGCTCAGCCTCCTCAGCCACATGCGCCGTCAGCAACCTCAAACGGGCCTCAAGCTCAGCCGGACCCACCGACTCAAGCACGATATCGTCCACCATCCAGTGCGGCGCAACAGCAGCCATACCGCCCTCGGTGAGCACCATCAGCAGCGGCGTAGCAAAACCAGACCCCTTCAGGAGCTGGGCACAGTTACGGGCCGCCACCAACTGCTCACGGGCATCTACCAAGACCACATCGGGCCCAGCAGCCTGAACCATGGACGGCGCAGCGCCCAGAGGAAGAACAGATATCTGATGAGCCAACAACCCCAGCGACTGAGCGACATCGGCGCCATCGGTCGCAGAATCACTCAATACGACAATATGCAGCACGCTCATACACTCCCTAGAACAGGTCAACTCAAGCACCAGTATAAAACGCAGGCCACAGACGTTGATAAACAGGTTCGTAATACGGGAAGATAAGAAGAAGCCCGGAACCCGCACCACCGGCCCACCACACAGCGAGATGAAACCCCAGAGTGACGACTAAAGACCCCACCCACACCCGAGCTATCCGCACCTTCGTCCCCGAGCTCACCAAGCTCCGCCGGGCCAGGCAAAAAACCGTCTACGAAGGGCCCATCGGGCGCATCGGTACAACCCCCCGCTCCCGCTACACACTGGTGGCACTCTCAGCCCTCGTCACCCTCATAGCACTGGTCATCACCGCAGCTACCTCACCCAACCTCGCAGTACTCACCGGGCTGGGCGCCGTCCTTCTCATCGCAGGTGGCTGGCCCGCAGCCACCGGCATCGCTGAACTGCGCGGACACCGCCGCATCACCTCCCACTCCGTCATCGTGCTGGTATCGGGCGTAGCCTCCCTGCTCTACTCCTGGCTCAACCCCGGCAGTTCGCCCCTGGCCTTCCTACCCGCCATCGCAGCGGTGGGCGTGGTCGCAAGTTTCATGGTAGAACTCGCCCGCGGCGAAGGCGCTGTGGGCCGCTTGGAGTCGGTCATCAGCTGCGTCTCGGGTGTGCTCGCCTCGGTATCGGTAGCAGGCTGGGTGGGTCTAGCTATCCTGGCCAGGAACGTTGAAACCGCCTACCCCGTCATCACCATCGGCCTGGCCGTCGGCCTGCTGCTGGGTCTTATCGGCATCCGGGTTGTCTCGGCAGGCCCCAAGGAAGGGCCCCGCCGCGGCGCCGTCACTCTGGGCGTAACACCCGTAGCATTTATCGGCGTCATCGCCTATGTGTGTGCGACTTTCCTCACGCGCGTGGTAGGGTAGCGGTATGAGTATTCTTGCACTTGAAATTTTCTTCCTCGTCCTTCTGGGCCTGGCAGGTCTGGCGATCTTCACCTGCATCGGTTTCGTACTCACCGGCCTCTTCCGCGGCCAGAAGTAAGCAGCCCACAGGCTTATCAGCACCGGTCCCGCGCACTGTTGCGCGAGGGCCGGTTTTCTTTATATTTCGGGCACCTAAGGTGAAGGGAGCAGTGGGGGCGCCCCGGCAGACGACTGGCTGGGGCTGGCATGAATCGCGTGCGAGCTCTGCGAGCCTGCGAGAAGGTTAGTCGTCAGAGGGGCGCCCCTCGCTGCTTATACCTGCCCCTCTCCTCGGACTGGTTTGCCGATTACACTGGTGTATATGGCTATTGAAATTCCCACCAACCTTACCCCCGAACTCGTACCCTTCTCCTGGCTGCTGGGCACCTGGGAGGGTACCGGCTCCCTCTGGTACGAGGGTTCAGAATCAACTCCTTTCGGGCAGATTATTACTTTCAGCCAGGACGGCCTGCCCTTCATTGAATATCGCGCTGAGAGCTTCCTGCTTGATGACCAGGGCCAGAAGCTGCGCACCATCACCGTTGAGACCGGCTTCTGGCAGATTGACCGCCCCCAGGTGGACGGCGACGTTGGCCCCGGCCTGGTGCCTGCAGATGTGGTCCCCGTACACCAGGATGCCGAGTCCGTTGAGTCCCTGCGCAACGAGGACGGCGGCTTCAACCTGCTGGCCACCATCGCCCACCCCGGCGGCCTGAGCGAAAACTATGTGGGCATGATCAAGGGCCCGGTCGTTCGTATGCAGACCGGCAACATGCTCAAGGACGACATCACCAAGGAATACGCTGGCTCCGTGCGCCTCTGGGGCCTGGTCAACGGCAACCTCATGTGGGACTGGGAAACCGCCAACCCCGTCACCCGCAAGCTGGAGAAGCACGCTTCGGCTGAGCTGCGTAAGACCTCATCCATGACCGGTGAAGACCTGGGCACCACCATGTTCGGTGGCGAAAACCTTGCAGGTGACCAGTAGTGACTGCCTACCGTAGTCCCCTGCTGTCCCGCCCGGGTGCTTTTGCGGCCTCCGGGGCGGACGCGGGGGTGGCTGCCCACTACGGCGACCCGGTTGCTGAGCAGCGGGCCCTGGCCCGCCGCGCCAGGATCACCCTGGTGGACCGCTCCAACCTAGGTGTGGTGACGGTTGCGGGCGATGACCGGCTGAGCTGGCTGACCACCCTCTCAAGCCAGGTGCTGACCGGCCTGGGGGAGGGGGGCAGCGCCGAGTTGCTGCTGCTGACCCCCCAGGGGCGGATTGAGTTTGCTGCTTTCGCCGTTGAGAAGGACGGCGCCGTCTGGCTGATCACCGAACGTGACCAGGCTGCTCCCCTGGCTGACTACCTCAACCGCATGAAGTTTATGCTCCGGGTAGAGGTAGCCGACCGCACCGACTCCTACGCTGTCCTCGAATCTACCCTGGACCCCCGGGAGGCTGACGGCGCGGACGCCGTGCTGGCAGGCGGCACCGTCTGGGTAGATCCCTGGGGCGCTGGTATTGCCCCCGGGGGTTACACCTACGCGTCCGCTGGGGAAGAGGAGCACCCGGCGTCCGCCTACTGCCGCTACCTGACCATCGTGCCCGCCCACCGTCTACTCGATGCGGTTGAGGGAGCACAGCTAGCCGGGGTTTGGGCTGCTGAGGCCCTGCGCATTGAGGCCTGGCGGCCGCGCGTGGGTATGGACTCCGACGAGAAAACTATCCCCCACGAGCTCGACCTGCTCCGCACTGCCGTCCACCTGGATAAGGGCTGCTACAAGGGCCAGGAGACCGTGGCCCGCGTGCACAACCTGGGGCACCCGCCCCGCCGCTTGACCTTCCTCGACCTGGACGGCTCCGAGCACACCCTGCCCGCTGCCGGTTCTGCTGTGATGAACGGTGAGAAGAAGGTGGGCACCGTGACCTCGGTGGCCCTGCACCACGAGGCTGGGCCTATCGCCCTGGCCGTCCTGAAGCGCTCGGTTGACCCCGCTGCTACCCTGCGTGTCGTTGACGGGGGCGATACGGACGCCGACGGCAACCCCGCCACCACCCAGTACGCTGCCGCCCAGACCGTGATTGTTGCTCCGGACGCCGGGCAGATGGCAGGACGCCGGAACAGGGGGGACTTTCTGCGCTAAGGTTCTCTGAACCCGCACCACGGTAGACACGGCGCAGACACAGCACAGACACGGTAAAGCAAGAGCCGATAAAAACGACTGCCTCCCCAAGGATCCTTGGGGAGGCAGTCGTTTCTAGTGTGAGGTGTGTGGCCTAGCGGCCGAAGAGAACCTTAGCCTCTTCGTAGCGGTGGACCGGAACGGTCTTCAGGCCGTTGAGGGCCTCAGCGAAGTCAACGCGCTTAATCTCGGTGCCCTGCATGGCAACCATCTTGCCCCACTCCTTGTCGTGAATCATATCGACAACCTGGATACCCAGGCGGGTTGAGAGCACGCGGTCAAAGCCGGTGGGGGCGCCACCGCGCTGGATATGACCCAGGGTGGTGTTACGGGTTTCAATGCCGGTGATGCGCTCAATTTCCTGAGCAACCCAGTCGCCGATACCGCCCAGGCGGGGGCGGCCGTCCTTCTCCTGACCCTTACCAGCCATTACATCGTCGAAGCCCTCGGGGATGAAACCCTCAGCAACAACAATCAGGGGAGAGCGGCCGCGGTCGTGAACTTCCTTGACCCAGCCGGAAACCTCTTCCATTGAGACCTTGACCTCGGGAATCAGGATGGCGTGGGCACCGCCGGACATACCGGAGTGCAGGGCAATCCAACCGACGTGGCGGCCCATGACCTCAGCGACCATGGCACGGTGGTGGGACTCACCGGTGGTGCGCAGGCGATCCAGGGCGTCGGTTGCGATGGAAACGGCGGTGTCGAAACCGAAGGTGTAATCGGTTGCCTGCAGATCGTTATCAATGGTCTTGGGAACACCAACCACGGGCAGACCCGCGTCAGCCAGGCGCTTAGCACCGGCCAGGGTGCCCTCGCCACCGATAGCGACAATAGCGTCGATACCGTTGCGCTCCATCATGATTTCGATGTTCTCGGGGCCACCCTTAGGGCCATCGAAGGGGTTAGTACGGGAAGTGCCCAGAATGGTGCCACCGGTACGAGCCAGACCACGAACCTTGGTGCGGGGCAGGTCCATGAAGTCGCCTTCAACAACACCGCGCCAGCCGTCACGGAAGCCAACGAACTCGTCGCCGTAGGTCTTGACGCCATTGAGCACAGCGCCACGGATAACAGCGTTCAGGCCGGGGCAGTCGCCGCCGGAGGTAAGCAGACCGATCTTCATGGAGAAACTCCTTGTGTTATTCCTGGTGGGGAATGATGATGGTGACCCTGTTGGGTTTTTGCCCGTTTAGGCAGCCCAAAGTGTGGGTCTTTGTTGGTTTCTATTGTAGTAAAGAGGGGTTGCGTTGGGTAGCTGTGGGGTAGGTTGCGCTGTATGTTTTGGGTCGCTGAGTAAGAGTCAAATACGACTTTAGGGGCGGGAGGGATTCTAGTTTCTGGCGCTCCGGACGCCCCTTTGCCGACTAACCTTCTTGCTGGTTCGCTGGCGCTCACAAGCAATTCATGCCAGCCCCAGCCAGTCGGCTCCAGGGGCGTCCGGAGCGCCTTACCTGGAAATCTGCCCTTTCGTGCATATCCGGTTAACAGAAACGCCCCTACCAACAGCCCAATAAATGTGTGGTAGGGGCGTCCTGCGTACCACTGAGGCGCACGCGCCTGTATACCCGCGTCAGGCAAACTACTCTGCGGTTGCCAGCAGCTTCTGCATGCGGGCCAGGCCTTCGGCGAGGTCTTCATCGCCCAGGGCGTAGGACAGGCGCAGGTACCCAGAGGGGCCAAAAGCCTCACCGGGAACAACCGCTACTTCGGCCTCTTCCAGAATGATTTCGGCAAGCTCAGCGGAGGTCTGCGGGGTTTTGCCCGCAATGGTCTTGCCCAGCAGGCCGGTGACGTCGGCGTAGGCGTAGAAGGCGCCCTTGGGGGTGGGGCAGTGGACGCCCTCGATAGCGTTAAGCCCCTCAACGATAGTCTTGCGGCGGCGGTCGAAGGCCTTGTGCATCTCGTTGACGGCGTCGAGGGGGCCCGAGACAGCTTCAAGTGCTGCCAGCTGGGCGATGTTGTTGACGTTAGAGGTCATGTGCGACTGCAGATTGGTTGCCGCCTTGGTGATGTCGGCGGGGGCAATCATCCAGCCCACGCGCCAGCCGGTCATGGCGTAGGTCTTGGCCACACCGTTGAGAATGACGGTGTTCTCAGCCAGGGCGGGCACAGCCTTGACGATGGAGGTGAAGGGCACGCCGTCGTAGGTGAGGTGCTCATAAATTTCATCGGTGAGCACGATGATGCCCTTCTCCAGCGCCCACTCGCCAATAGCCTTGGTTTCTTCGGGGGTATAGACCGCACCGGTGGGGTTAGAGGGGGATACAAAAATCAGGGCCTTGGTGGCGGGGGTGTAGGCTGCCTCCAGCATGTCGGGGGTGACCTTGTATTCCTTGTCGGCTCCCGCGAAGACCTCGATAGGGTTGCCGCCAGCCAGGCGGATAGCCTCGGGGTAGGTAGTCCAGTAGGGGGCGGGCAGCAGCACATCGTCGCCCTCATCAATGACGGTGGCAAAGGCCTGGTAGACGGCCTGCTTGCCGCCGTTGGTCACGATGACCTGGGAGGCGTCAATATCGATACCGGAATCCCGCTTGGTCTTCTCCGCAATAGCCTGTTTAAGTTCGGGGAGGCCTGCGGCCTGGGTGTAGCGGAAGTTGGCGGGGTCCTCGAGAGCCTTGCGGGCGGCGTCCACAATGTAGTCGGGGGTGGGGAAGTCGGGCTCGCCCGCACCAAAACCGATTACCGGGCGTCCTTGCGCCTTGAGGGCCTTAGCTTTAGCGTCAACGACGAGGGTGGCCGAGGGGGCGATAGCGCCAATGCGGCGTGATACGCGGGCAGTCATGGGGAGGTTCTCGCTTCCGTCCTGCGGGCAGGACCGTCGGGTTATGGCAAATAAGGGTGCGGACGCCAGCGCGACGGCTGGCACCTAACCCTTAAATCATAGGGTGGGCGGGTGCCTAAAGAGAGGCTGGCACGCACCAAATTGCCAAAGCAAAAAATATGTTCTACAGTAGATAACGTTGTTCGCAACCGAACAGCTTTAGGTCTGTGCCCGTGATGGGTTTCGAACCTCCTTGAAGGGGTATCCTTCAAAGGGCGGTGGCTCAATTGGTAGAGCAGCGGTCTCCAAAACCGCAGGTTGCAGGTTCGAGTCCTGTCCGCCCTGCTTCAAGCCTCACAGGTTTATTTGTCAATCGAACAGTTCATGTTCATGATGAGTCTAGAAAGGGGCGGGCCTACCATGGCTAAATCAATCGCCGCCAGGACCGCCGAGTCTGAAGAACCAGGTGCAGAGAGGAAGCTGGGCTTCTTCGGCCGTATTTTCCAGTTCTTGCGCGAAGTTATCGCGGAACTCAAAAAAGTCACCACCCCCACCGGTAAAGAGCTGGTGCAGTACGTGATTATTGTTCTTTTCTTCGTTGCTTTTATGATGCTCTTGATCTCGGGCCTAGATTACGTTTTCGGTCAGGGAGCCTTCTGGATTTTTGGTAACGGCATCAACTAGAAGCACGAAGCTAGGCCGACGGCGGCCTAACCCGTAGAATCTTTTGTGTATGTAGGGCGTGCGCGCCTTCAAGTAAACCCCAATGACGAAAGCAGGAGAGCGTGTCCGAGCAGGAAGTTGCACCTGAAACCGAAGAGGTCGTAGAACCCGCAGAGCAGGCAACCGAAGAGGGCCACGAGGCTGTTGAAGTAGCAGCCGCTGAGCTCGTCGAAGAAGCCACCGAAGCTGAAGAAGCTGGCGAGCCCGCCGTTGACCCGCTCGAAGAGTTCAAGGCTAAGCTACGTCGCCAGGAAGGTGAATGGTTCGTCATTCACACCTACGCCGGCTACGAGAACAAGGTCAAGGCTAACCTCGAATCCCGTGCCCAGACCATGAACGCTGAAGATGACATCTTCGAAGTTCAGGTCCCCATGGAAGAGGTCATGGAGGTCAAGAACACCACCAAGAAGCTGGTTCGCCGTGTGCGCGTCCCCGGCTACGCTCTGGTGCGTATGAACCTGACCGACGAGAGCTGGGGCGTTGTACGCCACACCCCCGGCGTGACTGGCTTCGTGGGCCAGGACGCCTACAATCCGGTTCCCCTGCGCCTCGATGAGGTTGTCGACATGCTTGCTCCCGTCTTTGAGGCTGAGCAGGCAGAAGCAGGTGCCGCTCCCAAGGCTGCCCCCGCTGTTGAAACCGGCTTTGAGATTGGCGAGGCTGTCACCGTTAAGGAAGGCCCCTTCGAGGGCATGCCCGCAACTATCGCAGAGATTAACGCCGCAGCCTCATCCATGGTTGTGCTGATTTCCGTCTTCGAACGCGAGACCCCCGTGACCCTGAATTTCTCACAGGTGTCGAAGATGTAAGACCTCTTGAGTCTAAATTAAGGAATCGCCTCCTACCTGTTGGTAGGGGGCGATTTTTGTCAAGAGTATTGACATTAAAAGGTGCTGTATGCCACTCTATAGTCATTAGGCAAAGATGCCTAATCTTGCTAGGCAATTTTGCCTTGTAAGTTTAAGAGAAAGGATGAAGGCATATGTCTTCACACAAATCTACCTGGGGGGGGGCTTGTCGCAGTAGCCAGCCTTAGCCTAGGGCTTCTGACTGTAACTTCTCCAGCTGCACAGGCTGCGGTTTTCCACTGCCCGACCTCTACTATCTGCGTCCATGCAGATAATAATTTTGGTGGGGCCCGGCAGGACATTAGTGGATTCGCTGCTTACACGGATTTAAATGGGCATCTGCATGATAAGGCATCGTCATGGATCAACGCCAACAGGTACGTATCGATGGGAATTGGAGAATGGCGGCGAGGATCAGGTGAATTCATCGCTCAGACTCTTCCTCCTGGCTGGTATGAAGACAACTTGGGACGCAATGCCAATTTTGACAACAAAGCAGATTTTGTCAAACAAGTTTAAATCGTAATAACATTCTTCAATGCTTGATGTGCCCGGTATACACCTAGCTGCTACCGGGTACATCGGGTTTATTACAGGGAGAAATCATGGTTAAAAGAAGCAGTATCCATAAGATTCTTGTGGCTGTTTTGGTTTCTGCTAGCCTCGTCGGGTGCGGAGTCTCAAACGAAACTGACTCAACTGCAGGCAGTGAATCTAGCGTCGACATCAAGGCTGCCTCATCGCCAGATAGCCAGGCAATTGAGAAAGTCAATACCTTATTCAGCATGGCACCTGCCGCCCAGCAGGCCAAAGAGGTAGCTACTGCCCAGTGCTTACAAGAACAAAACCTCACCTGGCCACAACGTCCTACAAGTCAAAGTTTTAGTATCCGTTCTCAACTCTCACCCAGTCCGCTGAGTCCTGAGGACGCACAGCAATATGGTTACCAGACGCCAACCACAAATGTTGAGCAAAACCTACCGGCGATAGACGACGCTTCCTGGGCTGCATATATGGGAAACCCAGAAAACGGCGGCATAAGCGTTGAGGGGGTGCCAGGAGCAATCGCTGCCGACGGTTGCCTAGCCCAGTCTTACAAGGCAGTCTTTGGCAGTGCTGAAGCCGGAGTACTTTTTGAAAGCGGTATTCTCAACCTGCCCCTACCCTATGTGAACGCAGTAAAAGAGGATGAAAGATACTCTGATCTGATTGGTCTGTGGCGTACGTGCATGAAGGACCATCATGGGGTTGAAATCGATAATCCTGATTTAGCAACTATTGACACCAGCATGGATTCCCATCAACTGGCTATTTACGATGCCCAATGTCGCCAGCAAGTGAACTTTGAGGAGGTCACAACAGACATCCTCAATGCTTACCTAACTACTTTCCTGGCCGATAATGAGGGCGTTATTGACCAGCTCACCCAAGCTAAACGGATAGCGGAGAAAAATGCTCCCGAGATTCTGAGCAAATCATAAGATATGGTGAACAAAAAAATTTGGGTTTTACTGACCTTACTCTGTATGGTAGTTACCGGAGCGACGGTATATATAGCCTCTTCCTTTAAAACTAGCGAGCAGAAAGCCGCTGAAGCACAAACGCCAGAAGCTAGCGTGATTACCGCTAGTGTAGAAAACCGAACCCTCGAGAACATTCTTCCACTAGTCTGCTCGGTTGACTACACCGACCAGCGCGAGCTCACTGTCACTAACGCTGCTCCCGGTGCCCAGTACACCAGCGTGGACATCGTCCAGGGCGAAGAGTTGGGCAACGGGAGCTTGGTCGCCGAGGTTAACGGCGCACCGGTCTTTACCCTCCTGGGTGGCTTCTCCCTCTACCGCGACCTCACCCTGGACGCCCAAGGGCCCGACGCCAAGCTCCTCAACGATGCACTGGTAGCCCTGGGCTACCAGCTCCCACGGGTTGGCGCTGACATAGATACCGTCACCGAGGAAACTTACCGGGCGCTGGGAGTTCTCTACACCAGCTTCGGCTACAAGCCCCTGAGCAAAGAGGAGGCAATCCCGGCAAGTTCCTTTATTGTGCTTAACAACCACGCAACCGTTATATCTAAGCCCCGCTCAACCGGGGACGTCAGCTCTGAGGCGCTTGCCCTGTTGAGCTCCGGCCAGAAAGAACTCGCCTGCAAACCAGCGACCGGCACTCTGAGCCCAGACGCTGCCACCGGTCAGAGGCTCCGCCTTAACACCGGTGCGACCGTAACTTACCCGGTAGAAGTCAAGAGCGAAAAGACAACCACCGGAGCCAACGCAGGTTCAGAGGCCCAGGCCGTCCCTAACACACAGACCGGAACTGATACCGGCACTAAGTACGTTGCCGTTCAGGTGCCCGAGAGCGACTTGGGTGGGCTGAGCCGCTTCAACGCTGAGCTGATTCTGGACTCATCGCCCCAGGCAGGGCTGGTCGTCCCCTCCAGCGCTCTCTACACCACGGGGCAGGGGAGTACCCTCAAACTTCAGGAAGGAACCGAAACACGTGACATTACCGTGCGCGTCACCTTTAGCGCTAACGGCTACAGCATGATTGAAACAGACTCCAGCACCGGGCTGACCGAAGGTAGCCAGGTCGTGATTTCCACCGGTACGTCATGAGCTCCCAGCCCCTCATTGAAACCCGCGAGATTCGCCAGCAATTTGGCACCGCCGAGAATCCACTGGAGATTCTGCACGGTATTAACCTGACCATTCAGGCCGGAGAAATGGCGGCCCTGCTGGGCACCTCCGGCTCGGGTAAAAGTACCCTGCTCAACATCCTGGGGCTCCTGGCCCGGGCCAGCTCCGGTAGCTACACTCTGGGTGGAACCGATATCTCCGAGATTGAGGCCAAACGGCTGGCCGATGTCCGGCTCTCCCAGGTAGGGTTCGTCTTTCAGTCCTTCCACCTCATTGCCCACAAGAACGTCACAGAAAACGTAGAACTACCCCTGCTCTACCAGGGCGTACCCAAAGCAGAGCGTCGCCGCAGGGCTATCGAAGTTATCGACAGGCTGGGGCTAGCGCATCGGGCAACTGCCCGTATAGAAACCCTCTCCGGCGGTGAGAAACAGCGGGTAGCTATTGCCCGCGCCGTGGTGACCCGACCCACCGTTCTCCTGTGCGATGAGCCTACCGGTGCCCTGGACCAGAAACGCTCACAAGAGGTCATGGACCTATTACGCGAGGTCACTGGCGAAGACCAAGCTACCCTGGTCGTCACCCACGACCCTGCCATTGCCGCCCGCTGTGACCGAAGCTTCTACATAGAAGACGGTCTGATTATTGAAGAAAACCGCCCGGTAGAACGGTTGCTTGCTAGACAGGAAGAGCGGGCTCAGCAGATCCCGCTACCTGCGGTTGCTGACCCTAGCCCAGAGGCCGAGCAGGAAGCCGATATTTTTCGGGATGTGGCGGTGGGGAACTTACCCCGCTTCCCCTGGGCTAAGCCTGCTCTGCTTGAAGCCTGGCAAGCTACCTTTGCCCGTCTGCGCCGTAACCTCTTCACCATGCTGGGAGTAGCCCTGGGTGTTGCGGCCCTGACCCTGACTGTGGGGCTCTCCAACACTATCGCCGGGCAGATATCTGAGGCCTTCGACATCTACCAGGCCAAGAAAGTTACCCTGCACCACAGCGGGCAAGAAGCCCCTACCGCTCAAGAAGCCCAGAGGCTGGTAGACAGCTCCGGCTACCAGAACCTGGCCGATCTTAACGGTGTAACCGGGCAGGGCGCCTACCGCATCATCAACGAAGTGATGGAGGTTCGTTCCACCCCCTACCGGGAAGAGAAAATAGCGGCACCAGTAATAGCAGCCCAAGAATCGGTGTTTGCTGTACAAGAACAAAACCTGGTGCAAGGCCGCCTCTTTGACCAGGGGCATAACCAGCGCGGTGAAACCCTAGCCGTAGTGGGTGAAAGCCTGCTCAAAAAACTGGGCCTGAACTGGCAAGAAGGCCTGGTCATATACCTGGAAGGGACACCGGTTACAGTCATCGGTGTGGTGACAGAAAACAGTGCCTCAGGTTCCTACTACGGAGCCGTCTACCTTCCCCTCAACACTGCCACCTATCCCAACAGTACATCCCTCGACATCGTGCTGAGCGTTCAACCGGGAGCCGCCCAACAGATAGGTCAAGAGGCCCCCTACGCCCTATCGCCCAACAACCCCGCTGCCTACAGCGCCAGCATCCCGCCAGCCCCAGAGACCCTAAAAAATGCGGTAGACGAGCAACAAAAAACCCTGCTCATCGCAATGTCATTAATTACCCTGGTCATCGGGGCCGTAGGAACCATGAATACCTTCCTGGTAGGGGTAATGGAACGCCGTCAAGAAATAGGGCTGCGGCTAGCCATCGGCACCAAGCCAGCGGGCATCACCTTACAACTGGCGGTTGAAACCATTATTACCAGTCTCCTAGGAGCCTTCGCCGGGGTACTCTTTTCCATCAACGCCATTGCCCTAATCAGCCTCTTTAACTCCTGGACCCCCATCATCAGCCCGGCAGTAATCGGCCTGGGGGTGGGAGTTGGCCTAGTCCTAGGCCTTCTGGCCGGAATCTACCCGGCCCGCAAAGCCGCCCGAATCGACCCTATCGAATCCCTTACCCGCCTGTGAGCAAGCACCCAGGGGCGGGCGTCCGCCCCACTATAGCTTTAAAGCTCAGACCGTACTAAGATGGAAGACTGTATGTGCGCACCCACGCCGGTGCGCCCCTACACGGTGCCGCCGCCGCCATGGCAGCACCACCGCCCGGTGCATACTCCTGTGCGCCGGTCCACCAGCTAAGAAAAGGACCAAACACAAATGGCTCCCAAGAAGAAGGTCGCAGGCCTCATCAAGCTGCAGATCCAGGCAGGCGCCGCTAACCCCGCGCCCCCCGTTGGCCCCGCACTCGGTGCACACGGCGTCAACATCATGGAATTCTGCAAGGCCTACAACGCAGCCACCGAATCCCAGCGCGGCAACATCATCCCCGTAGAAATCACCGTCTACGAGGACCGCTCCTTCACCTTCATCACCAAGACCCCTCCCGCAGCACAGCTCATCAAGAAGGCAGCTGGCGTTGCTAAGGGCTCTGGCGTACCCCACACCCAGAAGGTCGGCTCACTGACCCTGGATCAGGTCAAGGAAATCGCCCAGACCAAGATGGAAGACCTCAACGCTAACGACATCGACGCCGCAGCGAAGATCATCGCCGGCACCGCCCGCTCCATGGGCATCACCGTCGAAGGCTAAACCCCTTCCACCCCGCCCACTGCGGGGAACCGAGGTTCACACCTCACCCAAAGACAATTGTTAGAGTCTCCCACCCGGGAGGCATGTGGCAGAGCCGAGCGCGGCTCACCAAAGACCACACCTGCAAAGGAGAAAAGCAGATGGCAAAGCGCAGCAAGGCGTACCAGGCAGCTGTAGCCAAGATCGAAGCGGACAAGCTCTACGCACCCGCCGAGGCTATTGCAGTAGCAAAGGACATCGCGGCAGACAAGCCCAACTCAACCGTTGAGGTCGCACTGCGACTCGGCGTTGACCCCCGCAAGGCAGACCAGATGGTACGCGGTACCGTCAACCTGCCCAACGGCACCGGTAAGACCGCCCGCGTTGTAGTTATCGCAGCCGGCGAAAAGGCTGAAGCAGCAGAAGCAGCTGGCGCTGACTTCGTTGGCTCAGACGACCTGATCGCAAAGATCGCTGGCGGCTGGACCGACTTCGACGCAGCAGTTGCAACCCCCGACATGATGGGCAAGGTTGGCCGTCTGGGTAAGGTTCTGGGTCCCCGTAACCTCATGCCCAACCCCAAGACCGGCACCGTCACCATGGACGTTGCTAAGGCAGTTGCCGACATCAAGGGCGGTAAGATCGACTTCCGCGTTGACCGCAACTCAAACCTGCACTTCATCATCGGTAAGGCTTCCTTCACCGCTGAGCAGCTGACCGAGAACTTCGAAGCAGCTCTCGAAGAGGTTAACCGCCTCAAGCCCTCATCAGCTAAGGGCCGCTACATCTCAAAGGCAACCATCGCCACCACCTTCGGTCCTGGCGTTCCCGTTGACCCCTCAACCGTAGCCTAAGTTTCTTAGACCCTAACGGTTACTCAAGGCAGGCTCCCCGCGCATAGGTGCGGGGAGCCTGCCTTTTTGTTGTGGCGGGGAGGCGGAGCGATGGCGAAGCAAGGGCGGGGTGCGCGGACGCCCGGGTCTAGCTTTCGCAGACACAGCCAGCTATTCTTGTGGTCAAGAGCACACCCCTTTCAATGATGTCTGGAGGCCCAACTCCCGTGTACCGCGTCGCCTACTTCCCTTACCCGCGTCCGTCCGACCTGCCCACCTACCGCGATGAAAAGTCGCTCTACCCCGGGCTGCTTGCCCTGCAAGAACCGGTGAGCCAAACCGTCTTTCTCTACCGCCTAGAAACCCTGTACGAGGGGGACTTTCCCACCGACTACACCATCTATAACTATGCTGGTGGCCCCTTCGAGAGCGAAATGCGCATCAATATTTCCGCTCTGGGGCCTGCAGAAGAACGCGGGGACGGTGAACCCATGTATCAGTTTGAAGCGCACTCCCGCTTCGAAGACCGCGCTGGCAAACTCATCTCGCAGGGGCTACTGACCCGCACCGGCGAAATCCGCTGGGACGAACAAGATCCCGGCCACTGGCTACACCCGCAGGTGAAAGCCCTGATTGAGTACCTGGCCCAGGCCCCGGCCAAAGCCCCTGAGACCATCGACGGAGGGCAGGTTATCACCTGGGACCTCCCCCAGCTTCTGAGCGAGGAGCTGACCATCACCGAACATAACTTCGAGCGCCATCTGCCCCACTGGTTCGCAGCCCAAGACACTAACGAATATGGCTGGTTTGCCTACGCCCCCGCTACAGGCGAGACCTATCCGCCTGAAAAACCTCCCTACTCACTGGTGCACATTATGCGGCCCCGCCAGGTCGTTGACCGCTATGAGGCGGACGGCATGCCCCACCTACTCGGCTACGTCGCCCACGTTGAGGGTGGGGTGCACGGCGTCCTGAAATGGGGAAAGAACCTTGAGCCGACCTTATGGGAACGACAAGACGAGGTAGGGTTAGCGCCGGGACTCACCGGTACAAGACTCCCGGCCTCCTGCCGTGTTCTCATAGAGGCAGGCCAATTGCGTTACCCCGACTCCCGAATCGATTGACCTGCCCTAACGAGCGTGCGTCTTATCGCCGAGCGTGCATCTATCTGCGGCACGCTCAGCGATAAGGTGCACGCTCGGCCGAATCAGGGATGCGCTGTGGTGGGAAGGCTACAGTTAGGGTCTACCGCGCAACCGTCGGGCATAATAGAGGTCATGACCAGCCCCGCCCTTACCATCACCGGCCTGACCAAGCGGTTTGGTGCGTCCGCCGTGCTTAGCGGAATTGACCTGACTGTGCCCGGTGGCAGTCTACTTTCCCTGGTGGGGGAGTCGGGGTCGGGCAAGTCCACCCTGCTGCGCATTATTGCCGGGCTGGAACAGGCGGACGCCGGTCGCGTGCTGTTCGGCCACCGGCCGGTAGGCGTTGGGGGAGGTACACGTATCAAGGGCTCGGCCAAGACCCGGCAGGCAGGGGCCGTGCCGGTGGGGTTTGTCTTTCAAAAGCCCGTGCTCTACCCTCACCTGAGCCTGGAAGAGAACATCCTCTTCGCCCAGCGCCTGCGCGCTCAGGAGCAGGTGGACCGCGACCACTACCTTTCCCTCGTCGATACCCTGGGTCTGGGGGAGCACCTGCGTAAGAGGCCGGTGCAACTGTCGGGTGGCCAGGCCCAGCGGGCCGGTATCGCTCGGGCCCTGGTGCGTAAACCCGCGCTGGCTCTCTTCGATGAGCCGCTCTCTAGCGTGGATGAGCACCTGAGCGAAGCGATCCGCGCTGACCTGCTGACCCTGCACCACCAGCTGGGATTCACGGGTATCTACGTCACCCACACCCCCGACGAAGCCCTCGCGATGGGCCAGCAGCTTGCGGTACTAGAGGGCGGACGCCTGGCCCAGGTTGCCGCCCCGGGGCAGGTGCTGTCCGCTCCGGCGTCCGCGCAGGTTGCCCGCCTGCTGCACCCGCTCTACAACGAGCTAGAGGTAGAACGGGGTGGACAAGTAGTGCCGGCTGGTATCTCTGCCCACGGCTTTGAGCGGGCGGACGCCGCTAGCCCGGGGGCCCTACCGGTACGGGTGCTGGGCGTGCTCACCCATACGGTAGGAAGCCGTTTTAGCCTCGAAACCACTCGGGCGGTAGAGTTGCCGCACCCGGAAGGTAGTGTGACCATTCCCGCCGGTAGTCCGCTCACGGCTGTGCTGCCAGAAACCCAGGTAGGCGCGGAACAGGGTCTCTACCTGAAATGCCGACCAGGTGCTCTGCACGTATTTAAGTGATTAAGCACCCTTAAACCCGGTTTTAACTTGCCAGGGCCCCGCAAACCGTGGTTAGATGAAGTAACCAAAGACCGCCGGTCTGTGCCTTTTACAGGTACGATAAGGGCCAACTAGCCCACCTGCGTAGGTGCCGATAACAGAATACAAACCAGTTTTTGCTGGGCTTGTATTATGCCTCGATGCCTGCGCGTCGGGGCATTTTTTGTTGGCCTGGCGGGATAAGAACTGGAAGGAACACCATGGCAACACAGGATAAGATTGCTGCCGTCTCTGAGATCAAGGAACTCCTTGAATCCTCAAACGGCGTAATTCTCACCGAGTACCGTGGTCTCACCGTTGCACAGATGAAGGAACTTCGTCGTGCACTGGGTGCTGAGACCGAGTACGCCGTGGTAAAGAACACTCTGACCGCTATCGCGGCTAAGGAAGTTGGTATCGACGCATTCGATGGTCAGCTCCACGGCCCCAGCGCAATCGCATTCATCAAGGGCGACTTCATTGATGCTGCGAAGGGTCTGCGTGACTTTGCCAAGGCTAACCCCCAGCTGATCGTTAAGAGCGGTTACTTCGAGGGCGAAGCTCTCGACGAAGCTGGCATCAACAAGTTTGCAAGCCTCGAATCACGCGAGGTACTTCTTGCAAAGGTCGCAGGCGGCGCAAAGGGCGCAATCGCAAAGGTTGCTCGCACCGTTGACGCTCTGCGTATCAAGCTCGAAGAGCAGGAAGGCGCAGCACCCGAGGCCGAGTAATCGCTTCGTGTCTGCCCATCGCACAGACTTCGGCCCACTCGCCTGGGCCACCCCACAATTTTCAAGCTCGCAGGCTGAAATACTGAGGCTTGCAACTGAATCAAAGAAGGAGCCAATCTCATGGCTAAGCTTTCAATCGAAGAACTCATTGAAGCATTCAAGGAACTGTCACTCGTTGAGGTTTCCGAATTCGTTAAGGCATTCGAAGAAGAATTCGACGTAACCGCAGCTGCCCCCGTTGCTGTTGCTGGTGTTGCTGGCGGCGACGCTGGTGCTGCTGAAGAGCAGTCAGAATTCGACGTTATCCTCGAATCAGCTGGCGACAAGAAGATCGGCGTTATTAAGGAAGTTCGCGCCCTCACCTCACTGGGTCTGAAGGAAGCTAAGGACCTCGTTGACGGCGCTCCCAAGCCCGTTCTCGAAGGCGTTTCCAAGGAAGACGCAGAGAAGGCTAAGGAAGCTCTCGAAGGCGCTGGCGCAACCGTCACCCTCAAGTAAGTTTCTTACTTTTCTTATCTTTGGCGCAGGGGCGGCACCCGTTATGGGTTGCCGCCCTTGCGGCTTTTTGTTTAAGGACGGACGCCGCCCCCACCTCTTCCCTTGCCTGCTGGTTTTAGCTGATGGGTGGTGAGAAACCCACATCCGTCAGGGCATGGATAAATCACCACAAAGGATTCCCCGGCCCACGCGGCACCTGCCCCTGCTGCTGCACATAGACCCTCACCTTCTCCAAAGGCGCCCCACCAGTTGAAGCTACAAAATACGACGGTGACCAAAAATGTTCACCCCATAAAGCCCGCTGCACCTCCTCAAACCCAGCAGCTCGCACCCGCTTAGCAGTGTTGGTCTTAATAGCTCCAATCAGGGTAGATAAAGAAACCTTGGGCGGGTAGGTAATCAGCAGATGAGCATGGTCTTGATCTGTATTGAACTCATCTACCACAACATCAAAACGCTGGCAGACCTCGCGAGTAGTCTCTTCAATCAGAGCATGGACACGTTCGGTCATCACTTTTCTGCGGTATTTGGGGGTCAAGACAATATGAGCATGCAAATCATAGACCACATGCCTACCACGCCTGTAATCATCTTTATTCACAGCATTTTTCCTTATTGTAGGGTGTATAATTCTAGGTAGTATTTTACGGTAGATTGGAGGTGAACCATGAGTAAGCAAGGGTACAAAACGAGGATCTACCCCACCAGCGGGCAAGAACAAGATCTAGCGCGTATCTTCGGCTGCGTCCGGTTCATCTTCAACCAGTACACCACCTACCGCGACTACGAATACGAGAATCAGGTACAGCAGCGTAAGACCCACTCACAATTACGCTCTATCTTGACCGTCAGTAATAAAAAGACGGCCTTCCCCTGGCTTACCCAGGCACCAGCAGGGGCCTTGCAGGAGTCCTGTGCTCAGGCTAAAGACGCCTACGCTGCAATGGTGAAAAAACGTGCCGCAGGCAAGAAAGCAAAAACTCCCAGACGTAAACGTAAGGGGGCGCAATCGTTTCGCCTACCTGGGGCAAACTCCTTCAAGATCAAGGTCTATGACGCCAAGCGTGGGAAGTTTAAGCTCTATATCCCCAAGGTTGGCTGGGTCAAAGGCAAGGCAGGGCGCAATGTGGAGACTGCCACCAGCCTCACTATCAGCAAAGACAGTACCGGCAAATACTGGGCCTCTTTTATCCTCGAAGCCCAGCCCCACCCTGCCGCCCCTGCCCAGGCTGCCGGTATTGACCTAGGGCTTACCCACCTTGCTGCCATCACCACCACTAGCGGGCGCAGGCACAAGATTGACACCCCGCAGTTTTATCGGAAAAACCAGCGCAAACTGAAGTGCCCCAGGTTTTGTTCCGTTTAACTAGATGGGAAACTCTGGAACATGGGGACTGTCAGGAAAACGGTGTAAACCCTCCCAACCCCAACAGGAGAAAATAACACCATGACAACAGAACACCAACTCGCCCAAAACCTCATCACCCAAGCCAAAGAACAAGGCCTAGACCTCAGCAGCG